>DATNIH010000322.1:0-10416 GCA_035604515.1 Caulobacteraceae bacterium | reverse complement strand
TGTCGCCGATGCGCTGCAGCATGCCGTCCATCATCTCCGAGGCGAAGGCGCCCGGCGCGATGGCGTTGACGTTGATGTTGTAGCGCGCCCACTCGACGGCGAGCGCCTCGGTCATGCGGATGATCGCCGCCTTGGTGATCGAATAGAGCGCCGCCCCATTGCCGCCGTAGCTGAACGCGCCGACCGAGGAGATGTTGACCATCCGGCCAGGCAGCTGCTGGTCGATCAGCCGGCGGGCCACCTCGCAGGAGAGGACGAAGGGTCCGCGCAGGTTGGTGTCGAGCACCCGGTCGATCAGCTCGAGCGACATCTTGTGCGCGCGCTGGGCGTCGGGGATGCCGGCGTTGTTGACCAGGATGGTGACGGGTCCGAGCGTCGCCTCCACCTCGCCCACAACGGCGATGCACCGCTCGGCGTCCATGACGTCGAGGGCGAAGGGCTCGGCCACGCCGCCCGCCTCGCGGATCTCCGTGCACACCTGCTCGAGCTTCTCCACCCGCCGGGCGGCCAGCGCCACCTTCGCCCCGGCCGCCGCCAGCGTCTTGGCGAACCTCAGGCCCAGCCCCGACGAGGCGCCCGTCACCAGCGCGGTCTGGCCGGTCAGGTCGATGGAGAAGTTGGGTGTGGGGTAGGTCATGCTTCGTTCGCTCCCTGGGCGATCCTGCTTCTACGGGGAAAAGCGCCGCAGGGTCGACTGTCGGCTGATGGGCGCGCGGTAAACCTGAGCGGCATACGGGCCCGCGTCCCCTCGACGGTCGGTTATCGCCGGGCGTTCGTCCCGGCGATCCATGAACGCCGACCGTTGGATGGCCGCGTCGCCGCGGCCACGGCAGGGCCTGCGTGCTTGGGTGGCCGGGACTGACGCCCGGCCAAGACCGAGACTTGGTAGATGTTAGTCCTCTTTGACAACCCTGGCCGACCCGCTATCGTCCCTCCCCATAAGCCACGAGTGGGAGCGCGAGATGACCGAGACACCGCCGCCGGGCCAGGTGCGCCACGAACGGGAAGGCCACATCCTGAAGGTGATCATCGACAATCCGGCCAAGCGCAACGCGTTCGATCCGGAGATGATGGCCCAGCTCTCCGATGCGCTCACCCTGCTCGATCGCGACGACGAGCTTTGGGTCGGGGTGCTCTGCGCGGTTGGCGACCACTTCACCGCCGGGCTCGATATGCCGAAGTTCTTCGGCCCAACCGCCAAGACGATCCCCCGGCCGGAAGGGAATGTCGATCCGTTCGGCATGGGCAAGCGATGCCGCAAGCCGATCGTCACCGCGGTGCAGGGCATCACCTTCACGGTCGGGATCGAGATGGCGCTGGCGGGCGATATCGTCGTCGCCGCCGACGACTGCCGGTTCTGCCAGATGGAGGCCAAGCGCGGCATCGCACCGCTCGGCGGCGCGCACTACCGCTACATCAGCCGCGCCGGCTGGGGGAACGCGATGTACCACCTGATGCTCTGCGACGAGTTCGGCGCCGCCGAGGCCTATCGGATCGGCCTGGTGCAGGAGGTCGTGCCCGCCGGCCAGCAGGTCGAGCGGGCGATGGCGCTCGCGCGGCTCATCGCCGCCAACGCGCCGCTGGGCGTCCAGGTCACCAAGGAAGCCGGTCGCGCCTACACCGAAGCCGGCGAGGCCGCTGCCGTCGCCGCGGTGCCGACGATCCGCGAGCGGGTGATGCAGACGGCCGACGCCGCTGAAGGCATCCGGTCGTTCGTCGAGCGCCGGGCGGCGGTGTTCCAGGGACGCTGAAGGCGGCGGATCGCCTCACAGGCGAACTCTGAGGCTCGACGCAGCCGTCCTCCCGACTAAGGTGATCCCAGCCGCCCGCAAGAGCCGGACGGGAGCGAGGATGGATTTGCCGTCGGCCTTGGAGAGTCTGAGCGAGGCGCGCCCGCTCGCGGGGATCGGCGTCGCCGAACTCGGCGGCGAAGTCGCCGTGCGGTACTGCGGGCGTCTGTTCTCGCGGCTGGGCGCGACGGTCATCCGCAGTGGGGGGGCAAAGCTCGATCCGCACCTCGCCGAATGGCTCGATCAGGGCAAGCAGGCGGTCGGCTCGCCCGGCGAGGCGCTGGCGGCGCTTGAGGCGGCCGATGCCGACCACCGGATCGTCATCGCCGGTCAGACCAAGGCCGAAATCGCGGACGCCGAGGCGCGACTGGCGGAGCTGAAGCCGCGGCCGACGCTGCTGGCGATCAGCTGGTTCGACCCGCGCGGCGCCTACGGCGACTGGCGCGCCAACGACGCGCTCATGCAGGCGATGACCGGCATCGCCTACAGCTTCGGCGAAGCGGAAGGCCCGCCGATCCTGCCGCAGGGCGTCGCGCCGCAGATCATGGGCGGCCTCACCGGCTTCATCGCCGGCCTCGCCAGCACCTTCGACCGCACGCGGCGCATCGAGCGCATCGAGGCCAGCATCTTCGAGGCGGCGCTTTGCCTGACCGAAACCGGCGCCGTCGGCACGGCCGCGCTCGGCTACGAGGCCCACCGGCTGGGGGTGAACCGGTTTTCGCCGACCTGCCCCTGCAACTTCTATCGCACCACGGACGGCTACGTCGGCGTCACCGCGCTGACCTATGCGCAGTGGTCGGCGCTGACCAGGCTGGTCGGCCGGCCAGATCTTGCCGCCCTGCCGCACCTGGCCACGACCCTGCAACGGCTGGTGGTCGGCGAACAGCTCGACGCGGTGCTGGCCCCGATCTTCGCGACGCGACCCACTGACTACTGGGTCGAACAGGGCGACGCCCTGCGCATCCCGATCACGCCCGCGCCGCCGCCGCTGGAGCTGCCCAACCTGCCGCATTGGCGCGGTCGCGGCGCGTTCGAGCCACTGGCGGGCGGAGCGCTGGCGCCGTCGCTGCCGTTTCGTTTCACCTTCGAGGGCGAACGCAAGGCCAGCGCCGGCGGCGGGCCAGCCGGGCCGCTCGACGGCGTGCGCGTCGCCGACTTCAGCATGGGCTGGGCCGGCCCGCTGGCCGCGCGTTACCTCGGCGACCTCGGCGCTGACGTGCTGAAGATCGAATCCCAGGCCAAGCCGGACTGGTGGCGCGGCTGGGATCCGCTGCCGGACAGCTATCCGCCGCCGCTGGAGCTGCCGCGCAACTTCATGTGCGTGAACCGGGCCAAGCGCGGCCTCGACCTCGATCTGGCCGACGCCGAGGACCGCCGCGCGGCGGAGGCGATCGTCAGCGTCTGCGACATCGTGCTCGACAACCAGGGCCCCGGCGTGATGGCCAAGCTCGGTCTGGCGCCCCGCGATCAGCGGCGGCTCAACCCTTCGGTCGTCTCGGTCACCATGCCGCCGTTCGGCCGCGACGGACCGCTCTCGGGCCTGCGCGCTTACGGTTCGACCGTGGAGCAGGCCTGCGGCATGCCGTTCGTCAACGGCCACGACGGCTGGGGGCCTTGCCATCAGCACGTCGCCTACGGCGATCCGGTGGCGGGTCTCTATGGCGCCGCGGCGACGCTGATCGGCCTCTTCGGCCGCGAGCGACTGGGCGGCGCGGATGTCGAGCTGTGCCAGGTCGAGTGCCTGTTCCAGCTCGGCGCGTCGTCGATCATCGCCGAGCAGGTCGCGCAGGCGCGCCTGCCACAGACGGGCTCGCGCCGCGCCGATATGGCGCCCTGTTGCGTGGTTCCCGCGCTGGGCCACGAGGCCTGGCTCACCGTAGCGGTCGACAGCGATGCGGCGTGGCGCGCCCTGGCCCGCGCGATCGGGCGTCCGGACCTGGCCGACGATGTCTCGCTGGGCTCGCTCGCCGGCCGCAAGGCGCGCGAGGACCAGCTGGAAACGGCGATCGCCGCCTGGGCCGCCGACAAGGAACCCCGCGCCGCCGCCGAGCTGCTGCAGGCGGCCGGCGCGCCCGCCGCGCCGGTGATCGCCGTGCACGAGCTCTTCCCCGATCCGCACCTGCAGGACTGCGGCTTTTGGGCCGTGCAATACCGCCGCTACGTCGAAGACCATTTCACCCCGCAGCCGCCGTTCCGCTACGACGGCGCGCGCCCGACCTTCTCGCGCGCGGCCCCGCTACTGGGCGAGCACACCGACGAAGTGCTGGCCGAGCTCGGGATCGAGCGGCGAGCAGGCTAGTGGCCACACCGAGGATACGCCCGTTGAAGAAACTGCTGATCGCCAACCGTGGCGAGATCGCCATCCGGATCGCCCGCACGGCCGCGGAGATGGGCATCGCCACCGTCGCGGTGTTCGCCGAGGACGATGCGACGTCGCTGCACACGCGCCGCACCGACGAGGCGGTGGCGCTGAAGGGCTCGGGCGCCCGCGCCTATCTCGACATCGCCCAGATCGTCGGCGTGGCGCGCGCGAGCGGCTGCGATGCGGTCCATCCCGGCTATGGCTTCCTGAGCGAGAACGCCGCCTTCGCTCAGGACTGCGCCGACGCCGGGGTGACCTTCGTCGGCCCTGCCCCCGCGACCCTGGCGCTGTTCGGCGACAAGACCGCGGCGCTGGGGCTGGCCAGCCGGCTCGATATCCCCACCCTGCCCGGCTCGCGCGGCCGCACCTCGCTGGAAGAGGCGGATGCGTTCATGGCCTCGCTGGGCGACGGCGGGGCGGTGATGCTGAAGGCGCTGGCCGGGGGCGGTGGGCGCGGCATGCGGCCGGTCTCCCGCCGCGCCGACCTCGCCGAGGCGTTCGAGCGCTGCGCCTCGGAAGCCAAGGCCGCCTTCGGCGACGGCGGGCTCTACGCCGAGCAGCTGTTTCCCAGGGCGCGGCACGTCGAGGTGCAGATCCTCGGTGAGGGCACCGGCGCCGTCGTCCACCTGTGGGACCGCGAGTGCAGTCTGCAGCGCCAACGCCAAAAACTGGTTGAGATCGCCCCGGCGGTTGGCGTCGATGACGCCGTGCGCTCCGCGCTACGGGCCGCGGCGGTGAAGATGGCCTATGCCGCGGGCTACAAGGGCCTCGGCACCATCGAGTTCCTGGTCAACGAAAACGAGGGCGAGCCACGCTTCGCCTTCATCGAAGCCAATCCGCGACTTCAGGTCGAGCACACGGTCACCGAGCAGGTCACCGGCCTCGATCTGGTGCGGCTGCAACTGGAGATCGCCGGCGGGGCGACGCTGGCGAGCCTTGGGCTCGGCCAGCAGAGCGCCGTTCCGGCCGCCTACGGCGTCTCCATCCAGGCGCGGGTCAATCTCGAGACGATGACCGCCGATGGCCAGGTGCGCCCGACCGGCGGCGTGCTGGAGACCTACGAGCCGCCGTCGGGGGCGGGCGTGCGCGTCGATGGTTTCGGCTACGCCGGCTACCGCACCAGCGTTCGCTACGACTCGCTGCTGGCCAAGGTGATCGTGCATGCGGACTCGCTGCAAACGGCCGCCGCCAAGTCGCGCCGCGCGCTGGGCGAGTTCCACCTGACCGGCACGGCCAGCAATATTCCCTTCCTGCAGGCGCTGATGCATCGCCTCGAGGCTGGCGAAACCGCGATCCACACCCGCTACGTCGAGCAGCACATCGGCGAACTCACGGCTGAAGCGGCGGCTGAGGCCGAGGCAGCGGCGAAAGCAGCCGTTGCAGCGGCGGCTGAGGCGCCGGCCGCTGCGGACGATCTGGTGCTGACCGAGCCCGTTGCGACGCCGGCGGTCGAAGTTGCGATCGCGGCAGCCGCCGAGGTGGCGGCGGCGACGATCGCCGAGCCAGAGGCTGAGATTGCGATCGGAGCAGCGCCAGAGCCTGTGGCCGAGCCAGCCGCAGAAGTCGCGATCGCGCCGGCGCTCGAACCAGTCGCTGAGGCGGCGGCTGAGGCGGCGCCCGAGCCGGCGCCGGAACGGCCCGTTGCGCCTGAACTGCAACGCCGCGCCGGGGCCAAGATCGACGCCATCGACCCGCTGGCGGTGCTGGCGCACGGCAAAAGCAACGCGGGCCCCGTCACGGTCGCCGCACCCGCGCCCCAGGCTGCGGTCCTCGCCGATATCGTCGGGCCGGAAGGGACAACGGCCCTGCGTGCGCCGCTTCAGGGCACCATCGTCAGCCTGGCGGCGCAGCCGGGCGATGCGGTGCGCGCCGGCCAGCCGGTGGCGATCATGGAATCCATGAAGATGGAGCACGTGATCGTGGCCCATATCTCCGGCTACGTCCGCGAATTCACCGTTGAGGCCGGCGACACGGTGTTCGAGGACCACCCGCTTGCCTTCCTCGAGGAGGCCGATATCGGCGAAGCCGGCGCCGGCGAGGCCGAGGAAGTCGATCTCGACTACATCCGCCCCGACCTGGCGCTGGTGCTGGAGCGGCACGCCAAGACACTCGATGCGGCGCGGCCGGACGCCGTCGCCCGCCGCCGCAAGACCGGCCAGCGCACCACCCGCGAGAACGTCGACGATCTGCTCGATCCCGGCAGCTTCGTCGAATACGGCGCGCTGACGGTCGCGGCGCGTCGTCGTCGCCACAGCCTCGAGGAGCTGATCGACCAGACCCCCGCCGATGGGCTGGTGATGGGTCTGGGCCGCGTCAACGGCGCGCTGGTCGGCGAGGAGGCCGCGCGCTGCGCGGTGATGGCCTACGACTACACCGTGCTGGCCGGCACCCAAGGCGCCTACAACCACGCCAAGATGGACCGGGTCATCGAGCTGGCCGAGCGCTGGATGTTGCCGACCGTGTTCTTCTGCGAAGGCGGCGGCGGGCGTCCGGGCGACACCGAAGGCGGCGGCGGGGGCGGCACGCGCGGCTTCGAGACCTGGGGCAAGATGAGCGCGCTCGCCCCCACGGTCGGCATCACCTCCGGGCGCTGCTTCGCCGGCAACGCCTCGGTGCTGGGCTGCTGTGACGTGATCATCGCCACCAAGGGCTCGAACATCGGCATGGGCGGCCCGGCGATGATCGAAGGCGGCGGCCTCGGCGTCTTCCGGCCCGAGGACATTGGTCCGGTCGAGGTGCAGGAGCCCAACGGGGTGATCGACATCCTGGTCGAGGACGAGGCCGCAGCCGTCGCCGTCACCAAGCAGTACCTCTCGTACTTCCAGGGACCGGTGCAGGGCTGGTCGTGCGCCGACCAGCGCCAGCTGCGCCGCGTCATTCCGGAGAACCGCCTGCGGGTCTACGACATCCGCGAGCTGATCCAGACCCTCGCCGACGAAGGCTCGGTGCTGGAGATCCGGCCGAAGTTCGGGACCACCATGATCACCGCCCTGATCCGCATCGAGGGCCGGCCGATGGGGGTGATCGCCAACAATCCGAAGGTCCTGGGCGGCGCGATCGACAGCGACGGCTCGGACAAGGCCGCGCGCTTCATGCAGATCTGCGAGGCCTACGACGTGCCGATCCTGTCGCTGTCCGACACACCCGGCATGATGGTCGGGCCGGAGATCGAGAAGACCGCGCTGGTGCGGCACTGCTCGCGGCTGTTCATCATCGGCGCGAACCTCACCGTGCCGCTGCTGAGCGTATTCCTACGCAAGAGCTACGGGCTGGGCGCCCTGGCGATGACCGGCGGCAGCTACCAGAAATCGGCGTTCGCGGTGGCCTGGCCCACCGGGGAGTTTGGCGGCATGGGGCTGGAGGGGTCGGTGAAGCTCGGCTACCGCAACGAGCTCGCCGCCATCGCCGATCCGGCCGAGCGCCGCGCCAAGTTCGACCAGATGGTCGCCCAGGCCTACGAGTCCGGCAAAGCGCTGAACCGCGCCACGTCCTTCTTCATCGACGACGTGATCGACCCCGCCGACACCCGCCGCTGGATCATGGGGGCCTTGAACAGCCTGCCGCCGACGCCGAAGCGCACCGGCAAGAAACTGCGCTGGATCGACGCCTGGTGAGCCCGCCCTGACCCTCGCCCTGCGCTGTCATCAAGGTGTGAAACCTCGCCTCTAGCTTGCCGCCTCGGGAAGGCCTGGAGGCCTGAGGGGACCGAGATGACCGACATGGCGATGGGCGCCGGCGCCGCACCGCGGCCTGGGGCGCCGAAGCTGGACGAGAAACCGCACGTCGCGACGCGCGCGATGTTCCTGATCATGCTGGTCATGGGGCTGGGCTACTGCGTCTACGGCCTGCGCAGCGACATCTCCGCCGTCGGCGAGGTGATCCACCTCGGGGTGTTCACCCTGCTCGGCATCGCGCTGCTGATCGCGCTCGGCTTCGAGTTCGTGAACGGCTTTCACGACACCGCCAACGCGGTCGCGACGGTGATCTACACCCACAGCCTGCATCCCGTGATCGCGGTGGTCTGGTCCGGCTTTTTCAACTTCCTTGGCGTCATCACCTCCTCCGGGGCGGTCGCCTACACCATCATCACCCTGCTGCCGGTGGAGCTGATCCTGCAGGTCGGCAACCAGGCCGGCTATGCGATGATCTTCGCCCTACTGCTCGCGGCGATCATCTGGAACCTCGGCACCTGGTGGGTCGGCATCCCCAACTCGTCGTCGCACGCGCTGATCGGCTCGATCATGGGCGTCGGCCTCGCCAACCAGCTGATGGCCCCGGCCGGCAGCGCGACGTCAGGCGTCGACTGGAACCAGGCGGTCAACGTGTTCCAGGCGCTGCTGTTCAGCCCGCTGATCGGCTTCATCTGCGCGGCCCTGCTGCTGCTGATCATGAAGTTCCTGGTCCGCACGCCGGCGCTCTATCAGGAGCCCAAGAGCGACGCCCCGCCGCCGCTGTGGATCCGCGGCCTGCTGATCCTCACTTGCACCGGCGTCTCGTTCGGCCACGGCGGCAACGACGGGCAGAAGGGAATGGGCCTGATCATGCTGATCCTGATCGGCGCGGCGCCCACGGCCTACGCGCTCAACCGCACCATGCCCGACGGCAAGATGCCGGCCTTCGTCGCGAGCGCCCAGGCGGCCGAGACCGCGCTCGCCAAGCACGCGGGGGCCCAGCCGGTCCCCACGCTCGAGGCCGCCCGCGCCACGGTCGGCGATGCGCTGCGCACCCGCCAGTTCGACAAGCCGCCGGTGTACGAAGCGCTCAGCGTCATTGCCCACGACATCGGCGCGCAGGTCAGCCAGTACAAGTCGCTGAAGCTGGTGCCGGCCGCCGAGACGCCGAACCTGCGCAACGACATGTACCTGGTCGGCGACGCGCTGCGGCTGGTCGGCAAGGCCAAGACCAGTATCGACAAGCCGACCGCGGCGACGCTCAAGACGTTCCAGGGCGATCTCGAGGGCGGCACACGCTTCATCCCCACCTGGGTGAAGGTCGGCGTCGCCATTGCGCTCGGCCTTGGCACCATGGTCGGCTGGAAGCGGATCGTGGTCACCGTCGGCGAGCGGATCGGCAAGACCCACCTCACCTACGCCCAGGGCGCGGCGGCCGAGATCGTCGCCGCCAGCACCATCCTGGCGGCGCAGTACTACGCCCTGCCCGTCTCGACGACGCACATTCTCTCCAGCGGCGTCGCCGGCACGATGGCCGCCAACGGCTCGGGGCTGCAGGGCGGCACGTTGCGCAACATCGCGCTGGCCTGGGTGCTGACCCTGCCCGCCGCCATCCTACTCGCCGGCGGGCTCTACTGGCTGCTGCGCACGGTGTTCGGTGGCTGATCGGGCGCCCAGCGGCATGCGTCGCGCCGGTCGCCTGTGAGGCGAGTCTCATTTGCGAGAGCTGTCCAAAATGGTTAACAGAACGTGGGTATCTAAGCGGCGTCCGCTCCCGTTCGGGAGCGCACCGCCGATGAGCGGGACCTGGAGGGCGAGAGACATGAACGTTCGGGCGTTGGGGACGATTTGCGTGGCGGCGACGCTTGCCGCTGTTGGCGGCGCGGCGCACGCGGCGGTGACCATCAATCTCGGCGCGAGCAGCCAGGACTATGTTCTGTACGGCCAGGGCCCAGTCGCGCCCAACCAAGGAAGCTTCACCAACCAACAGGGTAGCGAGTCGTACAATTCAGGCACGAACACGACGACCGACACCCTGAGTGGCTCGATCACCGGCTCGAGCGACCCGGGGCTGGCATCCGGATCTTACGCGTTCGTCACCACGTACACGGGCGGGACGATCGGAAGCGGCGGCCATCAGATAGAATCCGTCTCCAGCACGCCAGGCTCGGATTTCTTCTTCTACAGCGCCCTCGACTCATCCGTCGACATGACGCTCTTTCTGACAGGAACCCCAAGCGGCGCACACACGCTTCCGATGTTCAAAAACGGCGTCTTTGACGCGGGCTTCAGTTTCGCCTTCGTCGACGCGGTCTGCACGAACGTTCCTTCGTGCGATCAGAACCTGGTCGGCCTGACTCCGGGGGCGACGGAGTCCAGTCCCTCGACCATTTTTGTGTCGGTCGCTTCCGTACCTGAGCCCGCCGCCTGGGCGATGATGCTCATGGGCTTGGGCCTGGTCGGCGCAGGACTGCGCATCGCCCGCCGTCGCGACGTGACGGCGCTCACGACCGGCTGAGGGACGACCCGATCGGTATCGATTTAGGGCCGCCTCAGGGCGGCCCTTGTCGTTTCAGCAAGCCGGCGACCGCGC
>DATNIH010000321.1:0-14498 GCA_035604515.1 Caulobacteraceae bacterium | reverse complement strand
GCCGCGGTGGTCGGGGCCGCAGTGGTCGGGGCCGCAGTGGTCGGGGGCGCCGGCGGCGCTGCGACCGGCGGAGAAACCGGTGACGCAGCCGGCGGCGTCGGCGCCGTGGTTGCGGCCGGCGGCGGCGCAGGCGGCGCTGGGGTCGGCGACGCGGCGGGAGCGGTCTCGGCGGGGCTCGCCGGCGGGGTCGCTGCGGGCTGGGCGAAGGCGTTGGCGCCGGCGGCCAATGCCATCAGGCTGACGAGCGCAAGGCGCATGGGGCGGCGTTCCTCAATAGTCGGACGAGCGTCGTAAACCTTCTAGCGAGGCTTTGGCGCGCCGTCCAAGCGGCTAAATAACCTCTTCGGCGTGCTCTGCCAGAATGGTGAGCCCTTCGGCTGTCACATCCGCGAAACCGCCGCGCACGTCATAGACCCGCACGTCGCCCTCGTCATAGGCTTTCACCCGGCCTTCCTTCAGCGTGGTCATGAACGGCGCATGGCCCGCCAGCACGCCGAAATCGCCTTCCGATCCCGGCGCATCGACCTGATCGACCGCGCCGGAGAACAGCTCGCGCTCAGGCGAAACCAGGGAGAAGTGCAGCTTGCCAGCCATGGTCAGGCTTCCGCGGCCATCTTCTCGGCCTTGGTCACCGCTTCCTCGATGCTGCCGACCAGGCGGAAGGCGGTTTCCGGCAGGTGATCGTACTCGCCGTCGCAGATGGCCTTGAACGAGCGGATGGTGTCTTCCAGCGGCACGATCACGCCCGGCATGTTGTTGAACGCCACGGCGACGTTCAGCGGCTGCGACAGGAACTGGCTGATCTTGCGGGCGCGGGCCACCACCAGCTTGTCGTCCTCCGACAGCTCGTCCATCCCGAGGATGGCGATGATGTCCTTCAGCGCCTTGTACTGCTGCAGGATCTCCTGCACCCGGCGCGCGGTGGTGTAGTGCTCCTCACCGATCACCAGCGGGTCCATGATCCGCGAGGTGGAATCCAGCGGATCGACGGCCGGGAAGATGCCGAGCGCGGCGATGTCGCGGCTGAGCACCGTCGTGGCGTCAAGGTGGGCCATGGCGGTGGCCGGCGCCGGGTCGGTGAAGTCGTCGGCCGGCACGAAGATCGCCTGCACCGAGGTGATCGAGCCCTTGTTGGTGGAGGTGATCCGCTCCTGCAGCTGGCCCATGTCGGTGGCCAGCGTCGGCTGGTAGCCCACCGCCGACGGGATCCGGCCCAGCAGCGCCGACATTTCCGAGCCGGCCTGGGTGAAGCGGAAGATGTTGTCGATGAAGAGCAGCACGTCCTTGCCCTCTTCGTCGCGGAAGTACTCCGCCTGCGCGAGGCCGGTCAGCGCCACGCGGGCCCGGGCGCCCGGCGGCTCGTTCATCTGGCCATAGACCAGGCTGCAGCGTGAACCCTCGGTCGAGCCGTCATGCTCGCGCGGGTCGACGTTGACCTTCGAGTCGATCATCTCGTGATAGAGGTCGTTGCCCTCGCGGGTGCGCTCGCCGACGCCGGCCAGCACCGAATAGCCGCCGTAGACCTTGGCGATGTTGTTGATCAGCTCCTGCATGGTCACGGTCTTGCCGACGCCGGCGCCGCCGAACAGGCCGATCTTGCCGCCCTTGGTGTAGGGGCAGAGCAGGTCGATCACCTTGATGCCGGTGACCAGGATCTCCGCCGAGGTGGTCTGCTCCTCGAACGACGGCGCGGGTCGGTGGATCGACATGCGCTTGGTGTGCGGAATCGGCCCGTTCTCATCCACCGGCTCGCCGATCACGTTCATGATCCGGCCGAGCGTGCCCGGTCCCACCGGCACCATGATCGGGCTGCCGGTGTCGATCACTTCCTGGCCGCGGGTCAGGCCCTCCGACGTGTCCATGGCGATGGTGCGTACGGTGTTCTCGCCCAGGTGCTGGGCCACTTCGAGCACCAGACGGAAGGGCTCGCCAGTCTTCTGGTCGGTGTTGACGGTCTCCAGCGCCGAGAGGATCGGCGGCAGGTGGCCGTCGAACTCCACGTCGACCACGGCGCCGATGATTTGGGTGATCCAGCCCTTGGCGACGGCTTGCGAGAGGATGGACGGGGCTTCGGCTGTGTCGGCCATGGGTCTGACTCGTCTTTCTAGAGCGCCTCGGCCCCGGAGATGATCTCGATCAGCTCCTTGGTGACCTGGGCCTGGCGGGCTCGGTTATATTGCAGCGTGAAACGGGCGATCATGTCGCCGGCGTTGCGGGTGGCGTTGTCCATGGCGGCCATCTGCGAGGCGAAGAAGCCGGCCTGGTTCTCGAGCATGGCGACGAACAGCTGGACCGTCAGGTTGCGCGGCAGCAGCGTGGCGAGGATGGTCTCTTCGTCCGGCTCGTATTCGTAGCACGCGCCTTTCAAATCGATGGTCGGGGCGCCGGCCACCTGGGCCGGAATCAGCTGTTGGGCCGTCGGCGTCTGGCTGACGACGGAGCCGAACCGGCTGAAGTAGAGCGTTACCACGTCGGCCTCGCCCGCCTCGAACCGCTCGGTGATCAGGCTCGCCACCTCCTGCGCCCGCGCCAGGCTCGGGTTGTTGCCGGCCTCGAGGCTGGCGACGTAGCGGTCGCCGTAGAGGCGGCGCAGCTGGTCGCGCGCCTTGCGGCCGATGGTCAGCACCGAGACCTGGCGGCCGGCCGCGATCGAAGCGCCGATATGCTCGCGCGCCGCGCGCACGATCGAGGAATTGAACCCGCCGGCGAGGCCGCGGTCGGCGGTCGCGACCACCACCAGCTCCTTGGCCTGCGATCCCGTGCCCACCAGCAACGGCGGCGCGCCCGGCCCGGAAACCGAGGCGGCCAGGTTGGCGATGACCGCGGCCATGCGCGACGCATAGGGCCGGGCGTTCTGAGCGGCGTCCTGCGCGCGGCGCAGCTTCGCGGCCGCGACCATCTGCATGGCCTTGGTGATCTTCTGCGTCGCTTTCACGCTTCCGATCCGGTTTCGCATCTCCTTCAGGCTGGGCACGGCCGGTCGACGTCCCTTAGGCGAAGGAGGCGGTGAAGGCCTCGAGCGCCGCTTTCAGCTGGCCCTCGAGCTCGTCGGTGAGGCTCTTCTGGGTGCGGATCGCTTCCAGCAGGTCGGCGTGCTGGCTGTGCAGCCGGCCGAGGAACTCAGCTTCGAACCGTCCGACGCTGGCCACCGGAACGCCGTCGAGATAGCCGCGCGTGCCGGCATAGATCACGCAGACCTGCTCTTCGGCCTGCAGCGGCGCATATTGCGCCTGCTTCAGCAGCTCGGTGAGGCGCGAGCCGCGCGCCAGCAGCCGCTGGGTCGCCGCGTCGAGGTCGGAGCCGAACTTGGCGAACGCCGCCATCTCGCGGTACTGCGCCAGGTCGCTCTTCAGCGAGCCGGTCGCGGCGCGCATGGCGCGGATCTGGGCGGACGAACCCACCCGGCTGACCGAGATGCCGACGTTCATCGCCGGCCGGACGCCCTGGTAGAACAGGTCGGTCTCCAGGAAGATCTGGCCGTCGGTGATCGAGATCACGTTGGACGGGATGTAGGCGGCGACGTCGTTGGCCTGGGTCTCGATCACCGGCAGGGCGGTCAGCGAGCCGGCGCCGAAGTCGTCGTTCATCTTCGCGGCGCGCTCCAACAGGCGCGAGTGCAGGTAGAACACGTCGCCCGGGTAGGCCTCGCGGCCCGGCGGGCGACGCAGCAGCAGCGACATCTGGCGATAGGCGACCGCCTGCTTGGAAAGGTCGTCGTAGATGATGACGGCGTGCATGCCGTTGTCGCGGAACCACTCGCCCATGGCGCAGCCCGAGAAGGGCGCCAGGAACTGCAGCGGGGCCGGGTCGGAGGCGGTCGCCGAGACGATGATGGTGTAGTCGAGCGCGCCGCGCTCCTCGAGCGTCTTGACCACCCGCGCCACGGTCGAGCGCTTTTGGCCGATGGCGACATAGATGCAGTATAGCTTCGCCTTCTCGTCGCCCGAGGCGTTGACCTGCCGCTGGTTCAGGATGGTGTCGATGGCCAGGGCGGTCTTGCCGGTTTGACGGTCGCCGATGATCAGTTCGCGCTGGCCGCGGCCGATCGGCACCAGGCTGTCGACGATCTTGAGGCCAGTCTGCACCGGCTCGTGCACCGACTTGCGCGGGATGATCCCGGGCGCCTTCACATCGACGCGGCGGCGTTCGGCAATGTCGGTCAGCGGGCCTTTGCCGTCGATCGGATTGCCGAGCGGATCGACCACGCGGCCCAAGAGGCCCTTGCCGACCGGCGTATCGACGATTTCGCTGAGCCGGCGGACCTCGTCGCCTTCTTTGATGGCGCTGTCTTCGCCGAAGATCACGATCCCGACGTTGTCGCGCTCCAGGTTGAGGGCCATGCCCTTCACGCCGGCGGACGGAAACTCGACCAGTTCGCCCGACTGCACCTTGTCGAGACCGAACACGCGGGCGATGCCGTCGCCGACCGACAGCACCTGGCCGACGTCGGAAACGTCGGCTTCCTCGCCGAAGTTGGCGATCTGCGATTTCAGGATGGCCGAGATTTCGGCGGCGCGGATGTCCATGGAAGTGTCTTACGCTCTCTTCAGGGCGAATTTCAGCGAATCGAGCCTCGACTTCAGCGAGGCGTCATAAAGGCGCGAGCCCACGCGCACCTTCAGCCCGCCGAGAATGGCGGGATCGACCTTGGTTTCGATCTCGGGGTCCTTGCCGAGCGCCGTGCGCAGCGAGGCGGCCAGCGCCTTGGCCTGGGCGGCGGTGAGCGGCAGGGCGGTGGTCACCTCCGCCGAGATTGCGCCGCGGTCGTCGGCGGCGAGTTTCTCGAAGGCGGCTATCATCCCCGGAATGGCGCTGGCGCGACGATTGGCCGCCACCAGGCCGAGGAATTTGCGCGTGGTGGGGGCGAACTGCGCGGCGTCGGCGATCGCGGCCAGGCACCGGCCCTTGGTTTCGGCGTCGATCACCGCCGAGCCGATCAACGTGCGCAGATCGGCGCTCTCGGCGCGCATGGTCTTGAGCGACTTGAGGTCGGCCTCGACGGCGCCCGCATCGCCCTGGCTCTTGGCCAGTTCGAAGAGGGCCTGGGCGTATCTCACGCCCACGTCCGTCGCCTTGGAATCGTCCGCCACTAGATTGACCGTCCGTCGCCTGACAGCGTCGGATGCAGACTTGGCCTGAATCCGACTTAAAGGCTTGAAAGCGCTTAGGAAAGCACATGGCCGACGGGGTCGCCCGAGGACCCCCTCGCCCGAAGCCGCGCGCCTAGTAGCATGCGTTTTTCGGCGTCGCAACCAAGGCAGACCGGCGAACAAGGACTACCGGAAACAAAGAGGGCGGACCCCACGGGGGCGTTGTGGGGACCGCCCTTAGGAGGCGACTAGAAAAAGGCGCGCGTCCGGGTGAGCGGGGGCATTGCTCCAGCCCCGGGCGCGCGCCAGCGCGCTCGCTGGCAGGTCAGCGAGACGCAGTGGTGGTCTTCGGCGCAACGCCCGCGTTGCAGCGGTCGAGCGACGTAGGTTGCAGGGTCTTGTAGTCGTTCTTGAACTCGACGACGGCCCCGAACCGCTTGGCGACGTCGTGGCATTGCGACGGGCCGAAGGTCTGATCCGGGGTGTTGCTGGCGACGCAGGTGGCGCCTTCACAGTCCCAGATCGCGCCGTTGGCGATGAACTGGGACTTGGCCGCGACGGGTTGCTGCAGCGTAGCGGTGGTGCGGCCATCGGCCATGGCGTGGGAAGCGAGCGCAAGGGTGGCGCCCAGGCAAGCGAGAGAGATGACGAGCTTCATGAGAAAGCCCTCCGACAAGGATTTTGCGATGATAAGCGCTTGGATCAACTAGAGTTCTGGCATCAGACGCCGCAGCCTGGGATCAGCCGGCGTATCCCCACGCCGGCTTGGCAGCAGAACCTAACAGTGCTTACTTAGCGGTGTTCAGATGCGTGCTGCAAGCGCGAAATTCTGAATAATTTTCAATGTTCCGCGACGATTTCTGAGGGTCCGCAGCCCTTGAAAAGCGGCCGCGCCTGCCTAAAGCAGCCCCTCCGCCGCCCGCGGTCCGTCGAGCCAAGCGGGTTCGTACGGCAGGCCATCCTCGATCGCCCACAGGTCCGACAGCACCCACTGGCTGAAGCACCAGCCGATCACGCGCTCGTAGCGGTAGCCGAGCTTGTCGCAGATGATCCGGGCCCGGCGCTCGATCGTGGCCGGGGCCGCGCAGAACACCGGGTGGGTCATGGGGTTGCGCAGCATTGCGCCGCTCTCAAAGGCCGCCTCGCCAAGGATTCCCTTGGGATCGATCACCAGCCAGCCGCGGCGCGTGTCACGCACGACGTTGAAGTGCTGCAGGTCGCCGTGCAGCACGATCGGCTCGGCCTGGGTGGCGCACAGATGGCCGAAGAGCGCCTCCGCCCGGTCGATCAGATCGCCGTCCATGCCGAGAGCCAGCGCCGCGGGGCGGTTGCGCGCAAAGCCGCGACCCCAGTCCGCGATGGTCCGGAAACTGGCGCCGGCGGGGGCCGGCCGGTCGAGTTGCGCCATCACCTCGCAGAGGATCGCCGTGGCCTCGTCGTCGCGGCCGGCCTCGACCAGTGGGATGAGGTCGTCGCCCGGCGTGGCCCGCTCGATCAGCACGGCGCCGGGCGCCTGGTCGATCAGACGCACAGCCCCGCGCGCGTCCCAATGCGCCAGCACCTCGCCCGAGCGCCATTCGTCGCTGCCCTGCGGCAGCAGCTTCAGCACCATCGACACCCCGCCGCGGCGCACGAACGCGACCTCGCCGGCGCCGGGATAGGGTTCACGCCCCCCCGGCGGCGGCGGCCGACTCTCGAAATCGAGACCCCAGCGCTCCAGCCAGGGGCCGAGCGGATCGCTCACTCCGCCGCCAGCGTCTCGGCCTGGCGCAGGTCGACGCTGACCAGTTGGGAGACGCCGCGCTCGCGCATGGTCACGCCGTAGAGCCGGTCCATCCGCGACATGGTCAGCGGGTTGTGGGTGATGGCGACGAAGCGGGTGGGGGCGCGCCGGCGCATCTCGTCCAGCAGGTTGCAGAACCGCTCGACGTTGGCGTCGTCCAGCGGCGCATCCACCTCGTCGAGCACGCAGATCGGCGCCGGGTTGGCGAGGAACACCGCGAAGATCAGCGCCGCGGCGGTCAGCGCTTGCTCGCCGCCGCTGAGCAGGCTCATCACCGCCAGCCGCTTGCCGGGCGGGCAGGCGAAGATCTCCAGCCCGGCCTCCAGCGGATCGTCCGACTCGACCAGCCGCAACTCGGCCTGACCGCCTTCGAACAGAGTCGTGAACAGCGCACGGAAATGGCCGTCGATCACGCTGAAGGCCGCCGTCAGCCGCTCGCGGCCCTCGGCGTTCAGCTCGGCGATGCCCTGGCGCAGCTTGGCCAGCGCGGAAGAGAGGTCGGCGCGCTCCGACTTCAGCGTCTGCAGGCGCTCGGAGAGCTCGCGGGCGTCTTCCTCGGCGCGCAGGTTGACCGGCCCCATCAACTCGCGCTCGCGCTCCAGCGCGGCGAGCTGGGTCTCCATGCCGGCGGCGTCCGGCGGCAGCGCATGGGCTTCCTCGGCCAGGCGCTTGCCCAGCGCGTCGGGCTCGAGGCGCAGCTGCTCGCGGATCGCCGACGCGGTCTCGGCGAAGCGGTCGCGGGCGCCGTCGAGCCGGGCGGTCAGGGTGGCGCGGCGCTCGCGGGCCTCGCCGGCGGCGCTCTCCGCCGCGCGCCAGGCCCGATCCGCATCGCCGCGCACGGCCTCGGCCATCGCCAGCGCATCGGCGGACTTGGCCTTGCGGGCCTGGGCGACGCCGAGCTCGTCGAGCAGCGCCTGAGCACGGGCTTCGAAGGCGCCGGGCAGTTCCTTGGCCTTGGCGATCGCCGCCTCGGCCTTCGCGCGCTCGAGGCCGAGCTGGTCTTGCCGGCGGGCGGCGACCTCGGCGCGGCGCGTCCAGCCGTCGCGGTCGGCGATCAGCGCCTCGAGCCGGCGCTGGCGGCCGTCGCGTTCGCGCCGTTCGACGTCGAACGCCGCCCGCGCCGAGGCTTCCGCCGTCCGCGCCTCGGCGGCCACGGACCGCGCCGCATCCAGGGCGTCGCGATCTGCGGCGCCCGGCGCGACCGCGCCCAGCGCCGCTTCGGCGTCTGTCAGCTGCCCGGCCAGCTCGGTCCGCTCGGCCTCGAAGCGGTGGATGGTCTCGTCGAGCGACTGGGCGCGGGCGTCGCGGCGGGCGCCGTCGCGCGCCAGCGTCTCCAGCGCCTCGCGGGCCCGCTGGCTGGCGATCTCGGCTTCCCTGGGCCGCGGCCGGGCGATGCGGACCGCCTGCTCGGCGTCCGCCACCCGCTCGGCCGCTGCCTCTGCCGCGCGCCGGGCCTCGTCGGCGGCGGGGGTCAGCTTGGCGATCTGGGCTTCGAGGTCGGCGAGGCGGGCGCGCTGCTTCAGTCGCGCTTCGGCCGCCTTCGGCGCACCGGCCTTCGCGGTGAAACCGTCCCAGCGCCACAGATCGCCGGCCTGGGAGACCAGCCGCTGGCCGGGCTTCAGCTGGCGCATCAGCCGCGGCCCGTTGGCGGCGTCGACGAGCGCGACGTGAGCCAGCCGCGCGGCCAGTTCTGGCGGCGCCGCCACCTGCGGTCCGAGCGGGCTCGCGCCCGCCGGCCAGTCGCAATCGGCCGCGTCGGCGCCCGCCCAGTAGGTCGGCGCCTTGGGATCCAGCGCGGCGGCCAGATCGTCGCCGAGCGCGGCGGCGAGCGCGGCTTCCAGGCCGGCGTCCGGCGTCACCTGATCCAGCGCCGGCTTGAACGCGCCCTTCTCGGCCCGCGCGGTGATCGCCGCCAGGCCCTGCGCCTCGGCCCTCAGCGCCGCCAGTTCGTCAGCCGCCTTGCGCGCCGCGCCGCGGGCTTGCGACTCCGCCGTTTGCGCCGCCGACCGGTCGGTCTCCGCCGTTTCCAGCGCAGCCCGGGCCTCGGCGAGCGAGGCTTCGGCGGCGGCCAGCGCCTGCTCGGCCTGGGCGCGGCGTGGATCCTCGGCCGGGCCGAGCGCTGCGCGGTCCGTTTTGGTCTGGTCCAGCGCCCGGGTGGTCCGCGCCAGCCGCGAGCGCGCTTCCTCGACCCGCGTCTCGGCGCTGCGGCGTTCGGCTTCGGCGGCGGCGATCTCGATGGCGAGGCGCTCGACCTCGGCGTCGGCGGCGCGGCGCACGGCGTCGGCCGCCTCGGCGGTGGCCGCCAGCTCCGGCAGCCGCTGCGGCGCGGTCTCGATCTCGACTTCCAGCTGGCGCGCCTCGGCCTCCAGCCGCGTCAGCGCGCGGCCCGCGTCCTCGACGATCTGGCCCTCGCGGCCGGCGTCGGCGATCAGGCGGGCGATCTCGGCCTGCAGGCGCGCCACCTCGGCGGCCGCGCCCTCCAACTCGCGGTCGAGCCGGTCCTTCTCGATCTCCAGCCGGTGCAGGATCGCCGCGGCGGTGGTTTCCTCGTCGCGCAGCGGCCGGATCGCCGCCTCGGCCTCCACGGCGGCGGCGCTGGCGGCGGCGGCGGCGCGGGTGGTGCGCTCGGCCTCGGCGCCGACGGTCATCGCCTCCGCGTCGATCCGGGCCAGCGCGTCGCCGGCCTCGGTCCAGCGCGCATGCAGCGCGGCGCCCTGCAGCGCGCGGATCTGGCTGGCGAGCTTCTTGTAGCGCTCGGCCTGGCGCGCCTCGCGCTTCAACCGGCCCAGCGAGGCGTCCAGTTCCCTCGCCAGGTCGTCGAGCCGCTCCAGGTTGGCCTCGGCCGCGCGGACCTTCAGCTCGGCCTCGTGCCGGCGGGAGTGCAGCCCGGAGACGCCCGCCGCCTCCTCCAGGATCAGCCGCCGGTTCTGCGGCTTGGCGGCGATCAGCTCGGAGATCTGGCCCTGCCGCACCAGCGCCGGCGAGTTGGCGCCGGTGGAGGCGTCGGCGAACAGCAGCTGCACGTCGCGCGCCCGCACCTCCTTGCCGTTGACGCGGTAGGTCGAGCCCGCGCCACGATCGATCCGGCGCACCACCTCCAGCACCGGATGGCCCCCAAGCGCGACCGGCGCCGTGCCATCGGCGTTGTCGATGGTGATCATCACCTCGGCGTGGTTGCGGCCGGGCCGGCCGCCCGACCCGGCGAAGATCACGTCGTCCATCCCCGACCCGCGCATCGCCTTGGCCGAGTTGGCGCCCATCACCCAACGCAGCGCTTCCAGCAGGTTCGACTTGCCGCAGCCGTTGGGGCCGACCACCCCGGTCAGTCCCGGCTCGATCCTGAAATCGGTCGGATCGACGAAGGACTTGAAGCCAGAGAGTCTGAGTCGCTGGAACTGCACCGCGCGCTCCGACCTACGACCTGCGGCCGGGACGCAGCGCCGTCGGGAGCTGCGCCAGGGTCAGCTCTTCGTAGCGCTTGCCGTTGACGAAGAAGGTGGGGGTCTCGTCGACCTTGTCCTTGTCGTGCTGGGCGATGCGGGCGTTCAGCGCGTCGAGCCCTTTCTGATCGCCGATGCAGGCCTCGTAGGCGTCTTCGCTCAGGCCGGCGTCCTTGGCGATCTCGCCCAGCACCGCGCCGGCTTTGGAGACCGCCCCCCACATCTGCGGCTGCCGCTCGAACACCTCGTCGACCACCTGGAAGTACTTCGCCGGCCCGGCGCAGCGCGCCAGCATGAAGCCGGCGGTGGCGATGGTGGGATCGCCATTGATCATCTCGCGCAGCACGAACCGCACGCGACCGGTGTCGATGTACTTCGCCTTCAGGGTCGGGAACACGTCGTGGCGCCAGTCCGCGCAATGCGAGCAGCCGACCGAACCGTACTCGATCACCGTCACCGGCGCCTGGGCGCTGCCCAGCGCCATGTCTCCCGGCTCGGGGTCCATCACGCCGGCGACGGCGCTGGCGGCGAGGCATGAAACAGCCGCGGCGATGGCGATCGGGCGGCCTGCCCTCATCACTTGGCGGCCGCTTGCGCGTCGGCGACCGCCTTGTCCATCGCCGCCATGTCCTGGTAGCCGGTGAACGACTTGCCGTTGATGATGAAGGTCGGCGTCGAGTCGATGTTGTACTGCTTGGCCGCCGCCTCAACCCGGTCGTTGAACGCCTTCAGCGAGTCGTCGTTGCTGGTGCAGGCGTCGAACTGGGTCTCTGGGATGCCCGCCGACTGCGCCACCTTCACCAGCCGGTCGCGCTTGTCGGCGTTGCGGTCGGTCTCCAGCAGATCGGCTTCCTGGCGGAACACCGCGTCGACCACCTGGAAGTACTTGTCCTTGCCGGCGCAGCGGGCGAGCAGGAAGCCGGCCGCAGCCACCGGGGCGTCACCGGTGGAAAACTCCTTCAGCACGTAGTGCACCTTGCCGGTGTCGACGTATTTCGCCTTGAAGCTCTGGAAGATGTCGTTGTTCCACTTGGCGCAGATCGGGCAGCCGAGCGAGGCGAACTCCGTCACCGTCACCTTGGCCGCCGGATTGCCGAGGCTCATGTCGTCCTGACCCGCGCCGCCGCTCCCGCCGGCCGGCTTGCAGGCCGCCAGTCCGAGGCCGAGGCAGATCAAGAGGGCGGCGATGGCGCGCATGAAGAGGCTCCGGGTCCTAGGCGATCGATTAGAGCGCGATTCCGTGGGGCGTATGAAGAGGGCTGTTCTGAGGCGCCCGGCTTAACGGCCTTCCGAGCGTAGCACTTCGCGGCCAAGCCGCAGCAGAGCGTCCCTCAGCGGCCCCTCGCGGGTCTCGGCGAGACTGCCGGCGAGTTCGCGCTCGGCGGCGGCGTCGAGTGGCGCGCGGGAACGGCGCACTGGCGAAGACTTGGCCAGCGTCACAGGCCGGCTCAGGGGACCTTGTACGATGCGCAGCCGCGCCACCGCGCCAGGACCGAGGTAGAGGTTGAGCCGGTCGAGGATCAGCGGCGCCTGGTGCTGGATCAGCGCGGCGACGGGACCGGCCACCCTCAGCTCCAGCGTCGCCCCGCCGGTTCGCGACTTCACCAGCTTCACCGGCTCGGAACGGCCGGCCAGCGCCTCGCCGACGATCTCGCGCCAGCGCGCACTCAGGTCGTCGGAACCGCGGCCGAACTTCTCCTCCAGCTTCTTCATCGCCGAGGCGAGCCCTCGCGCCGCGTGGCGCGGCGGACGCGGCGCGGGTCTCGGCCGCCGCGCGGCGAGAATGGCGAGGGCTTCGGCCGACGAAGGCAGCGAGCGGCGCATCGAGGCTCTATAGACCAGCTCATGGCGCCCGCGCAGATGCCTTCTCGCCTCAGAAGCGAAGTCCTGGCCTGGTACGACGCCCACGCCCGCGACCTGCCGTGGCGCGTCCGCCCGGCTGACCGCGCCAGGGGTGGCCGCGCCGACCCCTACCGGGTGTGGCTCTCCGAGATCATGCTGCAGCAGACCACCGTGCCGCACGCGACGCCCTACTTCCTCGCCTTTACCCGCCGTTGGCCCACAGTGACCGCGCTGGCCGCAGCCGACGACGGCGAGGTGATGGCCGCCTGGGCCGGGCTCGGCTACTACGCCCGGGCCCGCAACCTGATCGCCTGCGCCCGGTTCGTGGCCGGCGAGCTCGGCGGCGCGTTCCCGGACACGGAGGAGGGCCTGCGCGCCCTGCCCGGCGTCGGCGCCTACACCGCGGCCGCCATCGCCGCCATCGCCTTCGATCGCGCGGCCAACGTCGTCGACGGCAACGTCGAGCGGGTGATGGCCAGGCTGTTCGCGGTCGAGACGCCGCTGCCGGGCGCGAAGCCGGAACTGAAGCGCCTGGCCGAGACCCTGGTCACCGCCGGGCGCCCCGGCGACTGGGCCCAGGCGCTGATGGACCTGGGCGCGATGATCTGCACGCCCTCGTCGCCCGCCTGCCTGACCTGCCCCGCCGCCGACGCCTGCCAGGCCCGGGCTGCGGGCGCGCCGGAGACCTACCCGCGCCGCGACGCCAAGCCCGATCGCCCGCAACGCTACGGCGTCGCCTACGTGCTCACCTCCGGCGACCGCGTCGCCCTGGTGCGCCGCCCGAGCAAAGGCCTGCTCGGCGGCATGCTGGGTCTGCCGACGTCCGAGTGGCGCGCCACTCCGTGGTTCGACGCCGAAGCCCTCTCCGCCGCCCCGATCGCGGCCGGCTGGAAACCCGCTGGCGAGATCCGCCACGTCTTCACCCACTTCGCGCTGGAGCTGCGGGTGTTCCGGGCGGACGGCGAGTGGGGGGACGCGATCTGGACGCCGCGCGGCGAGCTGGAGGCGATGCCGAGCGTGTTCCTGAAGGCGGCGCGCGAGGGTCTTGGTTCCTAGGTGGGCCTAGCGCCCTGCCTACTTGACCAAATCACCCACACTTCGGTCATAGCCGGGCCTTGGTCCCGGCTATCCATGAACACCGTCGTCGCCATGGCCGCGCCCGGCACGGCCACCCCACGGTCCGTGTCCATGGACCGCCGAGACCGGCGCCCGGCGATGACCGAGTTGGGGAAAACCTCAAATTGGCGAGCTGCGCGCTTCGCGATCAGCTCTCGCGACATAGACCTAGGCCGCCATCTCCGCCCGCATCTTCGCTCTCAGCACATCGATCGGGGTCAGGCCCTTGTCGGTGCGGATGTGCCAGTAGGTCCAGCCGTTGCAGGCAGGGGCGGACTCGGCGATCGCGCCGAGCTTATGGATCGAGCCGGTGAGATCGCCCATGACGAGGCTGCCGTCGGCGCGCACCTTGGCCTGGCGCCTGCCGCGCGGGCACCAGACGGTGTCGCCCGGATTGAGGTAGCCAGCCTCGACGATCTGGCCGAACGGCACGCGCGGCTCGTCCTTCTTGGAGCCGGTGACCTCGAGGTCCGACGGCGCGGTCGGGATCACCTGCTCGATGCGGCTGCGGGCCAGCGAGACGTAGCCGGGGTTCTGCTCGATGCCGATGAAGCGGCGGCCGAGCCGCTTGGCCACCGAGCCGGTGGTGCCGACGCCGAAGAACGGGTCGAGGATCGTATCGCCCACCTTGCTGGTGGCCAGGATCACCCGGTGCAGCAGCGCCTCGGGCTTCTGGGTCGGGTGGGCCTTGGCGCCGGCGTCGTCCTTGACCCGCTCCTCGCCGGTGGCGAGCGGCAGGGTCCAGTCCGAGCGCATCTGCAGCTCGTCGTTGGCGAGCTTCATAGCGTCGTAGTTGAAGGTGTAGCGCCGCGCGCCGCGCGACTTGGCGGCCCAGATCAGGGTCTCGTGGGCGTTGGTGAAGCGCGTGCCCTTGAAGTTCGGCATCGGGTTGGACTTGCGCCAGACCACGTCGTTGAGGATCCAGAACCCCAGGTCCTGCAGCGCCGCGCCCACGCGGAAGATGTTGTGGTAGCTGCCGATCACCCAGAGCGCGCCGTCGTCCTTCAAGACGCGCCGCGCGGCGGCCAGCCATTCGCGGGTGAACGTGTCGTAGGCCTCGAACGAGGCGAACTGGTCCCAGTCATCGTCGACCGCGTCGACCTTGGAATTGTTGGGCCGCAAGAGCTCGCCGCCGAGCTGCAGATTGTAGGGCGGATCGGCGAACACCAGGTCGACCGACTTCTCGGGCAGCTTCGCCATCTCGGCGATGCACTCGCCGAGAATGAT
>DATNIH010000320.1:0-37529 GCA_035604515.1 Caulobacteraceae bacterium | reverse complement strand
TCACCAGCCGCGCGAAATCGGGCTGCCCGGTCACCGGGCACAGCGAGGTGAACTCCGGCGCGGTGAAGCGGGCCAGGTAGAGCGTCCCGGCCTGCGGATTGGGCACGCGCTCCAGCACCGCCTCGTCGGGGCTCGCTGGCGCCCTGACCTCGCGGCCGAGCTGGGTGAGCGGGGTCTCGTCCATGGCGAACGGATTAGACCACCACGGGGCGGGCGACAAACCGCGCCCCGCTCGGCTATCAATCCCGCCAAGCAAGCAACGGGAGGAAACCATGGCGGCAAACTACCTCGAAGGCTTCGTGGCCGTGGTGACCGGCGCGTCGACCGGGCTCGGCCGCGCGATCGCCGAGGGCGCGGCGGCGCGCGGCGCGGCGGCGGTGGTGATCAACTACGCCTCCAATCGTCAAGAGGCGGAGGAAACCGCGCGCCGGGTCGAGGCCAACGGCGCGAAGGCGGTGCTGGTCCAGGGCGATGTCGCGAGCGACGCCGATTGCCGCCGCATCGCCGCGGCCGCCGCGCCGTTCGGCCGCGTCGACGCCCTGTTCAACAACGCCGGCCAGACCATGTTCGCCGCTCACGCCGACCTGGAGGCCGTCTCGGCCGAGGATTTCGCCCGCATCTACGCGGTCAATGTGGTCGGCCCGTTCCAGATGGTCCGCGCCTGCCGCGCGCTGCTCGAAGCCGGACCGGCGCCGGGCGCGGTGGTCAACACCGCCTCGATCGCCGGCGTCACCGGCATCGGCTCGTCGGTGCCCTACGCGGCCTCCAAGGGGGCGCTGGTGACCATGACCCTGTCGCTGGCCCGGGCGCTGGCGCCCAAGATCCGCGTCAACGTGATCTGCCCAGGCTACATCGATACGCCTTGGTTCGAGCGCGGGGTCGGCGCCGAGGCGGCCGACCGTTTGCGCCAGGGCGCGGCGGCCTCGACGCCGCTGCAGCTGGCCTCGAAGCCGGAGGACATCGCCGGGGCGGCGCTGTTCTTCGCCTCGCCCTCGGCCCGGCACATCACCGGCGAGACCCTGCTGGTCGACGCCGGCTCGCACCTCGGCCGGGCCTCGATGTCGATGCGCTGAGCCCGGTGCTTATACTCCGCTTACGGCGCAGTCCGCCGTTCCAAATCGATTCCTTTCGCGGCGTGGCCTAGGTTCACCGCTGCGCCTGACAACGAATCGGCGGCAGCTCGATCTGCCCAGTAAACGAACAGTTTACGTGTTGCAGCGCACAAATAATGGTCTGCGCGGGCCGTGCGCCTGCGTAGGCCGAAACTCAGCTGTGTGAAATTCACGCAGCTATCGGAGATACGGCAGGTCGGTCGCAAAGGCCGGCCGGCTGAGCGCCCCAATCGGCAACGGCCGGGCGGCGCAATCATAAAGGGGATAATCGATGACCAACTTGAAGCTGTTGCTGTGTGCTGGCTCGGCCACTCTCGGCCTCGCCTTCGCCAGCGCCGCCTTCGCCGACACGGCGCCCGCTGCGCCGGCGCCGCCCGCGCCGACGCCGATGGCCAACCCGGCCATGTCCGGCCCGCTCAACGCCAATCCGCACCCGGCGACGTTCGACGGCGGCCCGATCGGGACCGTCACGGTCGACGGCGTGCTCACCGGCGGCGCCCTGTGGCAGACCAATCCGTCGTTCGACGCCTTCGGCGTGCAGAACAAATCGGCCGCGGCCGATCTCACCAACGCGCAGGTGATCCTGAACGGCGGCGTGGGCCCGGTGTCATTCTACGTCCAGGGCGGCGCCTATAACCTGCCGAGCCTCGGCACCCCCTACTACCGCGTGTCGACCATGACGAACAACACCTACGGCTACCTGCCGCAGGGCTTCCTCAAGTTCCAGATCAACCCAGACTGGAGCATCCAGGGCGGCGCGCTGCCGACGCTGATCGGCGCCGAATACACCTACACGTTCGAGAACATGAACATCGAACGCGGCCTGCTCTGGAACCAGGAACCGGCCGTCAGCAAGGGTGTGCAGGTCAACTTCTCGCACGGCCCGATCGCTATCTCGGCGGCGCTGACCGATGGCTACTATTCGGGCACCTACACGTCGGTCTCAGGTCTGGCGACCTACACTTTCAAGAACACCGACACCCTGGCTTTCGCCGCCGAGGGCAACGCCAGCGTCGCCCGGGCCGCCACCTTTGTGACCCCGGTTCAGCAGAACAACGGCGAAATCTACAATCTGATGTACAGCCACACCATGGGTGCGCTCGTGATCGCGCCGTACCTGCAGTACAACACCTCGCCGAACATCCCGGGCGTCTCCCTGCCCGGCGACACGTTCGGGGCCGCGGTGTTGGCCAAGTACCAGATCAACCCGGAATGGAGTCTGGCCGGCCGCCTCGAGTACATCACCTCTTCGGGCGCCGCGAACCTGCTCGGCTATGGCGTCGGCAGCGACGCCTGGTCGTTCACCCTCACGCCGACCTGGCAGAAGGGCATCCTGTTCGCCCGTGGCGAGCTGTCCTACGTCAGCATCGGCAGCGGTACGCCGGGGCTAATGTTCGGCTCGACCGGCACGGCCGGCGACCAGTTCCGCGGCATGTTCGAAGCCGGCGTGCTGTTCTAGCGTTCGGAGCGGGCCCCTTCTTCACTTCTCCCAGAGGGAGAAGGAGGGGCCCGCGACGCGCCAGCGGCGCGGGAGGATGAGGGGTTAAGGCGCTTTAGGTAAACCTCCAACGGCGTAACCCCTCACCTTCCCACCGCTTCGCGGCGGGCCCCTCCCTCTCCCTGCGTGAGAGGTAAGTTAGCCCCGCCCGATGAACGGCATCTTCGTCGCCATCACGGTGATGAACTGGACGTTGGCCGAGAGCGGCAGCCCGGCCATGTAGACCAGCGCCTGGGCGACATCGTTCACGTCCATCACCGGCTCGACGGCGATCCGACCATCCGCCTGCGGCACGCCTTGAGACATGCGTGCGGTTAGTGGCGTCTCGGCGTTACCGATGTCGATCTGGCCGCAGGCGATGTCGAACGCGCGGCCGTCGAGGGCGGTCGAGCGGGTAAGGCCGGTGATCGCATGCTTGGTCGCGGTGTAGGGCGCCGAGTTCGGCCGCGGGGCGTGGGCCGAGATCGAACCGTTGTTGATGATCCGACCGCCGCGCGGATCCTGCCGCTTCATCAGCCGCAGCGCGCTCTGGGTGCAGAGGAAGGCGCCGGTCAGGTTGGTGTCGACCACCCGTCGCCACTCCTCGATGGTCAGATCTTCGAGCGGCTTGGGCGGCGCGCCGGTTCCGGCGTTGTTGAACAGCAGGTCGAGGCGGCCGAACCGCGCCTCCACCTCGGCGAACAACGCCGCAACGGCGCCCGGATCGCCGACGTCTGCCGCCACCGCGATCGCCGCCACGCCCTTGGCCGCCGTTTCGTCGCGCACCGGCGTCACCCGTTCCAGCCGACGGCCGCAGAGCGCCAGCGACCAGCCGGCGTCCGCCAGCGCCAGGGCGCAGGCCTTGCCGATGCCACTGCCCGCGCCGGTGATCAGGGCGACCTTTTTCATCGCCGGCGCCATAGCAGCGAGCATCGCTGCTGGCGAGATATGGACTCCACGATGCGCATCTTATTGCCCGTCCCCGCCGCGGCCGCGATAAGGCGCGGCCGTCTTATGAGCCCAAGGAGGGTCCCATGCCCGCATCCGCCCACGACAAGCGCGACGCTTTCCGCCGTCTGCACCAGGATGGCTGCTTCGTGCTGCCAAATCCCTGGGATATCGGCTCGGCCAAGGTGATGCAGCACTTCGGCTTCAAGGCGCTGGCCAGCACCAGCGCCGGGATGGCCTGGGCGATGGGGCGCGTGGATGGCGCCGTCAGCCTGGACGAGGTGCTGCTGCATCTCTCGACCCTCGCCCACGCCACCGACCTGCCGCTGAACGCGGACTTCGAGAATGCATTCGCCGACGCTCCCGACGACGTCGCCCGCAACGTCGCCCTGGCCGTCGACACCGGCGTCGCCGGCCTCTCGGTCGAGGACTACGGCGGCCACGCCGACCGCGGCCTCTATGCATTCGACCTCGCCGTCGCCCGCGTCGCCGCCGCCAGGGCCGCGATCGACCGCACGCAGTCGGGCGTGCTGCTGACGGCGCGCAGCGAAGGGTTCATCCGCGGCGCGCCGGACCTGGAGGAGACCATCCGCCGGATCACGGCCTTCGCCGAGGCCGGCGCGGACTGCCTTTACGCCCCCGGCATCCGCGATGAGGCGCAGGTCCGGGCGGTGGTGCAGGCGGTCGCGCCAAAGCCGATCAACCTGCTCTCGGTTGGCCTGCCGGTGGCGACCGTGGCCGAGTGGGGCGTGCGGCGCATCAGTCTCGGCGGTGCGCTCGCCGCCCTCGCCTTCAACCACGTGACGGCCGCGGTGAAGGAGATCGCCGAGCAGGGAACGTTCGGCGAGATCGCCAAGGCGCCCCGCGGCCAGTTGAACGCGATCTTCTCCGGCGCCTGACGGGTCGCGGACGTCACATTCGCGTGCCCCGCGCGTCAGAGCTTGACGGCGGGTCGCCAACAACAAACGATGGTGTTCTCAACAACGCTCGCATTGCGCGAAAATCGGTGAGCGAAGGCCGCGCAGTCGGCGAGCCAGAGGGAAGCACCCATGGCCAACATAGCGCGCATTGCGATCACCAACGTCTTCATGGGCGGCGACTACACCGGCGTGATCCAGGTCGGACCTGGCCAGAAACCGCTGAACGTGATCCTCGACACGGGCAGCAGCGCCTTGGCGCTCGACGGCCAGAAGTACCAGCCCAACCTCGACGGCGGCGACACGACCACCCACCTGGCTCAGACCGACGCCTACGGCGACGGCAGCAACTGGACCGGCGCGGTCATCAAGTCGACGGTGAGGATCGGAACCGGCGCTGCGTCGATCTCGCTGCCGAACGCGAACGTGGCGGTCGCCTACGCCCGCTCCGACAACATGTTCCGGCAGGCCGACGGCATTCTCGGCCTGGCCTATGCGCCGCTCGACGACGCTTTCAGCATGCCGGACGACACCTGGCAGGCGCAGTATTCGTCCAACGATGTCCGCACCGGTCAGCCGGGGCCGCTGGTCCCCTATCTCACCCAGCTCGAGGACGTCGGCGTCGCGTCCGACAAGATCGCCTTCCTGACGCATCGCTCGTTCATCCACGTCGGGGCCGGCGATCCCGCGTCCGACCCGCTGAACCAGGGCGTGATGATCGTCGGCGGCGGGGAGGAAGCGACGGACCTCTACACCGGCGCGTTCCAGACCGTGAAAGTGCTCTCCGACGACTGGTACAGCACCAACCTCAAAAGCATCATCGTCGGCGGCGCCGACCCAATCGCGGCCCGGCTGCAGGGCCCGAAGGGGATGCCGTCCAACTCCATCATCGACAGCGGCACCAACAGCCTCAACCTCAGCCCGCAGCTGCTGAACGCGGTGATCTCGAAATTCAGCGCGCCGCAGCGGGCGCTGCTCCAGCAATCGATCACGAGCGGCAATCTGGTCGACGCTGGCGCGCTCGACCTGGCCAGCTGGCCGACCATCACCTTCGTCCTGCAGGGCGAGACCGCCGACGTATCCCTGAACGTCGCGCCGACGGACTACTGGCAGGTCGACACCCAGAACGTCGGCGCGGCGGCGGCGGCGATCACCCAGGGACAGGCGGGCCAGGCCATCCTCGGCTTGCCGATCATGAACGGCTACTTCGTGGTCTTCGACGGCGAGGCCGATGGCGGCAAGGGCGCGGTAATGTTCGCGGCGAAGGCCTGATCGCCTACCCTGCCCGCCGTTCGGGCGTGGTGTTCAGCGGCGGGTGGTTGGCGTCGACGATGTCGGCGAGCTCCAGCTGGCGGATGCGTTCCGAGATGTTGAGCCGCGAGTAGAGATCGCTGACCTGGAAGCGCTGCTGCGCCTCGCTCCAGCGCTCGCGGGCGTCCTTCAGCAGGTTCTGCACCTCGCCGGCGTAGATCAGCTCGCAGGTCTCGCCAGTGAAGCGGCAGTAGAGGAAGTTTCCGCCCATCGGCGAGAGCGGCCGACCCTCCTTCAAGCGCATGAAGCGATAGTTGGCGCCGGACGCGCCTGTGACGTCGACATAGTCCCTCACCCCCGCCTCCACGCTACTCTGGACTGGCGGCGATCCTGCGCGTGCAAGGCGGGCGCGAAAGGGGCGGGTTTTCGTCCTAACCAAGGCAATCGCCGCAAACGACGCCACCGCGACAGGCCGTCGCAGCGGTCGATCAAGGCCTGGCATCCGTCGTGAAGCACGCCGTCCGGGGGCTTTGTTAAGAAGTCTGAGTGCTTAGTTGACGCTGCTCAACTCCAAGACGCGATAGTGCCATGCGCGCCCTCACCTCCGTCGCCGGCGTTCAAAGCCTGCGCAGCATTACAGCGCGGTCGTCCTCCGCGCGCGTGCTCGACCTGCACTCGCTGGCGCGGGACGCTGACGACGACCCGGACCATAGCGCCCGTCCGATGTTCCTGCATCCGGTGCTGAACCGCACCATCATCGTCAAGCACCACCCGCGGGCCGGGGAGTTCGAGAGCGGCGCCGAGCGCGGCGCCATCGTCACCAAGGTGATCTTCCCGTTCGATCCGGGCGACCTCGACCTTGGCGGCCAGTTCCTGCTGGTGGACGACCCGGACCTGGTCGACCAGCTCGCGCGCCACCTCGACTGGCGCGACATCGACATGGGCCGCGACCTCCTGATGCTGCGGCTGATCGATCGCCTGCCGACGCTCGACCCCTTCCTGCTGCACGAGGCGTTCGTCGCCAACAAGATCGACGTCGCGCCCTGCTATTTCCGGCTCAGCGTCACCGACAAGACCGAGATGCGCGACTTCGTCGCCCACCAGGTCGAGACGCTGATCGGGCTGTGCTTCGGCGGCATGACGGTGTCCGACGCCCAGGCCAAGCGGCTGTCCGAGCTGATCCTGGCCGAGGGCGACAGCCCCGAGCTGGCCCCGCTGCGCATGGCCATGCGCATGGAGTCGGTCGAGTTCGCCCAGGCGATGTTCTGCTGGAAGGCGGTGCTCTACTACCGCTGGCGTAGCCGCCTGCTCGGGCCTGAGATCAAGGCCACGCACCGCTCGATCACCGGGGTCGAGCTCTCGCGGTTCGATCCCGACTCCGCCCGCTTCGCGCGCGCCGCCATCGCCCAGCTGGAATCGATGGTGCTCGACTGCGAGCGGCGCATCGCCGAGATGTTCCGCATCTACGACGAGGTGTTCGACGCGCTCACCGCCCAGCGCACGCCCGAACCGTTCCGCCGCTTCCTGATCGACGGCCCGCGCCTGTTCGCCCGGCTCGGCGAGCGCATGGGCCGGCTCGAACAGCTGACCAGCTACTGGTCGCACCAGTTCCCCGGCCTGCGCACCCGCCAGCTGCGGCCCGAGGTGATCTACGACGGCCTGCGCAACCTGTTGAGCGCGCTTTCGCTCGGCACGCCGCTGACAGAGGTCGAGCGGGACGGCGAGAAGGAGCGCGTCTGGGGTGAGGGCGACCTGGAGGCCTGGTCGTCGCCGCCGAAGCGACGCACGAGCCGGCGCGCCGCGAGTTAGCGTCAGCCAAAGACCTAGCCGAACAGCTCCGACTGGGCGGCCGCGGGCGCGCCTTCGATCGCCAGCAGCCGCAGCTTGGTCCGCGCCCCACCGCGGGCCGAGAAGCCACCGAGCTTGCCACCCGCGGCCGTGACCCGGTGGCACGGCACCACGATCGGCCATGGATTCTGCCCCAGCGCCGCGCCGACGTCCCGCGCCAGCAGCCGATCCCCCAGCTTCACCGCGATCTCGCCGTAGGTGAGCGTCTCGCCCGGCGGGATCCGCCGTGCGATCTCGTAGACCTCGGCGTTGAACGCCGACACGCGGTCCAGATCGAGCACGGCACCCGACAGGTCCGCCTTCTCGCCACGCATCAGCGCCCGGACGCCCGCGATCACCGGCGCCAACGCCTCCGGCGCCTCCGCCTCGATCGCCTCGGGGAACCGCCGCAAGAAACTGCGCCGCGCCGTGTTGGCCTCCCGCTCCGGCAGGTGCACGCCCACCAGCCCCTTGTCGTTCCAGGCAAGGCCGGCCCAGCCGATGGCGGTGTCGAACAGTGTGTAGTGGATCATGACCGCAATATAGCGACCCTCGAGCGCGGAACGAGACCGACGCTAGCGGTTTTCGGACGTCGATGGCGGGAGAGACTGTCTGGTGCGGGCGCCGGGGGTCGAACCCGGACGGGCTTGCGCCCAACGGATTTTAAGTCCGTTGCGTCTACCAATTCCGCCACGCCCGCGACGCAACGCCGGTCTTAGCGTCCTATCCCTCAACAATTAAGCCCGGCGAGGGGCTACCGGCCGGGCGGCGCGGTCGGCGTGGTCTCGGGCATCGCGGCGGGTGGCGTCGCCGGCGCGGTCTCAGGTGGCGCAGGCGCAGCCGGCGGCGGCGGCCCGAGCGACTTCTGCAGCGCGTCGCTGATGTCGGACAGGTTCTGGCTCGCGGCCCTGGACATGTTGGCGCAGACCTGGGCCTCGGCCTTGATGTCGTCGGGGCTCATCTTCTTGGCCTCTTCGATCAGCCGAGGAGCGATCTCGGCGGCGGGCAGGCGGCCCTCGAGCCGGCCCCAGAAGTAGAACAGGCTGAGCGTGCCGATGTTCTTCAGGTCCGGATCGTCGCTCTGGGCCAAGGCGCCGGAGACGAACAGGCAGCGCAGGTCGGTGGTGGTGGTCGCCTCGCCGCTGCCCGCCACCGTCGCCGGCGGCCTGGTCGGCGAGGCCGCGGCCGGCAGGGCGCCGAGCGCGAGGGCTGCGGCGAGGAAAAGCGCGGGGCGCATGGGGCGGTCCTTGTGGTCGGAATGAGGGCCGGACTGGTTCAGGCGTCGACGCGGGCGATCGACTTGGCGCCGATGTCGGCCAGCGCGGCGATTAGCTCGTCGACCGTCTTCTCGACCACCTCTCCGTCGCGGCCGCGCACGACGAGGTTGGAGCCGTAGCCTTGCGGGCCGAAGAACGGGTAGCTGCCGATCGACAGCTCCGGGTGCGCGTAAGCGAGATTGGCCAGCGGCTCGGCGATCACCCCCTCGCCGGCGCCCTCCACCCGCACCGTGCGCGAGATCACCACCGCGCCGGTGCGCAGGCGCGGCACGACGTCGTCCATCATCCCGCGCATCACCATCGGCACCCCGGCCAGCACGAACACGTTGCCGATCTGGAAGCCGGGCGGGCCTTGCACCGCGTTCCTCACCAGCGAGCCGCCGACCGGCACCCGCGCCATCCGCCGCCGCGCCGCGTTGAGCTCGCCCTGCCAGCGCGATTGCATCATCTCGATGATCTCCGGATGCTCGTAGAGCTCGACACCGAACGCCTCCGCCACGCAGTCGGCGGTGATGTCGTCGTGGGTGGGGCCGATGCCTCCGGTGGTGATCACGTAGTCGTACTTGGCCCGCAGCGCGTTCAGCGCCGTGATGATCTCGTCCTTGATGTCCGGCACCACCCGCGCCTCGGCCAAGTCGACGCCGTAGGTGCCGAGGTACTTGGCGATAAAGTTGAGATTGGTGTCCTGGGTGCGGCCGGACAGGATCTCGTCGCCGATGATCATGACGGCGGCGGTGACGCGATCTGCCATCCCATTCCTCTGGACGCTTGGGGCCTGCGACGGCATAGGCCGCCGATGCTCCTGCCGCAACCGATGGCGCATGGCCGCCTGGTCTCCCGCTACAAGCGCTTCTTCGCCGACGTGGTGACGGACGACGGGACCGCGCTCACCGCCCATTGCCCCAACCCCGGCGCGATGCTGGGCCTGAACACGCCGGGGCTCGGCGTCTGGATCTCGAAATCGGACGCGCCAAAGCGCAAGCTGGCCTGGACGCTGGAACTGGTCGAGGACGGCGCCGCGCTCGCCGGCGTCAACACCATGAACCCCAACAAGCTGGTCGCCGAGGCGCTGGCGGCGGACGCGATGCTCGAGCTCACCGGCTACGCCACCCACCGGCGCGAGGTGAAGTTCGGCGAGGCCAGCCGCGTCGACTTCCTGCTCGAACATCCGGGCCGGGCGCCCTGCTATCTCGAAGTGAAGAACTGCCACTTGCGCCGCGCCGGAACGCTGGCCGAGTTCCCGGACTGCGTGGCGGCGCGTTCGACCAAGCACCTGCGCGAGCTCACCGCGATGGTCGCCGCCGGAAACCGCGCCGTCGCACTGATCGTGGTCCAGCGCACCGACTGCGACGCCTTCAGCGCCTGCGCCGACCTCGACCCGACCTTCGCCGCAGGCCTGGAGGCGGCGGCTGACGCCGGGGTGGAGGTGCTGGTCTACGCCTGCGCCATGAGCCCCGAGGCGGTGACGATCGAGCGGCGGCTACCGTGGGTACGCTTGGGCTAGTCTAGCTTCGCCCCCTCACCACGCCACCCAGCCGTTCTGCTTCAGCCACGGCGTCACGTGGTCGACGTCGTCGTCCTTGTCCGTGCCCGGGACGATGAAGCTCTGCTTGGCGTCGGGGCGGACGACATAGGTGGGATCGTACGAGCCGTACTTTGGGGCGGGGTAGTACATGTGTCGCTGCACCAGCAGGTAGCCGCGCCAGGGGCCGGTGCGGATCACCGCATTGCAGCCGCCGTCGATGACGAAGCGCTCTTGGCCGGTGGCGAGGTTGACCTGGTGCACCGCGCCGCTGGTCGCCCAGGCCTGGGCGGTGACGTAGACGAAGCCGCCGTCGAGCGAGAACACCGGACCGCCGTAGGAGACGAACGCCTCCTTCACGTCGCTGGCGTCGTGGTGGCCGATCAGCTTGTGGGCGCCGCCGATCACGCCGTCGGCGATCCAGAGCGAGGTCGGGGCGTTCTCGTCGGCGCTTTGCGGCGGGCCATCGACGTGGATGAACGCGACCGTATGCCCGTTCGGCGCCAGCGCCGGCTCCTTGTAGCCGCCGCCAGTCGTCAGCGGATGGCGCGCGCCGCCGGCGTCGACGAAGACGATATCGCCGCCGATGACAGTGACGCTCGGCGACGCCTCGGCTGCGCTTGCTGCGGCCAGGGCCATCGTTCCGACCAGTGCGACAAGTGGACTTCTCATACACACCCCCGGGGACTGCCGGTGATTCCTACGAGATAGAATACCTTTCCAGACGGTCAGAACAGGCTCAGGTAGGCGGTGGTCCCAGCATGACACTCACGTCGTAGGGTTCCGTCCGGTCGCCAAGGAGCGGCAGCACCCGTTCGCTGATGTCGATTCCGTGGGTGCGCCGCAGCCATCCCACGAGTCCCCGCACTTTGACCGGGTGGCGAAGATAGGCCTCCACATTGTGGTCAGCGATCTTGTTCGCCTCAACCGCCGCGGCCAGGGCGGCCACACTCGATGGCAGTCGTCGTTTCGCATAGTCGAACACGCGATCAAACCACTCGCGTACCGCAGCGATATCCTCGTCCGCCGGCGGGTTCGGCGCCCAGGGTCTCGGCATCAGCGACGCGATGTTCATGAAGTACAGCCCGAGCGGCGGAAACTCACCGATCTCCGAGACCGCGGTGTGCTTAAGGCGGGCGCGCCAATCTCGCTCGAAATCAGCTAGCCAAACGCCCAGGCGTACGTCCGGCGCCGTCTCCCGGTTCGTGACGCGCTGAAAAGACACCTGCACCCAAGGCGCCACATCGCCGGGAAGGCTGAAGTCCTCGCCCCAGCGCGACGAGCCGACCACGTGAAAGCTTGCATGCGCGGCGAAGGTTCGCGCGAGCGCGGACCACGCGAAGCGGCGCCTCGACTTATTCACGGTCATAAGTAATCGTCACGTTCTCCAGGCCTGTCGCAAGAACAATCTTGGAGCCCGCACTGTAGTCGCCGACTGACCGAATCATGATTCCGCCAAATGTTCCGATAAGAGCATCTTTCGCTTGCTGCAGAGCTGAGTATCGACCGCTGTTCACTTTCACCTCGATAAACTCATCATATGCGGTAGCGTTGCCCGCTGTCCCAGGCGGGACGTGGACCAACAAGTCCCGCCCAACGTCAAGAACAAAATAGGAACCACCGAAACGCCGAAGACGCAACACTCTCTGCGCCGAACCCCGCGGTTGAAGTTCTGTGCTAGTGTTGCGACATATGCCGGGTGAGGCCGCGTCGCGGCCCGGAGCTAAAAAGACATGGCCTTCGTCGACGACGTGCTGGAAGCCGAGACGCGCACCGGCGAGATCAAGATCCACGCCGATCCGGCCGACTTCGAGGGCATGCGCCGCGCCGGCCGCATCGCCGCCGAATGCCTGGACATGCTGGTCCCGCACGTCGTGCCGGGCGTCGCCACCGAGAAGCTGGACACCCTGGCGCGCGAGTTCATCCTCGACCATGGGGCCCTGCCGGCCTGCCTGTTCTACAAGGGCTACAGCCACACCGTCTGCATCTCGCCCAACCACGTGGTCTGCCACGGCATCCCCAGCGAGCGGCCGCTGCGCGACGGCGACATCGCCAACATCGACGTGACGGTGATCGTCGACGGCTGGCACGGCGACACTTCGCGCATGTTCGGCGTCGGCGACGTGCCGCCCCGCGCGCGGCGGCTGGTGGACGTCACCTACGAGGGCATGATGCGCGGCCTGGCGCAGGTGAAGCCGGGCAATCGGCTGGGCGACGTCGGCCACGCGATCCAGTCCTACGTCGAGGCGATGCGCTGCAGCGTGGTGCGCGACTTCTGTGGCCACGGCGTCGGCCGCGTGTTCCATGATGCGCCGAACGTGCTGCATTACGGCGAGCGGGGCACAGGACCGCTGCTGAAGCCCGGCATGTTCTTCACCGTCGAGCCGATGGTGAACCTAGGCAAGTACCAGGTGAAGCTGCTGGCCGACGGCTGGACCGCGGTGACCCGCGACAAGTCGCTCTCGGCCCAATGCGAGCACTCGGTGGGCGTCACCGAGACCGGCGTCGAGATCTTCACCGCCTCCCCCGCCGACCTGTTCAAACCCCCGATCCACGGCGCGGCGTAGCAGCTTTACCGCCGAGACCGATGGCGCCGCAGGCGTCCCAAAAAAATGAATCGCGGAGATACGCGGAGAAACCGCTGTAGCTCCGCGTATCTCCGCGATCTCCGCGGTTAATTCCTTAGTGCGCCTGCGACGCGCTCGGTGTTCAGGGCTTGACGGACGCAGCGCGAGCTAGGACGGGCTTGATCGCATAAGCCCCAAGCCATTGCCCGAGACGCCATCGATGTACGTTGCCGATCACGCCCGAGACACGCCCGACAAGCCGGCGATGATCGCCGCCGCCAGCGGGGCGCAAGTCACCTATCGCGAAGTGAACGACCGCTCCAACCAGCTCGCCCAGTTCCTGTACGCCCAGGGCCTGCGCCGCGGCGACCACGTCGCCATCCTGATGGAGAACAACCTGCGCTACGCCGAGGTGGTGTGGGCGGCGTTCCGCTCGGGGCTCTATCTCACCGCGGTCAACCGCTACCTGCCGCCGGACGACACCGCCTACATCGCGAACGACTGCATGGCGAAGGTCATCGTCAGCTCGTTCGACCGCCGCGAGGTGGTGGCGCCGGTCGCCGCGCTGATCCCCGACTGTCCGATCCGGTTGATGGTCGATGGGACCATCGACGGCTGGGCGAGCTATGAGGACGCCATCGCCGGCTTCCCGGCCGAACCGCTGGCCGAGGAGCCGATGGGCGACTCGATGCTGTACTCCTCCGGCACCACCGGCCGGCCGAAGGGCATCCTGCGGCCACTGCCCGACATGACCGTCGCCGAAGGGTTCGACCTGCGCCAGTCGGTCAACCGCTACGGCTTCTCGCGGGACACGGTCTACCTCTCGCCAGCGCCGCTCTATCACGCCGCGCCGCTGGGCTACGTAACCATGGTGCTGGGCTACGGCGGCACGGTGATCATGATGGAGCGCTTCGACCCCGAGGCCGCGCTGCGCTACATCGAGCAATACCAAGTCACCCACAGCCAGTGGGTGCCGACCATGTTCGTGCGCATGCTGAAACTGTCGCCTGAGGCTCGCAGCCCGCACGACCTTTCTTCGCACCTAGTGGCCATCCACGCCGCCGCGCCCTGCCCGGTCGACGTGAAGCGGCAGATGATCGAGTGGTGGGGCCCGATCATCCACGAATACTACGCCGGCACCGAGGGCACGGGCGCGACCATCATCGACAGCGCCGAGTGGCTGGCGCACCCCGGCTCGGTCGGCAAGCCCGCGCTCGGCATCCTGCACATCTGCGACGAAGATGGGACCGAGCTGCCCATCGGCGAGAGCGGGCTGATCTACTTCGAGCGCGACCAGATGATGTTCGCCTACCACAACGATCCGGCCAAGACCCGCGCGGCTCAGCACCCGGCGCACGACAACTGGATGAGCCTGGGCGACGTCGGCTACGTCGATGCGGAAGGCTATCTCTACCTCACCGACCGCAAGGCCTTCATGATCATCTCCGGCGGGGTGAACATCTATCCGCAGGCGATCGAGGACGCCCTGATCCTGCATCCCAAGGTCGGCGACGTCGCCGTGTTCGGCGTGCCGGACGAGGAGATGGGCGAGGCGGTCAAGGCGGTGATCGAGCCGGCGCCCGGCATCGAGCCGACCGACGAGCTGGGCGCCGAACTGATCGGCTTCGCGCGCGAGCGGCTGGCCCACTACATGACCCCGCGCTCGGTCGACTTCATCGAGGAAATGCCGCGCCTGCCCACCGGCAAGCTCTACAAGCGCCTGTTGAAGGACAAGTACTGGGCCGGGCGGGCGATCTAGCCAGCGGCGAACGACGCTCAGGCCGGGCGATGCCGATATCTCGGCTCGTCGACCACCCACAGCAGCAGGCCCAGCGCGATCGCCTCGAACACGATCGAGACGATGAACAGGGGTCGGTAGCCGACGGTGATGGCGATCAGGCCGCCGATCAGCGGGCCGATCGTATTCATGAAGCCTTGGGCGGTCTGGGAAAGGCCAAGGCGCATCGGCATGTCCTGCCGCGCGCCGAACTCCAGCACCATGGTCTGCGAACTCATCTGGAAGCCGGACTGCGCCGCGCCGAGCCCGCCGAACGCCACCAGCATCATCGCCGGGTTCTGCGCCACCAGCAGCACCACGGTTGACGCGATCCACAGCGCCATCGAGCCGACGAACGAGGCGCGAAAGCCGAGCCGGTCGCCGATGGTGCCCCAGAGCATGTTGGACAGGCTGTCGCCCTCGAACAGCACCAGGCTGAGCAGGCCGATGTTCTTGCCGCCCTCGGCGCCCGTCAGCGGCATGATGTGGCGCGCGAACAGGATGTAGAACGGCACCCCGATCCGCCCGGCCGTGGCGCAGGTCTGGGCGATCATGAAGAACATGTAGCCGCGGTCGGCGGCGAGCAGCGCCGGGAACTCGCGCATCCGGTCCCAGGTGCGCGCCTTGGGCCGCACCGTCGGCGGCTCCGGCTCGCGCATCAGTATCGCCAGCAGGCTGAGGCCGATGGTGGTGAGGATCGCCGACAGGGCGAAGGTGGCGGCGTAGCCGTTGCCGAGGAACTTGCCGCCGATCAGATAGCGTCCTGCCAGATAAGCCATTCCAGCCGAGACCTGGCCGCCGGCGAGATTGCGCAGCGCCTGCAGCCGCCCGCGCAGCCGGATCGGGATCACCTTGGCCAGCAGCAGCTGGAACGCCACGCCCTGCGCGCCCTGGAACAGCCCCAGCAGCATCAGGAAGAACATCACCGCGAACACCAGCACCGGGCCTTGCAGGAACCAGGCGCAGAGCGCGATCGCCGCGATCTGCACCCGCATCAGCGTGCCCATCAGCATCGAGACCGGCAGCACGCGCTTGCGGTGCTCGATCTGGGCCGCGCCGATCACCGGCGAGATCACGCTGCCCAGCTGCTGCACCGACTGTCCCAGCCCGACCAGGAAATCTGAGCCGGGCATCGCGGCGGTGATGATGTGCAGATAGGCCGGCAGGAAGGTCGGCGAGTTGAAGATGCGGAAGCCGGTCATGCCCAGCATGCCGTGCACGAAGTGGCCGGCGAAGTTGCGCGGCAGGTTGTCCTCGACGAAGCGCTCGTAGTCGGCCTCTTGCGCCTCGAGACTCGTCTCCGGCGCAAGCTGCGCCTCTACCCCCTCGATCGTCTCGGCCGTATCCACGCAGCGCAAATCCTTCGCGGGCCGCTTGGCCCCAGGGCCCTCGTCCAACGGGCCCTCGTCTCATGATCGGTGATCAGCGGGTCGTCGTAGCAGAGTCTCGCCGGCTGACAATCACGGCTGCCTAGCAAAACGGCGCAGGCCCACGCAGCGCCCGCTTCCGCCCAGCGCAAAAGCTGGTCTATCTTCGTGTTTCGTGCCTGAAATGGGGGAATCATGCTGGTCTCGACCACGAACGACATTCCGGGCCACACCGTGGTGCGCCACATCGGCATCGTCCGCGGCATCACCGTCCGTTCCCGGAGCGCGCTCGGGAACTTCGCCGGCGGCATCCAATCCCTGTTCGGCGGCAAGCTGACGGTGTTCGTCAGCCTGGCCGAAACCTCACGGCAGGAGGCGTTCGAACACCTGTGCCAGCACGCGACCGAGATGGGCGCCAACGCCATCATCGGCATGCGCTACGACGCCAACGAGATCATGGAGGGCATCACCGAGGTGCTGGCCTACGGCACGGCGGTGGTTGTCGAAGCGTGACACCCAGTTCCTCCCTCGCCGCGGCGTACGAGCGGCCGGCGCTGCCCGAGCGGACTCGTCGCTACGTGACCGCCGCCGCCGACAGCATCCGCTGGGACGCCTACCGCCCCCGCGACGGCGACATCATCGTCACCACCGCGCCCAAGTGCGGCACCACCTGGACCCAGATGCTTTGCGCGCTTCTCGTGCACGGACCGCGGCTGCCGGCCCCGCTCACCCTGCTGTCGCCTGAGTTCGACCGTCCGTGGACGCCGGTGGAGACGCTCATGTGCGAACTCGATGTCCAGCCTTGGCGGCGGGTGATCAAGACCCACACACCGCTCGACGGCCTGCCCTATTTCGAGAACGTCGCCTACGTCCACTGCGGGCGAGATCCGCGGGACGCGTTCCTCTCGATGATGGACCACATGCATAACGCCTCGGACGCGTTCAAGAGCGCGGTGCGCGAGCGCGCCGGCCTGCCGCCGGAGTCGTGGTTCCCCACCGATCCGAACACCTGTTTCCCGGTCTGGATGACCACGCCGATCCATGCGTGGATGGAGGACGGATTTCCGACCGGCTCGGTGTTCCACGCCGCCCGCTTGGCGTGGGCGCACCGGGGCCTCGCCAACCTGCACCTCGTTCACTACCGCGACTTGCGGCTGGACCTGGAAGACGAGATGCGCCGGCTCGCGCGTTTCCTCGATATCGCCGTTGGACCGGCGGAATGGCCGGCGCTGATCGAGGCCGCCAGCTTCGCCAGGATGAAGGCGCGCGCCGACGAGACCGCGCCCGGCGCCCACCTCGGCGATTGGTCCAGCAACGCGGCCTTCTTCGCCAGCGCGCGGCTGGATGCCTGGCGTGACGTGCTCAGCCCCGCCAACCAGACGCTCTACCAGGAACTGGCGTCGAAACGGGCCGCACCCGCGCTGCGGGCGTGGCTCGAGGGTGGCCGCGAAGCGCTGGATCCGGAGGAGATGTAGTCAGGGCCAAAGAAAAGGGGCCGCCGCAGCGACCCCTTTCCATCGTCAGCGCATACGCGCCTCGGATCAGTTGTAGACCTCGAACAGGCCGGCGCCGCCCTGGCCGCCGCCGATGCACATGGTCACCACGCCGTAGCGTACGTTGCCGCGACGCCGGCCCTCCTGGAGGATATGGCCGGTGCAGCGCGCGCCGGTCATGCCGAACGGGTGGCCAATGGCGATCGAGCCGCCGTTGACGTTGTACTTCTCCGGATCGATGCCCAGGGTGTCGCGGGCGTAGAGGCACTGCGAGGCGAAGGCTTCATTCAGTTCCCACAGGTCGATGTCGTCGACCTTGAGCCCATGACGCTCGAGCAGGCGCGGCACGGCGAACACCGGACCGATGCCCATCTCGTCGGGCTCGCAACCGGCGACGGCCCAGCCCATGAACCGGCCCAACGGCTTGAGGCCGCGGCGCTCGGCTTCCTTGGCCTCCATCAGCACCACGGCGGCGGCGCCGTCGGAGAGCTGGGAGGCGTTGCCGGCGGTGATGAAATTGCCCGGCCCCTTGACCGGCTCGAGCTTGGCGAGGCCCTCCGCCGTAGTGTCCGGCCGATTGCACTCGTCACGATCGACCACGTAATCGACGATGCTCTCTTCCTTCGTCTCCTTGTTGACCGCCTTCATCTTGGTCTTCATCGGGACGATCTCGTCCTTGAACTTGCCGGCTTGCTGCGCGGCCGCCATGCGGCGCTGCGATTCCAGCGAATACTCATCCTGGTACTCGCGAGAGACCTTGTAGCGTTTGGCGACGATGTCGGCAGTGTCGATCATCGCCATGTGGATCGCCGGTGCGATGCGCAGCAGTTCGGGGTCGTTGTTCTCGCGCGCGCCGCCGCCGCCTGGGAAGCTGATCGACTCGACGCCGCCGGCCACGACCACATCGGCGCCGTCATCCATGACATAGCGCGAAGCCATAGCGATCGACTGCAGGCCGGACGAGCAGAAGCGGTTGATGGTGACGCCGCCGGTGGTGATCGGCAGGCCAGCCAGCAGCGCGGCGTTGCGGCCCAGGTTCTGGGCGCCGTGCGCCACATTGCCCATGAAACAGTCTTCGACGGCTTCTTTCTCGATGCCCGCCTTGGCGACCGCATGCTTCACGGCATGGGCGGCCATACTGACCGTCGGGGTGATGTTGAACCCGCCGCGACCGGCCTTGGCCAGCCCGGTCCGGGCGTAGGAAACGACGACAGCTTCACGCATTTACGTGATCCTCCCAAACAAGCGTTCGAATGAATTGCCTGAAATCCTTAAACCCGCCGCGCGCGAAAAGCGACTCGCGAAACAGCCCTCAGATCAGGCCGCTTCGGCGACCGGCGCGCGGCCGATCCAGACCTGATGGCTCCTGGCCAGCAGCTCGCCGCCGGCGGTGAAAAGCGCCGCGCCCGAGGTCATCTTGCGGCCGCTGCGCTCGATCGGCCAGGCCAGGACGATGCAGGTCTCGCCGGCGGCAGGCCGACGGATCAACTCGCCGGTCATGGTGCCCAGCAACCCGCCACCGCCGCCGGACACGACCCAGGAGACCGAGCCTGGACAGTCGAGCGCGGCCCAGATCACCTCGGCGGGCGTAAGACCCTCGACGTCGGCGAAGACCGGATTTGGCGTCCACGGCCCGGCCACGACGCCCGCCGGCGCGCCGGCCAGCTGCCCAGTGAACACGCGCAGGCCGACGCCCTCCTCCACCTGGTCGCCGCAACAGAAGCAGATCGGGTGGAACGGGCTGTGCAACCCTGGAAAGCCGGGACTTGCGGCGATCGCTGCAGCGAGGCTTGGCGCCGGCGGCGCCTTGGGGATCGCCGTGATCTCGGCGCGCCGGGCCTGGCCGATCATATCGCCGGTCTGGCTCTCAAGCCGCACGCCGTCATCGTCCCGGACCAGCAGCATCGGCGTGTCGAGCGGCGGCGGCGCGCGCAGGACGGCGGTAAACGGCCCGTCGATCAGCCGTCCCATCACGCCGCAGGCGTAGCCACCGTTGACCGAGTTGGGCGGCCCGCGAAACTGCGCAGCCACACTGATCGTCGTACGCACGAAAACTCCCCCGCAATCCGGCGCCAAAGGCGAGATTGAAAAATGCGTTGGCTGCTTGCCGAGAGGCGGCTAGGCCGTCAAGGCGATCGGCGCCGGGGTCAGAGCCCCGTCGGCGGCGTCGAGCCGGCCGAGCAGCGCCTCGTACTCATCCCACAGCGCCTTGGGCAGACGATCGCCGAAGCGCTGGTAGAAGGCCGGGATCAGCGCCGCTTCCTCGCGCCACACCGCCGCGTCGACGCAGCGCAGCAGACTCATGGCGTCCGTCGAGAGCGTCAGACCTGTGAGGTCAAGGGCGCCGGCGGCCGGCACCCGGCCGATGGCGGTGTCCTCGGCGTCCGCCGAGCCCTCGAGGCGCTCGACGATCCACTTCAACACCCGTGAGTTCTCGCCGTAGCCGGGCCAGACGAACTTGCCGGCGGCGTCCTTGCGGAACCAGTTGACGGCGTAAATGCGCGGCAGCTTGGCGGCGTCGGCCGCGGCGGCGCCAACCTGCAGCCAGTGTTCGAAATAGTCGCCCATGTTGTAGCCGCAGAACGGCAGCATGGCGAACGGGTCGCGCCGCAGCTCGCCGACCTTGGTCTCCGCCGCCGCCGTGCCTTCCGAGGCGACGTTGGCGGCCATGAACACGCCGTGCGCCCAGTCGAACGCCTCGGTCACCAGCGGCACGGCGCTGGCGCGACGGCCGCCGAACAGGATCGCCGAGATCGGCACACCTGTCGGGTCTTCCCACTCCGGCGCGATCACCGGGCACTGGCACGCCGGCGCGGTGAAGCGGGCGTTGGGATGGGCGGCGGGCTGGCCGCTCGTGGGCGACCACGGCCGACCCTGCCAGTCGGTCAATCCTTCCGGCGGAGCGTCGGTCAGGCCCTCCCACCAGACGTCGCCGTCGGTCGTCAGCGCCACGTTGGTGAAGATGGTGTTCTTGGAAAGCGCGGCGATGGCGTTGGCGTTGGTCTTCAGCCCGGTGCCCGGCGCAACGCCGAAGAAACCGGCCTCCGGGTTGATCGCATAGAGCCGGCCGTCGTCGCCGTAGCGCATCCAGCAGATGTCGTCGCCGATGGTCTCGGCCATCCAGCCCGGCAGCGTCGGCTGCAGCATGGCCAGGTTGGTCTTGCCGCAGGCGCTGGGGAAGGCCGCGGCGATGTAGTGCGCCTTGCCCTGCGGCGAGGTCAGTTTGAGGATCAGCATGTGCTCGGCGAGCCAGCCGCCGTCCCTGGCCATCACCGAGGCGATGCGCAGGGCGTAGCACTTCTTCCCCAAGAGGGCGTTGCCGCCGTAGCCGGAGCCGTAGGACCAGATCTCCCGGTCTTCCGGGAAGTGCACGATGTACTTGATGTCGTTGCACGGCCAGGCGACGTCCGGCTCGCCGGGCGCCAGCGGCTTGCCAACCGAGTGCACGGCCGGCACGAAGAAGCCGTCGTCGCCCAGCTCGTCCAGCGCCGCCTTGCCCATGCGCGTCATGATCTTCATCGAGACAACGACGTAGGGACTGTCGGTGATCTCGACCCCGAGCGCGCTGATCGGCGAACCGATTGGACCCATGCTGAAGGGCACGACGTACATGGCGCGGCCACGCATGGCGCCGTCGAACAGACCCATCAGGTCGGCGCGCATCTCATCCGGGTCGAGCCAGTTGTTGGTCGGGCCGGCGTCGGCGGGGTCCTTCGAACAGATGAAGGTGCGGCTCTCGACGCGGGCGACGTCCTTGGGATCTGAGGCGGCGTAGAACGAGTTCGGGCGTGTTTCCGGATTCAGCCGTTTCAGCGTGCCTGCGGCGACCAGTTCTCCCGTCAGGCGCTCCCACTCATCTTCGGAACCATCGCACCAGACCACACGGTCGGGCTTGGTGAGCGCGGCGATCTCCTCGACCCATGCGACCAGCCGGCGGTGGTCGGTCGGCGCCGGGTGCAGGCCCGGAATCGAATTCGACTTCACCACGTCGCGTACGCTCTGCATCGCCACACCCTTATCGTTACGCCTTGAAGCTTAGGAAGCTGGGCTCTGCAAGCCCCGTTCCCAGGCTGGCTTTTTGCTATCGCAGCGAGTTGTTTATTGCAGCAAGCGCCGCTGAACCGGGGACCAACTCCTGGTCAGTAAGCTGATTCAGCGGCTTGTGAACGGTGTGAAGGTGGTCGTGCAGGTCGCCGGCCTCGGGGTCGACGAACAGCAGTCCCGTGACGATTTCGCCGCGCGCCTGGTGCATCTGTAGGTGGCCCATCGCGGAGATGCGGTCGGTCGGCTCGTAGTCAGGCGCGATCTTCCGCAGCCTGAGCACCGAGCCGTCGTGCTGGACCACCAGCTCCACCTCGCCCGGACGGTAGTCGGCGGTGATCTCGGCGCGCGGCTCGATGAAATCGAGCCGGTTCATCGCCGCGTTGTGCTCGCGGACGTAGTCGAAGCTCTTGGTCGAGCCGACGTGATTGTTGAACTGCACGCAGGGGCTGATCACGTCGATGAACGCCGCGCCTTTGTGCGCCAGCGCCGCCTTCACCAAGGGGACCAACTGGTCCTTGTCGCCCGAGAAACTGCGGGCGACGAAGCTGGCGCCCAGCTGCAGGGACAGCCCAACCAGGTCGATCGACTGGTCGTGGTTGACCACGCCGCGCTTCGACTTCGAGCCCGGATCGGAGGTGGCGGAGAACTGGCCCTTGGTCAGCCCGTACACCCCGTTGTTCTCGACGATGTAGGTCATGTTGACGCCGCGCCGGATCGAGTGAGCGAACTGACCAAGGCCGATCGACGCGGAATCGCCGTCGCCGGAAACGCCCAGATAGATCAGGTCGCGATTGGCGACGTTGGCCCCGGTCAGCACCGAGGGCATCCGTCCGTGTACCGAATTGAACCCGTGCGAGTTGCCAAGGAAGTAGTCGGGCGTCTTCGACGAACAGCCGATGCCGGAAAGCTTGGCCAGCCGGTGCGGCGGCAGGTCGAGCTCGTAGGCCGCCTGGATGATCGCCGCCGAGATCGAGTCGTGTCCGCAGCCGGCGCACAGAGTCGAGACCTTGCCCTCGTAGTCGCGGCGGGTGAAGCCGAGGCCGTTGGGCTGCAGCAGCGGGTGATGCAGGCGAGGCTTGGTAATGTAGGTCATTCGGCCACCAGAGGCGTCGGCGTGCGGGTCAGGCCGCGCAGGCGGTTGGAGATCTCGTCGGTGATGAAACGGGCGGTGATCGGCGATCCGTCGTAGCCCAACACCGGCATCAGCTTCGCCGGATCGACGCCGCCTTCGACCATCAGCAGCGTGCGCAGCTGGGCGTCGCGGTTCTGCTCGACCACGAACACCGTCTCATGCGCGGCGATGAAGTCGAGCACGTCGTCGTTGAACGGGAAGCCGCGCACGCGCAATCCGTCCACCAGCACGCCCTGGTCTTCCAGCTGCTCGAGCGCCTCGTGCATCGCCGGCGTGGTCGAACCGAAGTAAATCGCGCCGTGCGGCGTGCGCCGCTTGGCCGGCCGCGCGACCGGGGCCGGAATCAGGCGCTTGGCGGTCTCGAACTTCTCCAGCAGACGTTCCATGTTGCCGACATAGACCGAGCCCTCCTCGCTGTAGCGCGCGTAGGGATCGCGGGAGGTGCCGCGGGTGAAGTAGGCGCCGCGGTCCGGGTGCACGCCGGGCAGGGTGCGGTAGGCGATGCCGTCGCCGTCGACATCGAGGTAACGGCCGAAGTCCTTGCCGGCCTCGAGCTCCTCGTAGGTCATCACCTTGCCGCGATCGAGCGCACGGCTGTCGTCCCACTTGAAGGGCCGGCACAGCCACTCGTTCATGCCGATGTCGAGGTCGAGCATGACGAAAATGGTGGTCTGCAGCCGGTCCGACAGGTCGAACGCCAGGGCGCCGAACTCGAAGCATTCGGCCGGGTCCTCGGGGAACAGCAGCGGGTGCTTGGTGTCGCCGTGGGAGGCGTAGGCCGCCAGCAGGATGTCCGACTGCTGGGTCCGCGTCGGCATGCCGGTCGACGGCCCGCCGCGCTGCACGTCGAAGATCACCGCCGGGATCTCGGCGAAGTAGGACAGGCCGACGAACTCCTGCATCAGCGAGATGCCAGGCCCCGAGGTGCAGGTGAAGGCGCGCGCGCCGTTCCAGCCGGCGCCGATGACGATGCCGATCGAGGCGATCTCGTCTTCCGCCTGGATGATCGCGAACTTAGCCTCGCCGGTCGTCTTGTCGACGCGCAGGTCCTGGCAGTGGGCGGTGAACGCCTCGGCCAGTGAGGTCGACGGCGTGATCGGATACCAGGCGCAGACCGTCGCGCCGCCATAGACCGCGCCCAGGGCCGCGGCGGTGTTACCCTCGACGTAGATGCGATCGCCTACCTTGTCGGAGCGGCGCATCTGCAGGCCGATCGGATCGCCCAACATCTGCGCCGCCGCCTCCCGGCCGAGGCCGAGCGCGTGCAGGTTGGCGTCGATCAGCTTGGGCTTCGAGCCGAACTCCTCGCGCACCAGCGTCTCGAGCACTTCGGTCTCGATGTTGATCAAGTAGGCCAGCGCGCCGACGTAGATGATGTTCTTGAACAGCTGGCGCTGGCGCGGGTCGGTGTAGGCCGCGTTGCAGATCGCCGTCAGCGGCAGGCCGATCACCTCGATATCGTGGCGGAACTTCGAGGGCGGCAGCGGCTTGGTCGAGTCGTAGAACAGGTAGCCGCCCGGCTCGATCGAGGCGACGTCCTGATCCCAGGTCTGCGGGTTCATCGCCACCATCAGGTCGACGCCGCCACGGCGGCCGAGCTTGCTGGTCTCGCTGATCCGCACCTCGTACCAGGTCGGCAGGCCCTGGATGTTGGAGGGGAAGATGTTGCGCGCGGCGACCGGCACGCCCATGCGCAGGATCGACTTGGCGAACATGCCATTGGCGCTGGCCGACCCCGACCCGTTCACGTTAGCGAACTTGACGACGAAGTCGTTGACGGCGGAGAGACTCATTCGGCGGCGATCCGTTCGACGGGCGGCGGCACGCCTTCGGCCTGGGTGATCTCCAGCAGGAACTTGCGCATGTCCCACGCGCCGGTCGGGCAACGCTCGGCGCACAGGCCGCAGTGCAGGCAGACGTCCTCGTCCTTGACCATCACCCGGCCCGTCGGAAGGATCGAGGAGACATACAGTTCCTGGGTGAGGGTCAGCGCCGGCGCCTTCAGCCGTTGGCGCAGGTCCGCTTCCTCGCCGTTCTCGGTGAAGGTGATGCAGTCGACCGGGCAGATGTCGACGCAGGCGTCGCACTCTATGCACAGCGGGGTGGTGAACACGGTCTGGGCGTCGCAGTTGAGGCAGCGCTGCGCCTCCTGGTAGCCGAGCTCGCGGTCGAACCCGAGTTCCACCTCCAGCCGCACGTTCGACAGCGCCTCGGCCTTGTCCCGCAGCGGCACACGGAAGCGCAGGTCGTTGGAGACGTCGTTATCGTAGCTCCACTCGTGGATGCCCATCTTCTGCGAGACCAGTGTCACGCCGGGGGCCGGTCGGTCGGCGGGGTCTTCGCCACTCAGCAGCTTATGGATCGACACCGCGGCTTCGTGGCCGTGCGCGACCGCCCAGATGATGTTCTTCGGGCCGAAGGCGGAGTCGCCGCCGAAGAACACCTTCGGATGGGTCGAGCCCATCGTCGCGGCGTTGATCACCGGCATGTCCCACTTGTCGAACTCGAGGCCGATGTCGCGCTCGATCCAGGGGAAGGCGTTCTCCTGGCCGACCGCCACCAGCACGTCGTCGCACTCGAAGTGCTGGTCCGGCTCGCCAGTCGGCAGCAGTTGGCGCCGGCCCTTGTCGTCGTAGCTGGCGGCCACCGGCTCGAACAGCACGCCGGTCAGCTTGCCGCCGACGTGAGTGAACTCCTTCGGGACCAGGAAGTTGAGGATCGGGATGTCCTCATGCATGGCGTCTTCCTTCTCCCACGGAGACGCCTTCATTTCCTCGAAGCCGGAGCGGACGATCACCTTGACGTCCTCGCCGCCAAGCCGGCGCGAGGTGCGGCAGCAGTCCATCGCGGTGTTGCCGCCGCCCAGCACGATCACGCGCTTGCCGATCTTGTCGACGTGGCCGAACGAGACGCTCGAGAGCCAGTCGATGCCGATGTGGATGTTGGCCTTGGCTTCCTGGCGGCCGGGGATGTCGAGCTCGCGCCCGCGCGGTGCGCCGGAGCCGACGAAGATGGCGTCGTAGTCCTCGGCCATCAGCGCCTTGAGGCTGTCGACCCGCTCGCCCTGGCGCAGCGTCATGCCGAGGCCGGTGATGTAGCCGACTTCCTCGTCGATCACGCTCTCGGGCAGCCGGAAGCGGGGGATCTGGCTGCGGATCATGCCGCCGGGCAGCGGGTCGGAGTCGATCAGCGTCAGCTCGTAGCCGAGCGGCGCCAGATCGCGCGCCACCGTCAGGGACGCCGGCCCGGCGCCCACGAGCACGACGCGCTTGCCGTTGCGCACCGTGGTCTCGGGCGGCAGGCGCCCGGTGATGTCCGACTTGTTGTCCGCCGCCACGCGCTTGAGCCGGCAGATCGCCACCGGCTCGGCTTCCACGCGGCCCCGCCGGCAGGCGGGCTCGCAGGGACGGTCGCAAGTCCGCCCGAGTATTCCCGGGAAGACGTTGGACTTCCAATTGATCATGTAGGCGTCGGCGTACCGCCCCTCGGCGATCAACCGGATGTACTCTGGCACCGGCGTATGCGCCGGGCAGGCCCACTGACAATCGACGACCTTGTGGAAGTACTCTGGCGCCTCGGTATCCGTAGGCTCCAACCTCGAATCCTTTCCTGAACTCCCCTCCGAAGTCTCCCGCACGACGCCGCGGCGGCGGCCCGCGCCGGCCATCGTCACAGGGACTATTGAGTCCAGGTTCTAGGCCCGTTGACCTGCCAAGGCCAGCCTTTATGCCCCGTTGGTCGCCTCGTTCGAGCCTTCCGTGGGGGCAATAGGCGCCTCGCGATGTCGCGCCGAGAGCGCGCCGAGGATCGCTGCATGGATCCCTGGCTCGCTCGAAGGCGACGCGCCGGAATTCACAAATTCAGCCGCTAAGGATAGATGGCTAGGACCTTTGCGGCCCGCATTCGTTTCGTTTCAATGCCCACGTGTTGCGAGGCCGAAGCGCTTTGTCATTTTGCGGTTCGATTGGAACTTCAAAGTGAAGCTGCAGTTCGCATCGGGCGTCCCACCAGCTGGACCCTAGACCGCTGTTCTCGGAGAACGGATGAGCCAAACCATCCAGCCCACCGCTGGCCCGGCGTCTCGCCCCCCGCGTCGCCGCACCTGGCGCACGCTGCTCGCCGTGATCCTGGTCATCGCCGTCGCCATCGGCGTTGGCTTCCTGTTGTCGAAGTGCGCCGCAGGCAGCCAGGCGGCCAACCCGTTCGGCCGTGGCGGCCGGCCGACCGTCACTGTCGGCATCGCCCAGGCGACTCTGGGCGACGTGCCGATCACGGTCACGGCGCTGGGCACCGTGACGCCAGAGGCGACCGTCTCGGTGACCTCGCGCGTCACCGGGCAGTTGCAACAGGTGCGCTTCACCGAGGGCCAGATGGTGAGGCGCGGCGACCTGCTCGCCCAGGTCGATCCGGCGCCGTTCCAGGCGGCGCTGACCCAGGCGCAGGGCTCGCTGGCGCGCGACGCCGCGTCCCTCGCCAACGCCAAACTCGACCTGCAACGCTACAACACCCTCCTTGGCCAGAACTCCGTGGCAGGCCAGACCCGTGACACCCAGGCCGCGCTGGTGAAGCAGGACGAAGGCCTGGTCGCCTCCGACAAGGGCGCGGTCGACACCGCGCGGCTGAACCTGCAGTGGAGCCGCATCGTCTCGCCCGTGGCGGGACGGGTCGGCATCCGCCAGATCGACGCCGGCAACCAGATCTCCGCCAACAGCTCGACGCCGATCGCGGTCGTGACCCAGATTGACCCGATCGACGTGATCTTCGCGGTGCCGGAGGACGCCATCCCCTCGATCGTGCGCCATACCAACTTCGGCGCCGGCCTGCCCGTCACCGCCTACGACCGCACCGGCGGCGCCCCGATCGGCGCCGGGAGCCTGGCCACGATCGACAATGTGGTCGACACCACCACCGGCACAGTCAAGGGCAAGGCCAGGTTCGGCAACCCGAACGCCGCCCTCTTCCCAAATCAGTTCGTCAACATCACGGTGCTGGTCGACACCTTGAAGAACCAGGTGATCGTGCCCACCACGGCGGTGCGGCACGGCCCGAACGGCGACTTCGTCTGGGTGCTGCAGGCGGACAACACGGTGAAGTCCGCGCCCGTTACGACGGGACCGGGGACCGGCGAGACCACCTCGATCGTATCCGGCCTCACCGCCGGCCAGACCGTGGTCACCGATGGCGGCGACCGACTGCGCGACGGCGCCAGCGTCACCCTGCCCCGCGGCGCTGCGCCGGGCGCTGGCGGCGCCGGCGGCCATGCCCACCACGGTGGCAAGGGTGGCGGCAAAGGCGCCTCGCCGGGCGCCGCCAGCCAAAGTGGCGCCGGCGCGGCCGGATTTGGCGGGGTCGGCGCCTGATGTTCCGCACCCCAGACCGAGGTCGCCGCGCGCCCCGTCGTCCATGAACCCCTCGCGCCCCTTCATCCAGCGTCCGGTGGCGACCTCGCTGCTGATGACCGCGATTCTGCTGGCCGGCCTCCTGGCGTTCCACTTCCTGTCGCTATCGGCCCTGCCCGAGGTCGACTACCCCACCATCCAGGTGCAGACCTCCTATCCCGGCGGCAGCCCGGAGGTGATGGCCCAGACCGTCACGGCGCCTCTGGAGCGGCAGTTCGGCCAGATGGCCGACCTCAACCGCATGTCGTCGGTCTCCTCCGGCGGCTCGTCGGTGATCACGCTGCAGTTCAACCTCGACCTCTCCCTCGACGTCGCCGAGCAGGAGGTGCAGGCGGCGATCAACGCAGCCGGCAACCTGCTGCCGATCGACCTGCCAGCGCCGCCCGTCTACGCCAAGGTCAATCCCGCCGACGCGCCGATCGTCACCTTGGCGTTGACCTCGAAGTCGCTGCCGCTCACGCAGATCCAGAGCTTGGCCGAGACACAGCTGGGCCAGAAGATCTCGCAGATCGCCGGGGTCGGCCTCGTCACCATCGCTGGCGGCGAGCGGCCGGCGGTGCGGATTCAGGTCAACACCCGTGCGCTGGCCTCGTACGGCATGACGCTGGAGAGCCTGCGCTCGACCATCGCCGCGGCCAACGCCAACGCCGCCAAGGGTTCGTTCGACGGTCCGACCCGCGCCTACGCCATCAACGGCAACGACCAGCTGCTCACCGACGACGACTATGCGAACCAGATCATCGCCTACAAGAACGGCGATGCGGTGCGACTGAAGGACGTCGCCACCATCGTCCAGGCAGCCGAGAACAGTCGGCTTGGCGCCTACTACGACCTGGGCGCCACCAAGAGTGCGCCCGCCGCGCTCGAGCCCGGCATCATCCTCAACATCCAGCGCCAGCCGGGCGCCAACGTCATCACCACCGTCGACAAGATCAAGGCCGAGCTGCCGCAGCTGACCTCCGGCCTGCCGGCCGGCCTCGACGTGACCGTGGTCACCGACCGCACCACCGGCATCCGCGCTTCGGTGAACGACGTCGAGTTCGAGCTGGTGCTGGCCATCGTGCTGGTGGTGGCGGTGATCTTCCTGTTCCTGCACTCGCTGCCCGCCACCTTCATCGCCGGCGTCGCCGCCCCGCTCTCGATCGTCGGCACGTTCGGGGTGATGTACCTACTGGGCTACTCGCTCAACAATCTGACCCTGATGTCGCTGACCATCGCGACCGGCTTCGTCGTCGACGACGCCATCGTCATGATCGAGAACATCTCGCGCTACATCGAGGCCGGCGAGGGTCCGTTCCAGGCGGCGCTGAAAGGCGCCGAGCAGATCGGCTTCACCATCATTTCGCTGACCGTTTCGCTGATCGCGGTGCTGATCCCGCTGCTGTTCATGGGCGATGTGGTCGGCCGGCTGTTCCGCGAGTTCGCCGTCACCCTGGCGGTGACCATCGTGATCTCCGCCTTCATCTCGCTGACCCTGACGCCGACGCTGGCGGCGCTGTGGCTGAAGCCGCACGGCGAGACGCGCGAGAGCGGCATCGCCAAACGCGCCACCGAACTCATCGACCGGACGATCGAGCGCTACGCGGTGGGGCTCGACTGGGTGCTGGAGCGGCAGACCGCCACGCTGCTGGTGGCCCTCGGCACGCTGGCCCTGACCGTGCTGCTCTACGTGCTGATCCCCAAGGGCCTGTTCCCGACCCAGGACACCGGCCTGGTGCAAGGCGTCACCGTCGCCGGTCAGTCGGTCTCCTACGCGCGGATGGGCGAGCTGCAGCAGCAGGTGGCGGCGGCGTTGATCAAGGACCCCGACGTCGAGAGCCTGACCAGCTACATCGGCGTCGACGGGACCAACACCACCGGCAACATCGGCCGCTACCTGATCAACCTGAAGCCGCTGGGCGAGCGGACGTCCTCGCAGGCCGCAACGCTGGATCGGCTGCGACAGGAAGCGGAGTCGGTTCCCGGCATGACGCTCTACGTCCAGCCGGTGCAGGACCTGACCATCGACGCCAACGTCAGCCGCACCCAGTACCAGTTCTCGCTCGAAGGGCCCGACCAGGCGACGATCAACACCTGGGCGGCCAACGTCGTGGAGCAGCTGGCCAAGGATCCGAAGCTGCGCAACGTCGCCGCTGACGTGCAGGACCAGGGTCTGTCGGCCTTCGTCGCCATCGACCGCGACACCGCCGCGCGGCTGGCGATCACCCCGTCTACCGTCGACGACGCGCTCTACGACGCCTTCGGCCAGCGCATCATCTCGACCATCTTCACCGAGTCCGACCAGTACCGGGTGATCCTGGAGGCCGCGCCCGGCGACATCGACAGCCCGCAGGGCCTCGCCAACCTGTACTTGAACGCCGGCAACGGGGCGCCGACGCCGCTGGGCGCGATCGCCCAGGTGCAGACCCAGCTGGCGCCACTGCAGATCAACCACGTCGCCCAGTTCCCGGCTGCGAACATCTCGTTCGACACCGCACCCGGCGTCTCGCTCGGCGACGCGGTAAGCGCGATCCGGGCGGACGAGGCCAAGGTCAGCGTGCCGGCGGTGGTCACCACCACCTTCCTCGGCGCGGCCAACGCCTATCAGGCTTCGCTCTCCAACGAGCTGTGGCTGATCCTGGCGGCGATCGTCTGCGTCTACATCGTGCTGGGCGTGCTCTACGAGAGCTACATCCACCCCATCACCATCCTCTCGACCCTGCCCTCGGCCGGCGTCGGCGCGCTGCTGGCGCTGATGATCTCCGGCTCCGACCTCGGCGTGATCGGCGTCATCGGAATCATCCTCTTGATCGGCATCGTGAAGAAGAACGCCATCATGATGATCGACTTCGCCCTCGACGCCGAACGCGACGAAGGCAAGCCGCCGCTGGAGGCGATCCGCCAGGCCGCGCTGCTGCGCTTTCGGCCGATCATCATGACCACCTTGGCGGCCCTGTTCGCCGCCCTGCCGCTGATGCTGGGCTGGGGCGAGGGCTCGGAGCTGCGCCGGCCGCTCGGCATCAGCATCTTTGGCGGCCTGATCGTCAGCCAGGCGCTGACGCTCTTCACCACCCCGGTGATCTACCTCTGGTTCGACCGCCTCGGTAAGCGGTTCGGCATCGCCCAGAACCTGCGCAAGGGCGAGTCCGATCCGCGCCTCGACGAGGCCCAGCCGGAAGGCGGACCGGCGACATGAACCTCTCCGCCCCGTTCGTCCGCCGCCCGATCGGCACCATCCTGCTGACCATCGGCGTTGCCCTGGCCGGCATCGGGGCGTTCTTCAACCTGCCCGTTTCGCCGCTGCCGCAGGTGGATTCGCCGACCATCTCGGTGCAGGCGCAGCTGCCGGGCGCGAGCCCGGAGACCATGGCCACCAGCGTCGCGACGCCGCTGGAGCGCCACCTCGGCCTGATCTCCGACGTCACCGAGATGACCTCGTCCAGCCGGGTCGGCAGCGCTAACATCACCCTGCAGTTCGGCCTAGACCGCGACATCGACGGCGCCGCCCGCGACGTGCAGGCCGCGATCAACGCCGCGCGGATCGACCTGCCGGCGACGCTGAAGGCCAACCCGACCTATCGCAAGGTGAACCCGGCCGACGCGCCGATCCTGGTGCTGGCGCTGACCTCGCCGACCAAGACGCCCGGCCAGATCTACGACACCGCCTCCAACATCGTGCAGCAGCAGCTGAGCCAGGTGAAAGGCGTCGGCGACGTCGAGGTCGGCGGGGCCTCCCTGCCGGCGGTGCGGGTAGAGCTCAATCCGCTGCAGCTGGCCCACTACGGCGTCGGCCTGGAGGACGTGCGCGCCGCCCTCGCCTCCGCCAACGCCAACCGGCCCAAGGGCGTGATCGACGACGGCGCCCTGCGCCTGCAGGTCTACACCAACGACGCCGGCACCAAGGCGGTGGACTACGCGCCGCTGCTGATCGCCTACCGCAACGGCTCGGCGGTGCGGCTCTCCGACATCGGCGAGGTCAACGACAGCGTCGAGGACGTGCACAACCTCGGGCTCTTCGTGAACAAGGTGGACGGCAAGACCGTCACCTCCAGCGCCGTCATCGTCACCGTTAGCCGCCAGCCGGGCGCGAACATCATCTCCACGGTCGATCAGGTGAAGGCGCGGCTGCCCGCGGTGCAGGACGCGCTGCCGCAGGACATCCACATGAGCGTGGCGGTCGACCGCACCAACACCATCCGCTCATCGCTGAACGACGTGGAGCGCACGGTGCTGATCGCCATCGCCCTGGTGGTTGCGGTGGTCGCGTTCTTCCTGATGAACGGCAAGGCGATCCTGATCCCGAGCGTGGCGGTGGCGGTCTCGCTGCTGGGGACGCTGGGCGTGATGTTCCTACTCGGCTTCTCGCTCGACAACCTGTCGCTGATGGCGCTGACCATCTCCACCGGCTTCGTGGTCGACGACGCCATCGTGGTGCTGGAGAACGTCACACGCCACGTCGAGGCCGGCATGGGCCGCTTCGAGGCCGCGCTGCAAGGCGCGCAGGAGGTCGGCTTCACCGTGCTTTCGATCAGCATCTCGCTGATCGCGGTGTTCATCCCGATCCTGCTGATGGGCGGCATCTACGGCCGCATCTTCCGCGAGTTCGCCATCACCCTGTCGGTGGCGGTGCTGATCTCGCTGGCGGTCTCGCTGACCACCACGCCGATGCTAGCCGCCTACCTGGTCGAGCGGCCGAGGCCCGAGGCGAAGCGCAACTGGTTCGAGCGCATCTCCGAGGGAAGCGTCAATGTCATGCGGCGGTTCTACGAGCGGGTGCTGGACCTCGCGCTCGATTCCGGACCGGTGATCCTGGTGATCCTGGTCGCGACCATCGCCCTCAACTTCTACCTCTTCAACATCGTCCCCAAAGGCTTCTTCCCGGAGGAGGACACCGGCCAGATGATCGGCGGGCTGCAGGCCGACCAGTCCAGTTCGTTCCAGATCACCCAGACCCGGCTAAAGCAGTTCGTACGCATCATCGGCGCCAATCCGGACGTGCAGACCGTGGTCGCCTTCGTCGGCGGCGGGCGCGGCGCGGCCAGCGCCTTCATGATCACCTCGCTGAAGCCCAAGTCGCAGCGCCAGCACAGCGCCGAGGACGTGATCGCGACGCTGCGGCCTCAGCTCGCCCACGTCACCGGCGCCAGCCTGTTCCTCGCCCCGGTGCAGGACCTGCGCATCGGTGGGCGGCAGGCCAACGCGACCTACCAGTACACCCTGGAAGCCGACAACCTGGCCGACCTGAAGACCTGGGCCACCAAGCTCACAACCGCGATGAACTCGCAGTGGGAGCTGGAGGACGTCAACAGCGACCAGCAGGACCACGGCCTGCAGAGCTTCGTCGCCGTCGATCGCGACAAGGCCGCGGGGCTCGGCCTCAGCAACACCGCGATCGACAATGTGCTCTACGACGCCTTCGGCCAGCGCGATGTCTCGAACATCTACGAGGACGTCAATCAGTACCACGTGGTGATGGAGGTCGACCCGCGATTCGGCCAGGACCCGACGGTGCTGAACAAGGTCTACGTCTCGTCAGGCCGCGCCGCGCCGACGCCGGCCGGCTTCGCCGCTGCGGCCGGACAGACCCCGATCGGCCTCACCACGCCTGCCGCCAACGTGACGCCCCTGACCACCGCCCACACGGCGACCTCCCAGGGTCTGGTCAATGCGCCGGCCGCAAACGCCACGGCGCTCACCCGGGCCTACGCCGCCGGCACCAATGGGTTCGGCGCCGTCACCAACGGCCCCGCCGCCGGCGCGGCCACCGCCGCCGCCGCGGTCGCGGGTCCGAGCGCGCCGCCGGCCCGCGCCGCCTCGACCGGCGTGGCCGTTTCCGGCACGACCGAGTCCGAGGTTCCACTCTCATCGTTCGCCCAGTGGTCCGACTCGTCGACGCCGACCTCGGTCAACCACCAGGACACCCAGCCCGCGACCACCATCTCGTTCAACCTCGCCGAGGGCCAGTCGCTCAGCGACGCCACGGCCGCGATCGACCGCGCGCAGGCCTCGATCAGCCTGCCGGTGACCATCCACGGCCAGTACGCCGGCAACGCGCTGGCATTCCAGCAGCTGCTGGGCACGCTGACGCCACTGATCGGGGCTGCGATCGTGGCGATCTATCTCGTGCTCGGCATCCTCTACGAGAGCTACATCCACCCGCTGACCGTGCTCTCGACCCTGCCCTCAGCCGGCGTGGGCGCGCTGATCGCGCTGATCGTGTTCAAGATCGAGTTCTCGCTGATCGCCTTCATCGGCATCATCCTCTTGATCGGCATCGTGAAGAAAAACGCCATCATGATGATCGACTTCGCCCTGGTGGCGGAGCGCGAGCTGTGTCTGTCGCCGCGCGAGGCGATCCGCCAGGCCGCGCTGACCCGCTTCCGGCCGATCATGATGACCACCTTCGCCGCCATCCTCGGCGCCGTGCCGCTGGCGGTGGGCTGGGGCGAGGGCGCCGAGCTGCGCACGCCGCTGGGCGTCACCGTGATCGGCGGCCTGCTGGTCAGCCAGGTCATCACCCTTCTGACCACGCCCGTGGTCTATCTCTATCTCGACAGCCTCCGGCGGCGTGAGCCCCGCCGCCGCATAGACACTGGTCCAGCGGCGCACCCCCTGCCGGCCGAATGAGAGTATGAGCCTCCCGATGCCCGATCCCCGTTCCTCTCGGTTCCGCCTGCGCCTCGCGCCCTTGTTCGTCGCGGCCACCGCGCTCAGCGCCTGCGAGGTCGGCCCCAACTACCATCAGCCGACCGCGCCGACGCCGCAGGCCTACAAAGAGATCCAGGGCTGGACGGCGGCGCAGCCCTCGGACGCGGCCGACCGCGCCGACTGGTGGACCGTGTTCAACGACCCGGTGCTGAACGACCTCGAGCAGAAGGTCATCGTCTCCAATCAGAACCTGGCCGCGGCCGAGGCAGCCTACCGCCAGGCGCGGGCGATCGTCTCGGAGCAACGCGCGGCGCTCTGGCCCAGCGTCAGCGGCACGGGGTCGGCGACCATCTCCAAAGCCGCCGGCGGCGGCAGCGTCGTCAGCGGCGGGTCGGTGATCGGCGGCGGTAAGGGCGCGGTGTCGAACTACTCGCTGCAGCTTGGCGCCACCTGGGAGCCGGACATCTGGGGCAAGGTGCGCCGGCAGATCGAGAACGCCAAGGCCAGCGCCCAGGCCAGCGCCGCCGACCTGGCCAACGTGCGCCTCTCCGCCCAGCTGGAGCTGGCCGCCGACTACATCACCCTGCGCCAGCTCGACCAGCAGAAGCGCTTCGACGACGACACGGTGAAGGCCTACGAGGAGTCGCTCACCATCACCCGCAACAAGTACAATGCCGGCACGCAGGCGCTGAGCGACGTCGACGCGGCCGAGACCCAGCTGCACAACGCCCGGGCCGCCGACATCGCGCTCGGCCAGCAGCGCGCCGTATCGGAGCACGCCATCGCCGTCCTGACCGGTCGTCCGCCGGCGGATGTCGCCATCGACCCGGCGCCTTGGACGCTGCAGCCGGTGGCGATCCCGCCGGGTGTGCCCTCGACCCTGCTGCAGCGTCGCCCCGACGTCGCCGCCGCAGAGCGCCAGGCGGCGGCGGCCAGCGCCAGCATCGGCGTCGCCACCGCCGGCTACTATCCGAACATCACCCTCAGCGGCTCCGGCGGGACCGAGGCCCAGAGCATCGGCAATCTGTTCAGTCCGCAAACCTTCTTCTGGAACGCCGGCGTCTCTGCGGCCGAGACCATCTTCAACGGCGGCCTGACCCACGCCCAGGTCCAGGCCGCCCGCGCCGGCTACGACCAGGCCGTCGCCAACTACCGCCAGGCGGTGCTGGCCGCGTTCGGCCAGGTGGAGGACAACCTCTCGGCCCAGCGGGTGCTGGCCGAGGAGCAGCCGGAGCTGAGCGCCGCCGTCAACTCGGCCGACCAGGACCTGCGCATCGTGCAGAACCAGTACAAGGCCGGCACGGTCGACTACACCAGCGTGGTGGTGGCCGAGACCCAGGACTACTCCACCCACAACGCCGAACTGGCGCTGGAAGCCAACCGCCTGACCACCACCGTCGACCTGATCGTCGCCCTCGGCGGCGGCTGGAACGCGGGTGAGCTGAAAAGGAAGTAGGCCGCGCTTGGAACGCGGGTCGGTGGGTGGCCGTGCGGAGCACGGCCATGGCGGGCCCGCCCGACTTACGGTTTTCTGACCCGGGTCCACTGCCGCCGCGGCGGCGTCGGACGACGTTCACGGGCTACAAACGCACGGAGGGCCGCTTTGCAGCGGCCCTCCTGATCGCCTTGTTGGTCGTGTGAGCTTTAGGCGGCGACAGCCACTTTGTTGGAGCGAGCAACGCGCATGGCGAGGCCGAGGCCGCCGATGCCTACCAATGTGAGCGCCCAGGTGGCCGGTTCGGGAACACCGGTGATGGGATCGGAGAAGAAGCGCACATCCGCGCCCGCGGCGGTGTTTGACAGGATGATGATGTCACTGACGCCGCCGCCGGCCTCGAGGATCTCATAAGTGCCGAGGAGGGTTGGGTTCCAGGCGCTCGGCGAGATGAAATGGCCGACTGGTTCGCACGTGGGTTCATTTTCGGAACCGCAGCCCGGGATATTGGCGGCCGGCAGCACCCAAGTCTGGTTACCGAGAGAAGTCCAGGTGCTATCGGCGGCTTGGTTCCAGGTGAAGCCAACGCTGCCGAAGTTTAGGCCGTCGCTGACGTCAAAGGTGGCGCCGAAGGGCTCGAAAGCGGTCTCGCCGTCGCTGGCGACCAGGTACTGGGCGTTCGGAAACGAGCTTGCGAACAGGTTGCCGGTGAATCCGTTGGTGGGGTCTTCCGTGCCGAGGATGATAGGAGCGGCGGCCCTCGCCGCGGCGAAACTCACCAGGCTCGCAGCCACGGCCGCGCCGGCCAGCAAATGTTTCAGAGTCATAGCAGCGTCCCTCAAGAAAGGCCGGCCAGTGGCTGCCGGATGGTTTGGCGGAGGAATGCGATGGCCCCCCACGTGCCGTCACCAAACTCACTAACAGAACGTTAAGCATGATGGCCGAAACTGGGCAACCGGTTTCGCTTGTTGCGTGTGCGAAAAAAAGCAGTAGCCCCGGCGGCGTGCTCTGGACGCTTACAGTTTTGTGAAACCTGCCGCGCAGTCGTTACGCGTTCTAGTACTGGTCAACCTCATCGTTTGGTTGATTGGCGGGTTCGCTTTGCCTCTGTTGTGAGGCGCTCGGCGTCACTCACCCACGCAGCTCGAACGTGCGGTCTCTGACTTTGCTGACGCGCGCCGCGGTTCAGCTCTTCACGTCGCGCCAATCCGCGGCTGTCGCCACGTAGAGCTGGGCGATGTCGGCGAGCCGGCGGCCCTGGGCGACCACCCTGGCGCGGCGGGCCATCTGCAGGCGGCGTTCGTCGTCGAGCACGGGCAGCAGCGCGCCGCCGCCGAGCCTGAAGGCGTTCTCGTCG
>DATNIH010000319.1:0-3902 GCA_035604515.1 Caulobacteraceae bacterium | reverse complement strand
CATGTCGGCCGGGGCCGCCGTTCTCGCCTCCGCCATGTCCGCTCCATTGGTGCTCGCAGCATTCCGGTAGGGTGATCAGAATTGTCAAGCCGGAGACGCCTTCGTCGGTCGTGGCGGGGGCGTGTGCGCGAACTCTCGCCGTGCCGAGAGCGAAAATGTCCCCGCAACGAGCATGGAGAACGCCATCGAGAAGGGCTCAAACGTCCGCTGTGGGTCGATTGCGGACGATGGGTCCCCGCCCGAAAGCAGGCCTTCCGCGCCTAGTGGACCTGCCCGGTCGGTGAGGTTGCTGCACGCAGCAGAGCGATCGAGACAACCATTCTGGCCATCCGAGCGCCCCGCTGATCACCTTCGACCACAAGGCGATAGGGGCCGAGCCCGTCGGACATGGACGCGCCATCCGACTTGTCAGCGAGGATGATCTGGTCTTTGCGCACCATGGGGTCGGTGTCCGCCAGGCTCAGCGCCACCGCGTAGTTGTCCTTGGCGGTGACCAGGACCACGTCTGTAAGATCGATGCCCTTTAGCGCCTTTCCCGCTGGAGCCGCGACGCGCGCCAGAATGTCGGTCAGCGGGACGCCTTCGTAGGTGTGGGTCTTGCCCTCGACGCTCACGGTCAGGGTGACGTGCGGAAGCGCGGCGATGTCTGCGGCGGTAAGCGTGACGGTCTGCCCGGACAAGCCAGTGACGGTCACATCCTGCGCCGACGCCGGTGATAAGGCCGCCAACGCGGCAGCGACCGCGCAAGGCAGCATCAGGCGAAGTTTGCGCGTGAGCGTCATGTAGCTCGGTCACATAACGGGCGCGGCCGGACCACGCAATCGAAGCCGGGCCAGCCCGCGACCTTTGTCTGCTTTGGGTCGACAGCAGACGCAAGGTCACTGCCGCAAAGCGGACATCCGCCACCTTGCCCTTGCGGCCCGCGACACGGCTTAGCTAGGGTTCCGGCAGCGGCCGAGGGGGCCGTCTAGCATGACCGTCGAGATCCACGGCTTCTGCGACGAGCGCTTCCTGCCGCTGAAGGACGCGTTTGTCGCCAACTTCGACGCGGGGCTGGAGCTTGGCGCATCGCTCGCGCTGACGCTCCAAGGCAAGACCGTCATCGACCTCTGGGCCGGCTGGGCCGATCTGGCGCGAACGCGGCCGTGGATGCGGGACACGATCGTCCTCGTCGCCTCGACCACCAAGCTGACCACCGCCTTCTCTGCCCTGATGCTGATCGACCGCGGGCTCGTCGATCTCGACGCCCCGGTCGCCCGCTACTGGCCGGAGTTTGCGCAGGGCGGGAAGGGCGGGGTCACGGTGCGCCACGCGCTGTCCCATCGGGGCGGCGTCCCCGGGCTTGACCCGCCCGTCGGCCCGGAGACGGCACGCGACTGGGCCGCCATGACCGCGCACCTCGCCGCTGAGCCGCATTGGTTCGGTGGCCGCCCACAGGTGGCTTACCACTGGGGCACGTTCGGCTATCTGCTGGGCGAAGTAATCCGCCGGGTCGACGGGCGCGGCCCGCGCCAGTTCTTCGAGGAGGAGATCGCCCGTCCGCTCGGATGCGACTTCCACGTCGGGCTGACGGACAAGGCCGACTTATCGCGCCTAGCCGAAGTCCAGTGGGGCGAGGCCGCGCCGCCGCCACCGGACGCCAACCCAATAGCGTTGAAAATTGTCGCCTCCGTGCCCCTTCCAGTCGAGACGACCTGGGAGTCTCTCTCCAACGAGGACGGGACCGGCAATGGGTTCGCCAACGCCCGCTCGATTGCGCGGCTCGGTTTGATTGTCGCCCTGGGCGGCGAGGTCGACGGCGTCCGCTACCTTTCGCGCGAGATCCTCGCCGAGGCTTGCCGCGAGCAGGTGTTCGACACCTGCCCCTACGCCGGCCCAATGAGCCTGGGGCTCGGCCTCGGGCGTTTTAACCCGGAAGCGTTCCCGGTGCTCACGCCGGACACCGTCGGCTGGGGCGGGCTCGGCGGCTCGAACGCCTTCATGGTCAGGGACGCCGGGGTCACGTTCGGCTACGCGCCGAACAACTTCATCCTCGAAGCGTCGCCCGTGGGCGTCCGCCAGTTGCCGCTGATCCACGCCCTCGGCCAGGCTCTGCCAACCATGTGACTAGCCTCGAGATCCAAGGCTCCTGCGACGAGCGATTCCAACCATTGCGGGAAGCACCGCCGCTTTGGGTCAAAAGCCGACCTAGGCGGCCAGTAGGATGTCCGGTTTGGGTCGGAAGCGGACTATGGAATGCAGCCCGACAGCGGACATTCGCGCTGACTGCCGACAAGCGGACCTCGGCTCCACGCGCCTCGCGCTGCCGAGACCGAGGGCAACCTCTTCTTTGTCGAGGAGCTCTACTGGCACCTGGACGAGGGCGGGAAGCTGTTCAACAAGGACGGCACGTTTCCGCTCGGGGCGCCTCCATCGCCGACGCCGTAGGTGCCGTGCGGATCCGCGTGATCATCGAGCACCGGCTGGCCAAGGTCAGGGACGCGCGTGCCGCCGCCTGCTCACCGCCGCCGCCATGCCGCCCAAGGTGACGAGGCAAAGAAGAAAGCCTAGGCCGCAACGGCGCCGAAGGTCTCGTCGAACAGATCGCACATAGCCGCCCAAGAGCGGCGGTCGGTCAGCGCGTGATAGGCGAAATTAGGGATTCCGAGCGCATCGATATTGCGGTCGGAAAAGCTGTGGCCCGCGCCGCCGTAGACGATTAGCTGCCAATCGGCCCTGGCCGCGTTCATCAGCGTGACGAACCGCTCGCGGGCCTCGGGCGGGATCAGCGGGTCGTCGACGCCGGCGCAGACCAGCACCTTGGCGTGTACGCGACGCGGGTCAGTTTCGGGCAGATTGGCAAGGCCGGGATGGAAGGCGACGACGCAGGCGAGCTCCGGACATGCACGCGCCATCTCGAGCACGGCCCAGCCGCCGAAGCAGTGACCGATGGCCGCCAGCCGTTTCAGGTCGACATTCGCCTCAACCTTCAGCGTGTCCAGCCCCGCCTGGGCGCGAGCATGCAGCCGCGCCCGATCACCCTCGAGCTCGTCCATCAGTGCGTTGAACCGCTCCTCTTCGGTCGGCCGCTCGCCATAGAGGTCGAGCGCGAATGCCACATAACCCAGCTCGGCAAGCATCTGAGCGCGCTCGCGAGTGTGGTCGCTGAGCCCATTGCCCTGGTGCACCACGACGACGCCCGGCGCGGGCGCCTCGGACGACCCGTCGGCCAGATAGCCCTTCAGCGCGACGCCCCGGCACTCGTAGTCGATCTCGCGCGTCTGCATCGCACCCACCGCGCTAGCGTCGAATGAGCCAAAACAAAAGTGTCAGCACTAGACTCGCAATCAGGCAGGTTGCGATCGGCGCATAGAGCGTGAAGCCGCCGCGGCGGATCAGAATATCGCCCGGCAAGCGTCCCAGACCCAGCCGCGCCAGAAACGGCCAGAGCAGACCCGCGGCCAGGATGACCGCGCCGACGACGATGAGACCGCGCTGCAGGTTCATGCCCTGCTGAGATAGTCGACGAACGACGCGCTGAAAACCGCTTCGTCGCTGACCAGGATCGCGAGGCGAAGGGCGTGGCGGTCGGCGATGGCGACGCCGATCGCGACACCCACCGCCGCGAGCTTGCCAGCGGCGCCGCGGCGGCCAAGACATCTTGGCGTCGATGGCCGGGGATGTCCGCTTTGGGTCCAAAGGAGACGCTCGGTCGCGGCCGAAAAGCGGGATTGGCGCGAGCGCGCTGATCGCATGTCAAAAAGCTCGAGCCAGGCCTTCCTCTGGACCTTGGAGACCGGACGCCCAAGGTCCGGTACTATCCACACACGCCAACGAGGAGGCTGTCGTGGCTGCTCCCGTGCAAGCGTCGAAAGCGTTGACGGGCGCCGTGCTCGCCCAGGAATGGTGGGCGTTCGCGATCA
>DATNIH010000318.1:0-11862 GCA_035604515.1 Caulobacteraceae bacterium | reverse complement strand
GGGCGAGCTGGCGCTGCGCCCGCGCCTCGCCGCCCTCGATCCCGAGGCCGAGGCGCGGATCGCGCGCGGCGATCGCCAGCGCCTGCTGCGCGCCCTGGCCGTCACCGAGCACACCGGCCGGCCGCTCACGGCCTGGCAGGCCAACACTGTGCCGGCGCTGGCGGCGGATGCGTGGCGCGGCGTGGTGCTGGCGCCGCCACGCGCGGCGCTCTACGTCGCCTGCGATGCGAGGCTCGCAGCCATGTTCGCCGCCGGCGCGATCGAAGAAGTCGCCGCGCTGCATGCCCGCCGGCTCGACCCGGCCCTGCCGGCGATGAAGGCGGTGGGCGTGCGCGAGATCATCGAACACCTGGAGGGCAGGCTCAGCCGCGAAGAAGCCCTCGCCCTCGCCCGGCGGGAGACCCGTCGCTACGCCAAGCGCCAGCTCACCTGGCTGCGCAACCAGACCCCGGACTGGCCGCGGATCACGGCGGTGGGGGCTGAGGCGCAGTGGGCGGCGTTCGATGGGCTATCCGCGTAAGGCGGCGTACTCGCGCCGCGCGGCGGCTAACAGCGGCATGTCTGGGTCGGCGTCGCGCCAATCGCGGAAGAACTGCTCGTAGGCAGCCCGGCTTGCGGTGACGTTGTGCTGCAGCCGCAGCGCGCGCGCCAAGCCCAGCTGCGACAAGGCATAGTGCGACGAGACCGCCTCGACGCCCCGGGCGCCGAGGATCTTGCGGAACTCGATGGCCGCGCGGGCGCCGTCGCCGGCGGCCAGATAGGCTTGGCCGCGAAGGAACGGGATATCGAAGGTGCGCATCTCGTAGGGCCGAGCGGGCTCGAGCGCCGCGATGGCGGCGGCGGGCTGCCCGCGCTGCAGGGCCTCGACGGCGCGCTGCTCGGACGCGAACACCTGGGTCAGCAACGTGTTTGTCGGGGCCCGCTTGATGTCAGCGCTCAGCAGCGCATCCGCCCGCGCGGCGTCGCCGATCTCGGCGAGCGCGAACCGATAGTCGGGTGAGTCGTATCCCGCGGGGACGTCGGCCAGCGACTTGATCGCCAGATCGTGGCGGCCCAGGTCCTCGAGCAACCGTGCATTCGGGGCGGAGAAGATGTTGCCCAGGCCAAAGGGCTTCCCAAGGTCGAGGGCGCGGGCGAAGAGCGCCTCGCCGCGCTGGATTTCACCGCGGCTGTACGCCGCCTGGCCGGCGTCGATGAGCAGCGTGCGCTCGCCCGGCTTGCCTTGCGCCCAAGCCAGCTGCTGCGCCTGGCCCGCCGGGTCGTCGCGGACGACGGCGATCTGGAACAGCAGACCGTGCAGGTCGTCGCCGTCGACGCCGTGCGCCGCCGCCTGAGCGCAGATCGCTCGCGCCTCGTCCAGGCGGCCGGCGTGCAGCAGCGCCCGCGCCAGCACGACGTAGGCGGTCTCCGTGTTCGGTTCCAAGGCGAGCGCGCGGCGCCCAGCCACGATCGCCTCGGGGTAGCGCCCAACCCAGTTCTGCTTGTTCGACAGGTTCGCCCAGGCCGAGCCGTCGTTCGGGTAGACCTGGGTCCAGGAGGCGTAGATGCGCAGTTCCTCGGGGATATCGCCGGTCACGAAGGCGTTGCGACGGGTTAGCACGTAGAACCGTTCCCGCTCGCCCAAGGTGTCCCGCAGCGCGTAGGCCTTGGTGATCATCGCGGCGGCGAGGTCGTCCTGGCGCACGTTGTTGTAGACGACCGACAGGTCGCTGTAGGCGGAGGCGAAGTTCGGGTCGATCGCAATGGCCTGCTTGAACAGCGGGATCGCGTCGATCCGCTTGCCGTGCTGGGTATCGTTCACGGCCTGGGAATAAGCCTCCAGGGCTTCGAGCGAGGCGGTCCGGCGCTGCAGCAGAGGGAAGCCGAACCGGCGGATCGACGCCGCCGACTCGCCCAGCCGGCTGCGCATCCGCCCGACGAGATCATCGAGCGCCGGCAGCAGACCGTCGCGCTGGGCGATCTCGACCTTCTCGGCGGCCACGACGCCGCCATCGGGGCAGTCGGCCGCGGTCAGGGTCAGCAGATACCGCGACCCGACCTGGGCCACCACGCCGTCGAGCGCCGCCACGCCGTTGTTGCGGGCGCAGACTTCCCTGGCGAGCGCCGGCGTCAGCGCCGCGTCCCTGGGCCGGGTCATCAACGCGAGCGTGTCCTGCACCTTCTCGTCCGACAGCACCTGAAAAAACGGCGACTGCATCAGGTCGATCTGGGTGGCGACCTGGAAGGTCCGATCGAGCTGCCGATCCGCGGTGAGGTTCTGGAAGTCGCCGACGACCACCAGATTCGGCGAGGTCGGGGCGGCGGGCGGTGACGAGGGCCGCCACAGCGCGAGCGTCGTCGCGAGCGCTGCCGCCGCGAGCGCGACGAGCCCCGCGAGCGTCCACCCCAGCGGGATGGGCCAGAAGGCGCGCGCACCAGCAATGGGGGCTCGAGCCGGGGCTATCGCTGGTGGTTCATAGGCGTCGCCGTCCTGGATCACCCGCACCGGGTGAGCGAAGCGGTAGCCCACGCCCGGCGCGGTCACGATCAGCGGTTCGCGCTCGCCCGCGGCCGCCAGCGCCCGCCGCAGCGTGAAAATCGTCTGGCTGATGTTGGCTTCGTTGACCGTCTTGCTCGGCCAGACCGCGTCGAGCAGTTCCTCCTTGGAAACGGCCCGCCCAGGATGCTCCACCAGATAGAGCAGCGTGTCGAACAGGGTGGGCGTCAAGAGGACGGGCGCCCCCCGACGGGTCACGACACGCCGCACCGGATCGAGCACGAACGCGCCGAACTCGTAGCGCTTGCCCTCGCGAACCGAGACGTCCATCGGCCAGCACCCTCGGGCCGCCGCACGATCGCCTCGGCCCCACACCCCTGAGCTAGTCATAGCGCCAGCGTGCGCTGCGCATAAGACGTGACGCGAAAACCGGCCCTGACGCCCGCACGTCTGCGCCCACGCTGACATCTTTTGAGAATTCTTGATCGCCGTTTTGAAGAGCTCGGCGGCGAAGTTCGCTTTGCTCAGTCCGACGGCCACGCCCCCCACGCCGTCGCCCTCAGCAGAAGGCGAGCCGATGAGACGAATTGCCCTCCACGCCCTGGCCGCCGCCGCGATGTGCGGCCTGGCGACCCCCGCATTCGCCGAGACCTGGCTCTACGCCTACACCGGCAACGACTTCACCCACGTCACCAGCATCTGCTGCGGGCCCGACACGCCGTTCACGACGGCGGACGCCATCCATTTCCAGTTCACCTCGCCCAGCCGGCTGGCGCCCAACCTGACTGACGCCGGTTTCTCCGCGCCGATCGACGCCTGGTCGCTATCGGTGGGACCCTTGCACTACGCCAGCGGCCCGCCCGGCAACGTGCTCTACAGCATCAACTTCTCCACCGATGCCGCCGGGCAGATCTCCGGGTATCAGTTCACCACCCAGACCGACGTCGTCGCGCCAAACCTGCTGCCCGCCGAGTACCCGCCGACGCCGTATGAGGAAGAGGTGTTCAGTTTCGATCTTCCGGGGCTGCTCGGGGTCGGCGACGGCGTCTACATCCCCTCGATCTTCCAGGACAGCGAGTACGCCAGCAACTCAGGAACCCCCGGAACCTGGACGGTCACGGCGGTTCCCGAACCCCTGACCTGGATGGTCATGCTGGCAGGACTGTTCGGCGTCGGCGCGGCTCTGCGCGCCTGGCGCCGCCCGCATCTGGCGACCTTTCAGCCGAGTTGAGACAGCCGGCATTTCAGCCGCGAGGAATGACCATGACCAAGATGACCCACCTCCGCTTCGTCGCCCTGCTCGGCGCGGTCATCGCCGGCGCGTTGGTCGCCGACGGCGCGCATGCTGGCCCGATCCTGCCCAACGCCCTGGCGCAGGAGACCATCGACCTGAACAACCTCGCCTGGCTGCGGACCAGGAATGGCCTCGGGACCTTGAACTACAACCTCAATCCCGGATGCGCCGCCGCGGGCGCGAACTGTTATGCGACTACGACGCTGAATGGGCCGGCCGGCGGTCCTGCGGTCGGTATCGACATCGATCAGATCGGGTCCGGCGGCGGACAGGCGAACTACGCCGAGCTCTACTACTACGTCGTCTATTCCGGACCCCCCGGGGCGATTGCGGGCAACCCGTACCCTGTGTCGATCCATATGTCGGACATGCTGAACCCCGGCGCCGGCCAGGCGCAGGCGTTCTTCGGCTTCGGCCTTGCCCAACTGAACCCCGATGGGTTTCCAAGTCTCGCGTCCGGCGTTCTTCCTTACGGCGTCGGCCCTGCGGGCGAGGATGGCTCGATGCTGTCGGTGACCGAAACCCTTACCGATTGCGCCAGCGCGCCCGGCTATGGCCGGCCGAACACCTGCTTCATCGGCGCGGGGTCCGATGCTGCGAACGCCCAGCCGCTGACGACGCTCAACAACGTCATGATGGATGCGGGCGAGGCCTACCTTGTCGACATCTGGACGACCGTATCGCCCGCCAACTCGGCCGCGTCGGCGTTCCTCGATCCCACCTTCTCGGCGCCGAGCGGTTCGTTCACCTTCAGCCCGGGTATCGCCGCCGGCGTCCCCGAGCCGGCAAGCTGGGCGATGATGCTGGCCGGGGTCGGCATGATCGGAGCGGGCCTGCGGTCCAGGCGACGGAGCGCCGCAACGGCTCAGGCCTAGGCCACCGTGCCCGGCGCGGCGGTTAGAGCTTCAGCCGCGCCAGCGCCCGCTCCGACGCCGCCAGCGAGCCGGCGATGCGCGTGCGCAGGGCGTCGAGGTCGACGCCCTCGTGACCCTTCTTGCCTTCCATGTAGCGGGCGTAGACGCCGTGCACGATCGCCGCCGACTTCCAGAAGTTGAAGCCGATGTAGTAGTCGAGCCGTGAGAGGTCGCGGCCGGTGCGCGCGGCGTAGCGTTGGGCAAGCTCCGTGCGCGACGGGAAGCCCGGCGGCGCCAGCGCAGCCAGGGGATTGGGCGGCTCGGGGTCGCTCGGATCGGGCCATGGGTTCAGCGCGTAGGCCAAGTCGGCGAGCGGATCACCGAGGGTCGAGATCTCCCAGTCGACCACCGCCGCCACCGTGCCTTCCGGGCCGACCAGGCAGTTGTGCGGGCCGTAATCGCCGTGCACGACCCGCGCCGGCTCCTGTTCGGGCAGATGTTCCAACAGGAAGCGCTGCAGATCGTGGGCGCGGGGATCGTCGTATTCGGCTGGCCCGACCGAGGCGACCCACGACTTGTACCAGGTGGAGAGCTGGCGCCCGACATAGCTGTCGCGCTTGCCGAGATCGCCGAGGCCAACCGCGTCCGGATCGACCGCGTGCAGGTCGGCCAGCACGTCGATGAACGAGTGCGCCAGCTTCTGGCGCACTGGCGCCGGCGCCCAGCGCTCAGTGTCGGCGGCGTTGTAGAGCGGATGGCCGTCGACATGGCCCATCACGTAGAACCGCGCGCCGGTGACGGCGACGTCGTCGCAGAAGCCGAGCGCGGCCGGCACCGGCACCGGCGTCGGCCCCAGAGCGCTGATCAGCGCCCATTCACGGGCCATGTCGTGGGCCTTGGGCAGCAACTCGCCGAGCGGCGGACGACGGATCACCGCGAGCCTGCCCTCCCCATCCTCCAGCTGGTAGGTGAGGTTGGAGTGGCCGCCCTCGAGCCGTGTCCACCTGAGCGGCGGCGTCAGCGCGGTGACGTTGGCGGCGATCCACGCCTCCACCGCCGGGATATCGTAACCCGGGATGGCGTCCGAGATCGCCGCCGCCGTCATTTCTTTAGCGCCTGATCGTCAGTGCCGGCTCAGTTCGGCGCGGCCGACCACCATGTGGTGCACCTCGTCCGGGCCATCGGCGATGCGCAGCGTACGCTGGCTGGTGTACATGCCGGCCAGCGGCGTCCATTGCGAGACGCCGGTCGCGCCGTGCATCTGGATCGCCTGGTCGATGATCTGGCAGACGCGCTCGGGCACCATGGCCTTGACCATGGAGACCCACACCCGCGCCTCGCGGTTGCCGAGCACGTCCATCGCCCGGGCCGCTTTCAGCACCATCAGCCGCATCGCCTCGATCTCGATCCGGGCGCGCGCCACGACCTCGAGGTTCTTGCCGAGCTGGATGATCGGCTTGCCGAACGCCTGCCGCGTCGAGGCGCGCTTGACCATCAGGTCCAGCGCCCGCTCGGCCTGGCCGATCGAGCGCATGCAGTGGTGGATGCGGCCGGGGCCGAGGCGCACCTGGCTGATCTCGAAGCCGCGGCCTTCGCCGAGCAGGATGTTCTCCTTCGGCACCCTCACATTCTCGAGCTTCAGGTGCATGTGCCCGTGCGGCGCATCGTCGTGGCCGAACACCGTCATCGGCCCCAGGATGGTCAGCCCCGGCGAGGGGATCGGCACCAGGATCTGCGACTGGCGGAACTGCGTCGGCGCCTCGGGGCTGGTCTGGACCATGAGGATCATGATCTTGCAGCGTGGGTCGCCCGCGCCGGAGATGTAGTACTTCTCGCCGTTGATCACCCACTCGTCGCCGATCAGCTCGGCGCGGCAGGCGATGTTCTTGGCGTCGGACGAGGCCATGCCCGGCTCGGTCATGCCGAAGGCCGAGCGGATCTCGCCGTTCAGCAGGGGCTTCAGCCACCGCTCCTTCTGCTCGTCGGTGCCGACCTTCTCCAGCACCTCCATGTTGCCGGTGTCCGGCGCCGAGCAGTTCAGCGACTCCGAGGCCAGCGGCTGCTTGCCGAGCTCGGCGGCGATGTAGGCGTAGTCGAGGTTGGTGAGGCCGCGGCCGATCTCGGAGGTGGGCAGGAAGAAGTTCCACAGGCCCGAGGCCTTGGCCTTGTCCTTGGCGGTCTGCAGCAGCTCCAGCTGGCCCGGGGCCCAGCTCCAGCGCTCGGCGCGGCCTTCGCCGAGCCGGTAGAACTCGTCCGAGATCGGGGCGACGTTCTCCTCGATGTGGCGCTTCACCGCGTCGTAGAGCGGCCGCGCGTCCTTCGACATGCCGAGATTGTTGAGCTCGGCCTCGAGGTCGAGCGGGCTGAGGGAGGCGTCCTTGGTCATCACGTTCATCGGTTGCGGCCTTTGTGCAGGGACTTGGGGCTAAGCGAACCGTTACGCCCACCGGCGCGCTCGGCCAACCCATTTCAAACACTCATTTGAATCTGAACGCTGTTCGGCATGTCGGCGCGGGGCGGCTTGCGCCGTCCTTGGGCGAGCACAGCCCCGACCCGCCTGCCGTGCACAAGGCGTTCTGGCGCACTGTCTTCACCCGAGCCGCCGTTCAGCGTTTCTTGACGCCCTCGGCTCACGATGGCATGTCTGTCGCGGACGATTTGGGAGCAGGATCGATGCGCAGCGCGCGCCTCGTACTTATTGGGCGGCCGGTATCGGTAGGAGGCTGAGAGCCTCCCACTGACGTCGGTCGCATGTCCGAAGGCCCCTTGCGGGCCTTTTTTCTTGTCCTGCCACATCCCATTCCGAGCCGCCCAATGACCATCCAGCCCACCCTCGAAGCCCAGACCGCCAGCGCCGCCTCCGAAATCATGAGCGGCGCCGAGATCGTGGTCCGCGCCCTGGTCGACCAGGGCGTTACCGATCTGTTCGGCTATCCCGGCGGCGCGGTGCTGCCGATCTACGACGCGCTGTTCCACGAGCCGCGCCTGCGCCACGTCCTGGTGCGCCACGAACAAGGCGCGACCCACGCGGCCGAGGGCTACGCCCGCTCGACCGGCCGGCCGGGCGTCGTGCTGGTGACGTCGGGACCGGGGGCCACCAACGCGGTCACCGGCATCACCGACGCGCTGATGGACTCGATCCCGCTGGTGGTGATCACCGGCCAGGTCCCGACCCACCTGATCGGCACCGACGCGTTCCAGGAGTGCGACACCGTCGGCATCACCCGGCCCTGCACCAAACACAACTACCTGGTGAAGTCCGTCGCCGACCTGCCGCACGTGCTGCACGAGGCGTTCAAGATCGCCACCACCGGCCGGCCGGGCCCGGTCGTGGTCGACATCCCCAAGGACGTCCAGTTCGCCACCGGGCTCTATGTCGGTCCGGAGGCGGCGCGGGCGAGCCACAACTACCATCCGCGTACCGAGGGCGACCCCGCGAAGATCGCCGAGGCGGCGGCTCTGATCGCCAGCGCCAGGCGTCCGATCCTCTATACCGGCGGCGGGGTGATCAACGCCGGGCCGCAGGCCAGCCAGCTGCTGCGCGAGTTCGCCGCCCTGACCCGCGCGCCGGTGACCTCGACCCTGATGGGCCTTGGCGCGTTCCCGGCTAGCGATCCGTCTTGGCTCGGCATGGTCGGCATGCACGGCGCCTGGGAAGCCAACCACGCCATGCACGACTGCGACGTGATGGTGGCGATCGGCTCGCGCTTCGACGACCGCGTCACCGGCCGGCTCGACGCCTTCTCGCCCGGCTCGAAGAAGATCCACATCGACATCGATCCCTCCTCGATCGGCAAAGTCGTGCGCGCCGACATCGGCATCGTCGGCGACGCCGGCCGGGTGCTGGCGGAGCTGATCGCCTCGTGGAAGCGCCAGCGCCTCGCGCCCAACGCCGCGGCGCTGAAAGCCTGGTGGGCGCGGATCGACGCCTGGCGCGAGCGCAAGGGCTTCGCCTATCGGCCCTCGACCGAGCTGATCAAGCCGCAGCACGCGATCGAGCGGCTCTACGCCCTGACCCGCGGCCGCGACGTCTACATCACCACCGAGGTCGGCCAGCACCAGATGTGGGCGGCGCAGTTCTTCCATTTCGAGGAGCCGAACCGCTGGATGACCTCCGGCGGGCTGGGCACGATGGGCTACGGCCTGCCCGCGGCCGTGGGCGCGCAGGTGGCGCATCCGGGCAGCCTGGTCATCGACATCGCCGGCGACGCCTCGGTGCAGATGACGATGCAGGAGGTCTCCACCGCGATCCAGTTCAACCTGCCGATCAAGGTGTTCATCCTCAACAACCAGTGGATGGGGATGGTGCGGCAGTGGCAACAGTTGCTGCACGGCGAGCGCTACAGCCACTCGTACTCCGACAGCCTGCCGGACTTCGTGAAGCTGGCCGAGGCCTACGGGGCGCTCGGCCTGCGCGCCGATCATCCGGATGAGCTCGACGCCAAGATCGTGCAGATGATCGACAGCCCGCTGCCGGTGCTGTTCGACTGCCGCGTCGAGGCCTCTGAGAACTGCTTCCCGATGATCCCGTCCGGCAAGGCCCACAACGAGATGATCCTCGGCCAGGACGCGGGCGACATCGGCGGGGTGATCGACGACGCCGGCAAGGGACTGGTCTAGGCTAGGGCTCGACCGGAGAAACCCCGACCGCGGCGTCGATGAAGTTCCAGAGGGCGGCGACTTCGTCCGCCGCCGCGGCGTCCGAGGATTCCTCGACCGAGCGTCCCGTCTCCAGGGCGGTCTGGTAGATCGAGCGCGAGCGCAGGATGACCGGCGCCAGAGGCGCCTGCATGTACTCGAGCCCGCGCAGCGCCCGCTTGACCAGCGGCGGCTCGATGTTCTCGCGCGCCACCGGGGCCTGGTTGACGACCACGGTCGACGGCTTGCCCAGCTTGCGGACGAGCGTGAGCGTGCGGGCGAGGCCCGAAAGATCGATCAGCGTCGGGCGCACCACCAGGACCGCGAAGTCGGCGAGGACGACCGCCTCGCTGACGTCCTCGAGCGCGCCGGCCGGGGTGTCGACGATCAAGAGCTGCCGCCGCGAACTCAGCGCGGTGAACTTGGCCGCCATCAGCCTGGCGCCCGCGACCGTCATCCACGCCGGCCCCGGGACCGGCCGCGCGCTCAGGATGTTCTCGGCGGAGCGCTGCGGGTCGATGTCGGCGACCAGGGTGTCGAGCCCGCGCAGGTGGGCCGCGAGCGCCAGGTGCGTTGCGATCGTCGTCTTCCCGGAGCCGCCCTTCAGCGCGATGACCGCGACCGTGCGCAAGGATACACCGCCTCTCACTGGTAGAGCCCGCCCGGTCTTCAGTAGCAGGCTGGCCCGGGGCGTAACTAGGTCGCGCTCGCCGGTCGCCGCGTGTGAGCGGCGGCGTTGACGTGGCGCCGGCTTGCGCGCATCCAGACGCCTCCTGCGGACACAAAGGCGCTGGACCGGCGCATGCGGCGACCCTTGCTCTACCCGCCACGCCATGCCGCCTGAAGCTGAAACCGAGTCCGACCAAGCCTGCCAGGCCGCCGCGGCGGCGGCGCTGGCGATGTGCTGCGCCGGGGACGTGGAAGGCGGGCTCGCGCGGTACCAGGCGGTGCTGGGCGCCAGCGCCGCCTCGCACGCCGTGCCGATCGGACTCCACGCGCGCATCCTCGAAGCGCATGGCCTGGTCCCGCTCGCCAACACGCTGCGCCAGATCGGCGCCAGCGTCGGCGCCGATCTGAGCCTGGCGAGGCTGATGGATGCGCCGGCGCAGCGCGCCGTCGATGAGTATCGCGAGCTGTTCGCCTGTGGCCACGTCAACGCCCAGATGGTGGCGAACTTCCTTCGCCGGCTGGACGAGCTTGGCCAGATCGAGGAGCTGACGGCGCGGCTCGATGCGGATGGCCTGATCCGTGTCGTCTCCTTGCCTGACGACGGCCGCTGGTCGGCGATCGGCGAGTTGCTGGCGAGCGGAACGGATGGGGTGGTGTGGCAGGAAGCGGTCCAATCGGTCCGAAAGATGCACTTCGTCGGCGGACTGCACGCCCATCCGCATTCCTTGATCCGAGACCTGATGGCCGCCCTCGGCCGGGAGATCGAAACCTATCTCGCGGCGTGGCGGCGCTCCGAGCGCTGGACAGCGCCGTGGATCCCGCGCCGGCCGGCCCTGAACGCCTGGGCGACGCTCTCGCGCGGCGAGGGCTACACGACGCCGCATCTGCACCCGCGAGGATGGGTCACCGGTGTCTGTTTCATCGCCGCCCCAGCGCACGGGCGGACCGACGCCGACGCGCCTGGCGCGCTCAGGATCGGAGCGCCGGCGGGAGCGCGACACGCCGCAGCGTGGCCGGACCGGACCATCGCGGCCGAGCCGGGCGTGCTGGTGCTGATGCCGTCGTATTTCACCCACTGGACCAATCCGGTCGGCGCGCCGGGCTTGCGCATCGCGGTGGCCGTAGACGTGAGCGAGGCCGTGGCCGCCTGACCGCCGTGGTCGGGCGGGCTACAGCGTCTCTTCGCCGCGTTCGATCGAGAGCACGCCGGTGCGCGAGACCTCGACCAGGCCCAGCGGCCGCATCAGGTCGGTGAATTTGTCGATCTTCGCGGGGGCGCCGGTGATCTCGAAGATGAAGCTCTGGGTCGTGGTGTCGATCACGTGGGCGCGGAAGATCTCCGAGATGCGCAGCGCCTCCACCCGGTCGGCGCCGGCGCCATGAACCTTCACCAGGGCGAGCTCGCGCTGAACCCCATTCGGGTCGACGGTGACGTTCACGACGTGGCGGGTGGAGACCATCTTTTCCAGCTGGGCCTGGATCTGCGCCAGCACCTGCGGGGTGCCGCGGGTGACGATGGTGACGCGCGAGGTGTGCGCGGTCTCGTCGGTCTCGGCGACGGTGAGGCTCTCGATGTTGTAGCCGCGGGCGGCGAACAGCCCGACCACCCGGTGCAGCACCCCCGGCTCGTTGTCGACCAGGATGGCGAAGGTGGCGAGGCTCTCGACCTCGACGGCATGGCCCATGTCGTAGGCGGAGGCAGGCGGTTCGGCGCTCATCGGCCCTGTATGCGACCAGTAACCCTCGCCCCGCAAGGCGGGGAGAGGGTTAGCAAGAGGGGATCAGCCTAGGCGGCGACCGGTTCGGCGGCGCCGAGCTGCGCCCGGCGTCGGCGCACGCCGATGAAGCGCATCGTGGCGTACTGGATCAGGAACAGGCCGAGCTTGGTCGAGAGCGCGTAGGCGGACATGAAGCCGGTCCAGATGATGAAG
>DATNIH010000317.1:0-2062 GCA_035604515.1 Caulobacteraceae bacterium | reverse complement strand
CGGGGTCGGCGTCGCCCGCCGACAAGGCCGAAGTCTATGACTTTCCAACGGGTTTCCTCGACAACAACCGCGGCGAGACGCTCGCCGAGACCGCGATGCTCGCCCATCAGGCGGAGCGCCGCACTTACCGGGGCGTTGGCGACGCGATTTCGCTAGCGTGCGGACAGCTGGTGCAGCTGGACAAGCATCCGCTGTCGCGCCTCAACCAGAAATACCTGGTCGCGGGTCTGACCTTCCGCATGGCGCCGCAGGGCTACGTTTCCGGAGGCGACGGGGCCACTGCGGAGCAGCCCGTCGTGGTCGAGGTCCTGGCGACGCCGGCCGACGTGCCCTGGCGCGCGCCGCGGATCACGCCGTGGCCGGTGGCGCGGGGGCCGGAGACCGCGACGGTGGTCGGGCCGGACGGGGAGACCATCTACACGGACGAATACGGCCGGGTGAAAGTGCGCTTCCATTGGGACCGGGCTGAAGCCTCGCAGGACCAGACCTGTTGGATCCGCGTCGCCTTCGCGTCCGCCGACAACGGCTTTGGCCACATCGTCCTGCCACGGATCGGCCAGGAGGTGGTTGTCGACTACCTGAGCGGCGATCCCGACCGTCCGCTGGTCATCGGCAGCGTCTACAACGGCGACAAGAAACCGCCCTATGCGCTGACCGGCGAGAAGACCAAGTCGGTCTGGCGCAGCCACACGATCAATGGCGGCGCCGACGACTACAACGAGATCAGCTTCGAGGACAAAACCGGCGACGAAGTCTTCAACGTCCAGGCCCAGAAGGACCGCACGACGCTCGTCAAACACAACGACACCACGACGATCAAGAACGACCTCAGCACCACCATCCAGGACGGCAACGAGACCCGCGACCTAAGCCAGGGAAGTCGCACAACGACGATCGAGCAGAATGACTCGCTGACCGTGACGTCCGGCAACTACACGATCAAGGTCAGCGCCGGAGAGATGTCGGTCACCGCTGCCCAGAGCATCACGCTAACGGTCGGGTCGAGTTCAATCAAAATTGACCCAACGGGCGTCACCATCAAAGGCATGATGATCGACGCTGAGGGGCAGGTGCAGCTGACAGCCAAGGCCACGATGGTTCAGGTCACCGGTTCTGCGATGACCCAGATCGCCGGCGGCATCATTATGATCGGCTGAGGCCTGCACATGAGCGACTGGACCCGTGTGAAATGGACCGAGGCCGGGCAGGTGATCGAGCTGCTCGACTGGGCGACGCCGGCGCCGGAGGTGGGGCGTACGCCGCCCGAGCTGTATTTCCAGGAACTGCGCAAGTCGAATCGGGTGGAGGACGCAACGTTCTTCCTCGGGATGGCCCTGCCGAGGCACGAAACGGTCGCCTGGGCGGCGCGCTCGGTGCGCGACCTCAGCGAGGACCTCGAGCGGCCGCGGGTCGATGTCGACGCACTCAAGGCGGCGCTGCTCTGGGTGCAGGATCCGAGCGAACCGCGGCGCCGCGCGGCGTTCGAGGCGGCCCAGCTCGCCCACGATACCTGCGCCGAGCGGCTGGCGGCGATGGCCGTGTTCCTCTCGGGCGGCTCGCTGGCGCCCGACAACGTTGCCCCCGTGCCGGCCCCGAACGACGTAGCGGGACGGATCGGCGCTGGCGCGATCCTGGTTGCTGCGTCCAAGCGGCTCGACCGGGTGGCCGCGATCAACCGCGTCTTGGACGAAGGCGACGCTATCGCTAGATGGGGCGTGAACGGCCCGCCGAAATGACCCTTGTCCTGACGATCACCAACGTAGAGCGGCTGGAGAACGGCCTGCCGACCCGGCTGCGGCTCGATCGCCATGGCGCGGTGATCGGGCGCTCGCCGACGGCGGACTGGAGCCTGCCCGACCCGCAGCACTACATCTCGTCAGTCCACTGCGAGATCGACTACCGCGACAGCGCCTACGTGCTCGTGGACAAGAGCACCAACGGCACCTTCGTCAACGGCGCGCAGCAGCGCCTCGCCGGCCCCCATTCGATTGCTGCGGGCGACGTGATCGTCATCGGGCACTATTCGATCAAGGCCGATCTGGCGGGCGCCGGCGCCCAGCCC
>DATNIH010000316.1:0-13811 GCA_035604515.1 Caulobacteraceae bacterium | reverse complement strand
CGTCGCCGCCGAGGTGCCAACGGCCACGTGGGCGTACTCGGTCTTGGCGCCGCCCAGCAACGGCAGCACCAGCAGCATCGCCGGCACGACCACGAAGCCGCCGCCGATCCCGAACATCCCGGCGCAGAATCCGGCGAACAGACCGGCCGCGAGCAGGGCGGCCAGGGGAAGCAACCAGCCGACACTCTCAATATGCATCCACCAAATCCCGTCCTGACGGTCTGTCCTCACGTGCGCCGTTGGCGAAGTCGTGAGTGAGAATAGCGCGTCGCGGGGCTCGGCCGACCCTGCGCGGCGGTTTCCGTCTAGCCTTTGCGGTGCAGCATTCGCGCGAATGCGGCGTTACACGACGGCGTTTGCGTGGGTATGTCCTGGTGGCGGGCACCTAGCCTCGCAGCTGGTTGAATTACTAGGCAGAGACCCTGCGAGCCGCCTTGGGTGCGTCCGTGGCCGCGCCGCCGGGGGGCGATGGCGAGCACAGGACTGTGTGGACCCATGCGTGACCTTCGCGATGGCTTGACGCTGCGCCTGGCGCTGGAGGGGGATCTGCCGGCGCAGAATGCCTTGATGAATGCTGCCATTGGCGAGCTGCAGGCCGGCTTCCTGTCAAGCGAGCAGGTCGAGGCGTCTTTCTCGATCACGGGGCTCGACAGCCAGTTGGTGGCTGACCGCACCTACTTCGTCGTCGAGGCGGATGCGCTCGGCGCAGCCCGGTTCGCCGGCTGCGGCGGCTGGAGCCGTCGGGCCACGCTGTTCGGCGGCGACCACTCGGCGGGCCGAGACGCCGCCCTGCTGGACCCGGCGTGCGACGCCGCGCGGATCCGGTCCATGTACACGCATCCGCTTTTCACGCGGCGCGGAATCGGTCGGATGATCCTGGCCGCCTGTGAGGCGCTGCGGCGGCAGAGGGATTTGCGCGCTGCGAGCTGGCTGCAACCCTGGCCGGCGAGCCGCTCTACCGGGCCTGCGGTTACCACCTGATCGAGCGGTTCAGCGCCGACACGCCAAAGGGCGTGGCTGGTGCCGCTGGTCCGCATGGGCAAGACCCTCAAAGCCGGCGCGGCGCCCCAGGGCAAGGGGTGAAGCTGTCGCCTCTGCTCACCGCTTGGGCACGGAATCTGCCGCTCGCGCGATTACGAAGCAAATAAGACAGGCCAACTTTGAATCCGGTCACTTCCGGTCAGTAACTCTTGCACGGTCAGTGACGCGGCACTTCAGTCCGAAAAGGCGGCTCAGACTTTCAGGGGATGTCGATCAGCTCGGTGTTCAATCCGAGAAAACGATTGAGGGTGACTTAGAAAAACACATCTTGCTCCGACGAGATCTCGTCAGTTGAGATCTATGTGTCGGCGGTGGCTTGGCTTTGTCCGTCGGCAACGGACCCGGTCATAGTCAGGGGGAAACACGCCTGGACAGCGCGGATATTCAACCGACGGAGATCAGGACGTGAATAAGTTGATGTGCAGCGGGAGCCTCACGGCCCTGCTAATGGCGATGGGGATCGCCGCGCCAAGCTACGCGGCAACCGCGGACGCGACCGCGGACGCCACTTCCGATTCCACCTCCGCAGGAACGGCTACCAACGTCGGCGAAGTGATCGTCACCGGCACCAGACAGACCGGGGTAACGGTGGCTAACAGCGCCGCGCCAATCCAACTCGTCGGCGCCGCCGCCCTCAAGCGGGTCGGACAACCCGACCTGATTCAATCGCTGGCCCAGAACCTGCCGTCGTTCAATGCTGAGGCCGTAGGCGGCGATACCGCCAACCTCACGCTCACGGCCGCTCTGCGCGGCCTCAATCCGAACGACACTCTGGTGTTGGTTGATGGCAAGCGGCGTCACCCCACCAGCAACCTCCACGTCGACGGCAGCCCCTACCAGGGCGCGGCCACCGCCGACCTCAGCTTCATCCCGGTCTCCGCAATCGACCACGTCGAGGTGCTGCAGGACGGCGCGGCGGCCCAATACGGGTCCGACGCCATCGCCGGGGTCGTCAATATCATCCTGAAGACCAATTCGTCGGGCACCACAGTCACTGGAACAGGAGGAGAGTACTATCAGGGCGACGGCGCCACCGGCGCCCTGTCGTTCAATTCGGGCTTCAACCTTGGTGACAAGGGCTTCCTGAACGTCACCGGCGAGTGGCGCTATCACGGCTTCAGCCAGCAGGCCGGGATCGACCGGCGGGTAGAGAACCCCGATGGCACGCTACTGGCTGGCGACAATGCCGTCGACGCGGCTGGCGTGCCGCACGGGTCAAATTTTCCGTTCGTCAACAAGATCAACGGCGATGCCCAGTACAGCCTCTTCAATTCGTTCTTCAACGGCGCCTACGACATCAACGAGAACGTCCAAGTCTACAGCTTCGGCAGTTACGGCCACCGTACCGCGCAGTCATTCGAGAACTACCGAGTGCCCAGCAAGGTGATTGGCTGCAGCACGCCCGGCGACGCGCCCACGGGTATCGCCTGTCCTGCGGGCGAGACGTTGCTGGTGCCTTTCCCGGACGGCTTCGATCCTGAAGAGGCGTTGGCCGAGGACGACTACGCGTTCACCGCGGGGTTGAAGGGCAAGATCCACGACTGGAACTGGGACCTCTCGACCACTTACGGCCGCGACCTCGACAAGATCAGCACCATCCACTCCGCCAACCGCGCGCTGTTTATCGACACGCACTTCACGCCGACGGACTTCTTCGACGGCACCTTTATCGCCGACCAATGGACCACCAACCTCGATATTAGCCGCGACGTCGATCTCGGTTGGGCCTCGCCGCTGAACGTGGCTTTCGGGGCCGAGGCGCGCCGCGAGAAGTACACGATCGGCGACGGCGATGCGGCCGCCACCTACAAAGAAGGCGGCCAGTCGTTCCCGGGCTTCCAGCTCACGGACGCGGGCTCCCACTCGCGTACCGGCTACGCCGGCTACGTCGACTTCGCAGCCGATCCGATCGCGAATCTCCATCTCGACCTCGCCGGCCGCTACGAGACCTTCAGCGACTTCGGCGATACGGCGGTGGGCAAGCTCACCGCCCGCTACGACTTCACCCCAACGTTCGCGTTGCGCGGGACCGTCAGCACCGGCTTCAGGGCGCCGACGCTGGACGAGGAGTACTATTCCGCCACCAACGTCGCTCCGACCTTCGCCGTGATCCAGCTGCCCGCCAATTCGGTGGCGGCGCAGGACGCCGGGTTCCAACATTTGAAGCCGGAGAAGTCGACCAACTTCAGCATTGGCTTCGTCGCCCACCCGCTGGACAATCTGACCATCACCGCCGACGGCTACTTGATCTACATCGACCAGCGCATCGTCGCGACCGGCACGCTGTTGGGCCTGGTCGGCACGACCGTGGTCTCTGCCGGGGTGCTGAACGCCATCGCCGCGCACGGCAACGTCATCGACCCGACGGTCAGCTACGTCGGTGTCAGCGTCTTCACCAACGCGGCCAACACCCGTACGCAAGGCGCGGAGGTCGTCGCCGACTACGCGTCGGACTTCGGCGAGCATGGCCACGTCGATTGGTCGGTCGGCTTCAACTACAACGAAACCGCCGTCACCAAGCAGTCACCGCTTCCGGCCGTGGTCGCCAACCCCGCCTTCGGCCAGACCACCATTCTCGGCCCGACGGCCCTCGGAGAACTGACGACTGCGGTACCCAAGGAGAAGGTAATCCTCGGCGCCTTCTGGTCCATGGACAAGTGGTCGGCAAACGTCCGCGAGTCGATCTATGGCCCAAGCTCGCTGATCGTCAGCACCAACGGCACCGGCGCCGGGGCGAACGCGGTGCAGGAGAAGATCAACGTCACCGGCATCACCGATCTCGATGTCGGGTACCAGCTGACCAAGATGCTCAAGATCGACATGGGGGCCAACAACCTGTTCGACCAAAGGCCGCCAAAGGTTCCGCCGACACCCGGCGGCGTCCGTCCGGCCGACGGCGCCAACGTGTATGGCGCGCCCGTCGCTTTCTCACCCTGGGGCATCAACGGCGGTTACTGGTACGGACGCGTTACGCTCGACTTCTGACGGAAGCGTCCTTCGGTCGCCCGAAGCGTTGTCCCGACCGGGTCGCGCGTCCTTTGCATGGTGCTATGCAGCTGCGATGGACACGGCGACCCTCAAAGCAGCGATCGGCAGGGCGGCGGCGCTGCTGGCGACCGATCCGCCCGCGGCCGAGCGCGAAGCTCGCGCAGTGCTGCAGGTCGCGCCTGGCGACCCGAACGCTAGCCTGATCATGAGCTCGGCGTTGCGCCGCCAGGGCAGGGCCGCTGCGGCGATCGCGGTGCTCGAGCCTTTGTCCCGGGCTTTCCCGAGGGCCGCGCTGACCCAGTACGAGCTCGGAGTCGCGTTGGCCGACGTCGGGGAGCGCGACGCCGCGATTACCGCGCTGCGGACCGCGACGGGGCTAAACCGCGAGAACGCCGAAGCCTGGCGCACACTCGGCGACCTGTTGTTCGTTGCCGGCGACGCCCGCGGCGCCGAAGCAGCCTTCGCCGAGCACGACCGCGCCATGGTGCAGGATCCGCAGCTGAAGCCGGCCGCCGAGGCGCTGCATTTCGGGCGGATCACCGAGGCGGAACAGGTGCTGCGTCCGCTCGCGGCAAGCAATCCGGACGACCCGGATGTCGTCGGCCTGCTCGCCGAGGTCTACGCGCGCCAAAGGCGGTATGCTGACGCAGCGACCCTGTTCGCTCATGTGCTGGACCAAACGCCCGAGGACGATCGGGCCCGCTTCCGGCTCGCCAGGGCGCTGTTCCACCAGCAGCGCGCCGCAGAGGCCTTGCCGCACCTGGAGCGCCTGCTTGCGGCCGAGCCCAACAACGCCGCCTATCAGAACCTGATGGCCGCCAATCTCGCCCTGTTGGGTGAGTTCGAGCGGGCGATGAACGTCCACGAGGCCTTGCTCACCGCCCACCCGAACCAGCCGCAGATCTGGCTCAACTACGGCCATGCGCTGCGCACTGTAGGGCGCAGCGGGGAGGCGGTGGCGGCGTTTCGGCGGTGCATCGGTTTCGATCCCATGCTGGTTGAGGCCTACCTGGGGCTCGCCAACCTCAAGGTCGCAGCGTTCAGCGATGACGAGGTGACTGCGATGCGGCACATCGCCGATCAGCCAGAGCTGGCCCTCGAAAGCCGCACGCAGCTCGCGTTCGCGCTCGGTAAGGCGCTGGAGGACCGCGGCGACTACGCCGCCTCATTCGCCAGCTATGCCGCCGGGTCCGCGCAGCGCCGCGCCGAGGCACCCTACGATGCGGCCGAATTCACCGCGCGAATGCACCGCGCGAAGGTTCTTTTCACCGCGGACTTCTTCGCCGCCCGCCGGACATTCGGCGCCAAAGCGCCTGATCCGATCTTCATCGTCGGCCTGCCGCGATCCGGGTCGACCCTGATCGAGCAGATCCTGGCCAGTCATTCTTCGGTCGAAGGCACGATGGAGCTGCCCGACATCGGCTTTGTCGCGGACAGTCTTGGGCCCTATCCGGAGGGTGTGGCGGCGCTCACCGTCGGGGAAGCGGCGCCACTAGGCGAGCGCTATCTCACGTCGACGCGGTCACAGCGCCGACTTGGACGACCGCGGTTCATCGACAAGATGCCGAACAATTTCCAGCACGCTGGCTTGATCAGTCTCATCCTGCCGAACGCCACGATCATCGACGCGCGCCGTCATCCGATCGCCTGCTGCTTCTCCGCGTTCAAGCAACACTTCGCCCAGGGCCAAGCCTTCACCTACGACCTCGCCGACCTTGGCCTCTACTATCGCGACTACGTGGAGCTGATGGACCACTTCGATGTCGTGTTGCCGGGGCGCGTTCATCGGGTGATCTACGAGGATCTGGTCGACGACACGGAAGGCGAGGTGAGGCGGCTGCTCGATCATTGCGGCCTCGATTTCGAGGACGCTTGCCTTAGCTTCCATGAGAACGATCGGCCGGTGAGGACGGTCAGTTCCGAGCAGGTGCGCCGTCCGATCTTCCGCGACGGCCTCGACCAGTGGCGGAACTACGAGCCTTGGCTTGGCCCACTGACAGAGGCGCTCGGCCCCGCGCTGGCGGCTTGGCGCGGGGAATGAGCCAGGAAGCGGCCCCGGCCGCCGCGCCAAAGCCCCTGTTGCGCGTTCTTGGACTGTTGTTCGGGCTGGCGGTCGTGGTCGGTGGCATGGTCGGCTCCGGAATTATGCGCGCCCCCGGCGTGGTGGCGCAGGGCATCACCAGCCCGCCGCTTATCCTCTTGGCCTGGGCGCTCGGCGGCGGCTTCGCGATGTTGACCGCCATGCCGCTCGTAGAGGCAGGATCATCCATTCCCCACGCCGGCGGGGCCTACCCGATCGCGGAGCGCGCATTCGGACCGTCTATCGGGTTTCTGACTGGCTGGCTGGCCTGGCTGCAGAACGTGGCCGCCAACGGCTTCATGTCCGCGGTCTTCGCCGAGTACGTCCATCGACTTGGCTTCGCGCAGGGGGTCCCCAACAACGTCCTCGGCTGCGGCCTCATCGTCGGTGTCGCCATCATCAATTGGACCGGCACGCGGATCAGCGGCGCCTCGCAGAGCGTGGCCAGTGGCCTCAAGGGCGCGGCCTTCTTGGTGCTCGTGGCCATCCTGTTCGCCTCGTCCAGGGCGCCGGTTGCGGCCGCTGCGCCAATCCATCTGGCCGCGATCTCGAGCATCGGCGCCCTGGTGATGGCGATTCGCGTGATCTACCAGACCTACGCCGGCTGGGACGCGGCGATCTACTTCTCGGAGGAGGTGCACCGGCCCGATCGGAACATCGCCCGCGCGACCTTCTGGGGGATCGGCGCGGTCGCCGTGCTCTATGTGTTGATCAACGCCGCGGTCCTGCACGTGCTCAGCCCGGCGGCGATCGCCGGCTCCACGCTCGCCGTCGGCGATGCCGCCAGGAATTCCATGGGAGCGCCCGGCGACAAGGTGATTACGGCGCTTGGCCTCTTCTCCCTGGCGGCGATCGTCAATCTGCAGATCATGTCCGCATCTCGTGTCACCTTCCGGATGGCGCGCGATGGCGTCTTGCCGCCGGTGCTTGCGGCAGTGGCGCCTGGCGGCACGCCTCGCCGCAGCGTGGCGTTGATGGCCGGGGCCTCGCTGATCTTTGCCGCCACCGGCAGCTATGAGAGCATCGTGCGCATTTATGCGCCCTGGTCTATCGGTGCGATCCTGATGATCTGCCTTGCCGCTATCAAGCTTCGCGTCGCCGAGCCCGATCTGCCGCGTCCATGGCGGATGCCGCTGTTCCCTTGGATCGCAGTTGGCGCCGCCCTGATCCAGGTCGGCCTCATCGGCGTGATGGTTTGGGATGATCCCCTCGCGGGCGCCGGCTCGGCAGCGGTCGCGGTCGCACCGCTGCCGATCTACTGGCTGTTCGCGAAGCGGTGGCGAGCGCGAGCGAAGCGCCTCTAGGGCCGGCTGAAGCTAGGGTTCTTCCGCGAGATTGCGCAGCCGTTCCAGCGCTGCGGACCAATAGGGCTCGTACTTCGCTAGCCACGGCGCCAGCGCCTCGGCCATGGCGCGGCCGTCGAGGCGGTAGAACCGCTGCCGGCCCTTGCGTCTCGCACTGACCAGGCGCGCCGCGCGCAGCCCCATCAGGTGCTTGGAGACGCCCGAGTAGGCTAGGTCGGGAAACTCGGCTGCCAACTCGCTGACAGTCAGCGTACCGCGCTCCGCCAGCAGATCGAGGATGCGGCGGCGTGTGGGATCGGCCAGGGTCCGGAACAGATCGTCGCTATTGTTACGCACCGACGCCCGCGGCCACGAGATCAGCCAGCTTCTGCAGAACCTCGTGACGGTCGGCGCCGCGCTCATAGGCCTGCACTGTCTGCGGCCAGCCGGGCTTGCCGATCCCGGCAAAGCCGTCATGGCCGAGGGTTACCTGCGTGCCGGCCGGCGTGGGAGTCAGGGTGATGACCAGCCGGGCCGGATGCACCCAGTCGCGTCCTTCCTCCATCCAGGACAGCACCAGCGCGCCTTCTGGCGCGAGCTCCAGCACCCGACCGCTGACCCAGGTTTCGTTGTCGGCGCCGAGCATCCGGTATTCGCCCCCAATCTTCAGATCGATCTCGAGGTTCGGGCTGATCCAGCGGCGAAGCGCCTCCTGCGTCGCCAGCCAACGCCAGACGGCGCTAGGCGGCGCGTGGATCTCTATGGAGCGGACCACTTGCGGCATGAATCGCGCCTCTTCATTTTACCGTCAGGGAATGTATTCCTATCCGGTAAAGTGTCGAAGGTCAATGCGGCCGTCACGAAGGGTCTTGTGTCAGCCGCCAACTTCGCGTCAGAGCTGCACAGGGAGGCAGGCCGTCTTGTCCGTCAGGGGGGTACGGCTCTGCATGCACGCCGATGATGAACGCCCCCGACCAAGCGCCCACCCTGCCACAGGGTGCATCAGACCCGAAGTGCCGAACTCGACGCAACATAGCCGTTGAGCACGACGGACGACGGAGGCTTGATTTCCCGCTCTCGCTGCTGGAAGCTTTGCTTGCAATCAAAGCGGACGCGATGACGGGCTCGCCCGAGCAGAAGATCGGGACGGTGGGCGCAGTGCTCGCCCTGGCGCTGGTGTGGACGAGCGGCGCGGCCGCCCAGAGCGCTTGCGCGCAGCTCGGCGTCGACTGCTCACATCACGGTTACGCCGGCCCGCCGCCGTGCGACGCGGCCTGCGCCCAAGCACGTCGTGCTCAGCGCCAGCAGGCCGACCAGGAGGCGGTGCAGGACCGGGCGGCGGCCAACGCCCGCTACGACAACGTCTGGAGCAGCGCCCAGGCGGCGTTCTCGAACCACGACTACCAGGGGGCGCTGCAGCTCTACCGGCAGGCCCAGAGCCTGCGCGACGGGCCGAACGTGAGGGCCTCGATCAACGTGGTGCTCGCCAATCTTGCGCTGGAGACGGGCGACAAGCGTGCGGCGCTGGCCTATCTGCAGGCCGCCGAGCCGATCGCCCAGAACCCACTGACCATACAGCAACTGCAGGCCCAGATCGCCGCCGAGGACCAGGCTAAGCGCGACACGGCCGCCAGGGCGAGCGCCGGGCCCAAGGCCGACGCCGAGGTGGCAGCGGCGAGGGCCAAGGCCAACCAGGCGGCGGCGGCGGCGAGCGCCAGGGCGGCGACGGCCGCGGCGCGAGCGGACGCCCGGGCCGTCGCCTTTTCCGACGGCGGCCACCACCTCTCCGGCCCATGGGCGCCGGGCGCCGACCTCGAACGGCAGAGGGCGGCGGCGGGACCGCTGCGTACGCAAACGGCGAAGCTCGACAGCGCTAGCGCCCAGCTGGTGAGCGCCAACGGCTCGGGCCAGGACGCGTTGGCCGCCGCGACGCCGGAAGAGATGAAGGCCAACGCCGACTGCGTTCTCTCGGCCGCCCCGTGTCGGGCCGCCAAGCCCATCGCCTTCAACAAGCCGGAGGCCGCGCCCTATCGCGCCGACGTCATGGCCGAACGCCTGCCGCCGGCGGCCCGCGACAACGCGGCGGTGAAATCGGCGCTGACCGGCTATCGCAAGGCTGAGGAGACGGTGCGCGAGACGAGAGCGTCCATCGATGGGTACCAAAGAACCATCGACGCCGGCGGGCCAGGAGCGGCCATGGCCACGGTGTACCAGGAGGGACTAAGGGCGCAGCTGAAGACCTACGCCCACGACGAGGATACGGCCAAGCAGCAGGTCTCCGACGCCCTCCTTAACCTCGGCTTCCACCCGCCGCCCGACACCCTGGATGCGCCGATCCCGGCGGCAAAGAGCAGCAAGTCTTGAAGATCGGCCTCGCCCTGCTGGCGGCGATGATCGTGGCCGGGACTTCGGCGGCCATGCAGCCGACCCCGCCGCCGGTCGACCGCGACCCGGCCAGGGATCTGGCTGCCTGGCGGGCCAACTTGGCGGCCGAGCGGGCGGCCCTGGACACTGAAACTGCGCAGCAGCAGGCCAACTGCTCGGCGGTCAGCAAGGAAGACGCGGCCAAGATCACGGCCTGCCAGCAGGAGAGCGCGCGCCTGGCGGCGGCCTATGCCGCCCACGAGCGCGGCGTCGAGGCTTATCGCGCGGCGCTTGCCGCCGCCGAAGCAACGACGCCGCTGAACCCGCCGGCCGATTCCGAGTCAGCCCAAGTGGTCCGCGATGGTCGTCGCTACACGCCCTCGGGACGCGGCCTGATCGGCGGCACCACCTGGATCACCGGCTTCAACGTCCAGACCGCCGATCCGGCCCTGGTGGCGCGCTCGCACGCTATGATGGACGCCCAGATGCGGCTGTCGAACCTTCCGTACGCCGCCGGCGTGGACTTCGATCGCTATAATTTCGTGCTCGGCATTGCCGCCTCCACCGACGCCCTGACGGATCTGGCGACTCGGGTTGTGTTCGACGAGATGAGCAACGGCTCGTTCTCGGCCGACACGCGCGAACTCTATGCCAGTCTGCGCGGACGTTATTTCGACGAGTTGGCCTGCCACTCAAACGGGGCGATGGTCTGCCTGGCCGCGCTGGAACGCGGCGACGTGGTCGCTGACAGCGTGACGCTGTACGGCCCTCAGATCACCGTCGAAAGCCTGAAGATGTGGGACGACTTGGTGCGCTCGGGCAAGGTTAGGTCCGTGCAAGTGATGGTCAACCGGGGCGATCCGGTACCGCCCATTTCGCTGCTTGCCGGCGGCGGTACAATGGGAACGACAGCGCTGGCCTCGCTGGGCCTGTTGCGCCTTGCGACGTTTGTCGACGTGATCCACGAGACGGCGCCGCGGCTTGCGGTCCGGACCTTCGCCTGCGGTGATGCGCCGACGCTCGATTGCCACGGCATGGACGTCTACAGGGACAATGTCGTGAAGGCCGGCTGCAAGGCCGTCCCGTCCGGTCGCGTGGTCCCCGGCACAGCCATCCCCGGGCGGCCGGGCAGCGGGGCCTTGGAGCCGCCTCCGCCGTGCTAGGCGCGCAGGCGAGCCTGATCGGCGCCTTGGCAGCGATGGCCTGCGCCGCGCCGGGACTCGGCCGGGCCGATTGTGCCCTGTGCTACCCGGCGTTCAACGGCGACCTGGCGCAGGTGGAGGTGCTGCTCGACCGAGGCGCGGACCCGAACGCAATCGAAAAGGACAGACCACCGCTGTCCTGGGCGCTGGCCGCGGGCCATGCGGACGTCGCCCTGCTGCTTCTGGCTCATCACGCCAGCCCAGCGACAACCATCGCCGATTCCGATTATCTGACGCCGCTGTCCTGGGCGGCGCAGCGCGGCGACGCGACGCTGACGGCGGCGCTGCTGGCCGCCGGGGCGGCCGTGGACGGTCGCACGCCATCCGGCCAAGCGACCCCGCTGATCTGGGCGGCTCGCCGCTCGGCCCATTCGGCCGGCGACCTGGCGACGATCGACCTGCTGCTGGCCGCCGGGGCCGATGCCAACGCCAAGGACAGCAACGGCTGGACGCCGCTGGCCTGCCTCTCCTCCTATGCTAGCGGCGGGGCGTCGATCGGCGACGTCCTACCGGCGATCAAGACCCTGCTCGAGGCCCATGCCGAGGCGAGCGATCCGGAGGCGGTGAGGGTGGCCCTGACCTTGTCCGGCCAAGGCGACCGGCGCCTGCTCACCCTGCTACTGGCCTATGGCGCGCAACTTGACACCGTGAAGGACGTCGCGCCCCTCGACGCCGCCCGCGGTGATCCGGCGCTGATGCGGGCCATGGTCGACGCCGGCGCCGATGTCGAGGCGCGGGGCGCCGACGGCAAGTCGGCGCTAGACTTAGCCGTCGAGCGGGGCGACGCGGCGAGCGCCGAGATGCTGCTGTCGCTTGGGGCGGACTGCACGGACCTGACGTGCTCAGCGCTACAGGAAGCGATCCTCAGCAAGAATGCCGCCCTGGTGGCCGCGCTGCTAGACCACGGCGCCGACCTCACCGGGATGATCGCCGACAACGAGGAGACGAGCGATACCCAGTTCTTCAGCGGCGATGATGCTGACTACCCGCAGGGAGCGATCCGCGTAATGGTGGCCCGTTTCCTGGTCGCCCGGCACGCGGTAATGACGACGGCCTCGGCGCTCGCCACGACTCACCCGGAGATCGGTGCGGACATCGGCGGGGCGAAGCCGCCGCCAGGGTCGGTGGACGCCGGCTTGTTCGCGCGGACCATGGCCGAGGGCGCCTTCGTGCTGGGCGATCCGGTCTACGCCTATTACGGCGTGCTGATGGCCCAGGGCGTGTCGCCGCCGCCACCGATTCCGGACGAAGCGAAGGCGCTGGCGGCGCGCGGCGCGGCGCTGTTCGAAGCCGCCCGCACGCGCAGCGAGATGATGGCCGCGGCCATGGCCCTTGAGGCCGCCCTGCGCCTTGCGCCTTGGGACCTCGATGCGCAACACGACGCCTGCGTGGTCGAGCGGCTCGGCGGGGCGGCGAAGCTGGCGACCTCCCACTGCCTCTTCTGGGTGACCTATTCGCCCGACGGCCAATCCGACGCGGATGTCACCGCCTTCGTCAAGGCCGCGCAGGCCGAGCTGAAATGAACCCCCTCGAACGGGGATAGGCGCCATGTCAATGACCGCTTCGGGCAAACTATAGCGGCACTATGACGGAACGCGACGATTATGACCGGGTGCCGGCTATGGGGCGGCGGAATGGAGCGTTCGTGCCGGAAGGCGAACGCGAGAAGGTCCGACACGTCTTCGCGTCGAGAATCGTTGGGTTGGCATTCCTGACGTGCACGATCGCGCTTGGGGCGCTCGCCTTGTCGCCCAAAGTCGCCGGTCAGACGCTCGGCCAACCGGCCATCTACAGTGCCATAGTTTTCGATGACGGCGCGGTTGATGCTACGCGTTCTTTGACGAGGAGCGGTTGGACAATCGGCGTCGGTTCATTGCCACACGTGGCGATCAGCGACGCGCGCGCGATGTGCTTGCGGGGACTCCAGTGCGCCAAGGCAGACGCTCGCGATCGGCGGTGTCAGATTGTGATGCGCATGGCGCCCTTCGAGGGCCGTCCGCGCTGGTGCGAACTTGCATTCGATTTCGGTTCAACATTTGACTCAAGATCGATCCACGTGACCTGCCCCAGGGAGATCAAGTTTACGCAGTGACGGCCGGCCGGGCGTCGTCGGCGTTCTGTGAAGGGCGTCCGCGGCGGATGCCCTGACATCTCATCGGCGCGCCTCTACATTTCCTCGGGCCGCGGCACTCCCAATCGGCCCGCTCAGCGTCGGATGTCGCGGGATCGGTGTCCCAAAGGCGATGGTGCGCTCCGTCGGGACGAAACCTGAGGTTCCCGCGGGACAAACCAATTCCGTACGGCCTGATCGCCGATATTGTCAAAGCACGGGTCGAGAACGCTCGCGAAAGAGGCGCAGCCAGGGGAAAAGGCGTCCAGGAGGGTTGACGGCCGCTCGCAGCTCCCGTCGGGAGATTCTGCTGTCCGCTATTCGACCGCAGCCGGAAAGGTCGACGAGGTGCCGGATCACGTCCACCGCCGCATGGGACGGCGGACAATGGCGTGAAGCGCGCAGATGGTGGCGCTGTCGGGCACTCGCTCGACGAAGCGGGCCAGTGATCGCCGGCCTGCAAGGCGCGCAGCCAAACCTTTGCCGCCGAGTCGGCAAGTCGCAGCTGGAAGTCGTTTGCGGCCGTCGGTAGGTTGCGCAGGGGCCGACTGGCCGATCTGGGGGAGGTGCATGGCGGGATTCAAAGGTCTGGCTGGCGCCGCGGGCCTTGCGGCGGCCCTGTTCTGGGCGGGCGCCCTTTTCGCGCAACCCACGCCGCCGTCATCAGCCGCTGGCGCCTGGCACTGTCCCAGCGGCGCGTAGGTCGAAAACGTCGCCGACTGCGGGTTCAGGCCGGCCCCTCC
>DATNIH010000315.1:0-40537 GCA_035604515.1 Caulobacteraceae bacterium | reverse complement strand
CTTGGCCTTGCTGATGATCGTGGTGGGGCTGTTGTCGGTCAGCTTCATCACCGCCAGCACGGAGATCGGCGTGAACTCGATGCTGGCCCGCTGGCGCGCCGCCAGATCGCCCAGCTGGCTGAGCGCCAGGTACGAATAGGGGCTCAGGAAGTCGAAGTAGAACTTGATCGTCCGCGTCATCGACGCCTCCCACGCTGGCTTTCGGCCTGCCTGTGGGATCACGGACGCTAGTGAGTTGTCAATCGCAATTCACGTGAGCTGCGGCGCAGGAAAACTCATCCCCGCTTTCCCCACCGTGTCATCCCGGCCGCAGCCGCGCAGCAACGAAGAGCCGGGATCTACTTGGCGCACCCGGTGAAGTAGATCCCGGATGAGTCCGCTTCGCGGCTCTCCGGGATGACAATTTCTTTGTTGGCAGAACGCTAGTGCGGCGAGGAGACGTAGAAGGTCGCGGTGTTGCCGACGGCGGTCGCCACGCCCGACACCGAGCGGGCGCTGCCGGTGAGGCCGATCTGGGTGCTGGCCGCGGCGTCGCCGAGGTTGGTCTGGCTGTTGCTGACGTTCATCACCCCGCCACAGGCCGAGCAGGCGAAGCCGGTGACGGCGTTGCCGGTGGCGCTGGAGCTGACGAAGGTGTCGAAGCCGGTGTCGCCCTGGAAGCTGGCGGAGGATTCGACGCCCTGGGCGCCGTTCAGCTGCGTGTTGTTCAGGGCGAGGCTCGGACCGACGTTGGCCGCCACGGTGGAGTTGCCGACCGCTTCGGCCGTGACCGTGGCGCCGCCCCAGTCGAATGATGTCTCGACCGTCTCGGCGTGGACGAACGACTCGTTGTCCTGAGCTGTCGTCACCGAAAGGGCGCCTTGCGTATTGGTGATGTTGGCGTTGTTGCCGGTGGCGACCGAGCTGGTGTCGGTGATCTCGCTCTGGCCGAAGTTGGCGAACACGGCGCCCTGGGTCACCGCGCCGGTATTGGTCTGGGTGACGTCGAGCCCCTGGGACGATGCGCCCTGGCTGGCGCTGGTCAGGTTGTTGCCCGCGCCGATGGCTACGAACGAGCCCTGGTCGGACACATCGCCGACCACGACGCCGCCGTTGGCGGTGACGGTGGCCGAGTTCGACTGATTGACGTTGGCGCCGATGGCGCTGTCGGTCGCGCCGAGCTCCTGGCCGTTGGCGACGGCCTGCACCGAGAAGGAGGCGTCAGACGTCTGGGCGTTGGCCGCGTTGATCTGCGACTCGGCGTCGACGGTCGGCGAGGCGGAGGTCTGCAGGAAACTGCCGCTCAGCGTGCCGCCGCCAAGGATGACGGACGACCCGGAGTTGCCCGTCGCCGCGGTGACCGACACCGTCGTCGGGCCCGCGTCCTGGGCCACGTTGATGACCGTCGAGGCGCCGACATTGCCCGAGACGGCCTGGCTCGACGTCACGTCGAGCGAGCCGGTGACGACCGAGCCGATAAAGCTGTTGCCGCTCGCCGTGGTGACGGCGGTGGTGTCGCTGGAGTCGGTGACGACGTCGAGCTGCTGCGAGGCCGTGACGTTGCCGCCCTGAGTCTGGTCGTTGCCGACCGTGCTCTGGCTAGTAGCGGTCCCGCTCCAGGCCATCGCCAGCGGGATCGCGAGCGGGAGCGCGAGGCGGATCGCGGCGGACGTCCCAACGATTCGGGTCTTGGCGAGTCGCGGCATTGTTGGTTTCCAGGTTGTTGTAGGCGGGCACGTAGGCGCCCGTCGGTCCGGTGGTGACGCGGTCGCCCAGCGGGTCGGCCTGCATGCAGGCCTCGGGGCCGGGCATGCCGTAGAGGTTGGCGACCATTTCGACCGTGGCGCGCTCGATCACCGAACGGACGCCCAGCTGCAGCGGCTCGAGGCCGCCTTCGCCGACCGAGATGTCGCCGGCGGCGCCGTTCCAGATCTTGAAGATGCCGACGCCGACCTGGTGGGCGACGATCTGCTTCTGGTACGAGATCACGTCCACCACCTCGAGGGTGCGCGTGTTGATCAGGCGCAGGTCGAGGCCGATGTTCATGATGTAGGTGGTGGCGCCCAGGCTGCCCTTGGGGTCGGTGGTGTTGGTGCCGCCGGCGTCGGCGTTAAGGCCGTTGGAGGCGATGTTGAAGTTGAGCTCAGTGATGCCGCCGGCGAGGTAGAAGTCGGAGCCCGGCACCTGGCCGGCCATGATGCGGCGGAAGTCGGCGGGCGAAGCGCCGCCGGCGATCGGATGGTCCGAGATCAACTTCGAGTTGGCGTACTTCAGTTCCAGTTCCGAGACCGAGGTGTCGTAGCGCTCGACCAGTGGCACGCCAGCCTTGGCGAATGCGCTCATCGCCATCAGCGAGGCGCCCTGCGTGAGCTTGCGGCCGGAGCCGTCGGCTTCGTACTTGCCGGTGTAGTCGGCGATGCGGCCGATGGCGATGCGGGGCGCGTTCAGGTTGCGGCTGCGAGCGTATTCCGCCTCGCACACCAGCGCCGCCGAGTAGGGCGTCGGGTTGGCGACGACCGGCGCGTTGCCGGTCGGCTGGGCGTAGAGTCCCGATGGACCGGCGACCGGGCTGGCGCACGCCGACAGGACAAGCCCGCTGGCCCCGAGGAGCGCGGTGAGACGCTTGCCGGCGCTGAAGAGATCAATGGTCATTGCTGACACCCCCGTTCAGCGACGTGCTGGCGCTGACGTTGCCTGTGTTGGTTTGGTGCGAATTGACGACGACGGTGTTGTTATTGCCCTGCGTCACCACCACCAGATTGTTGCCGACCGCGGAGGCGGCGCTGGAGGTGCTGACGCCGGAGACGGTGTCGAACGCCCCTCCGGCCCCGGAGTTGGAGAAAATGCTCTGGTCCTGACCGGCCTGGATGATGCCATCGACCACGACCAGGTTGCCGTTGGCGTCGCGGATGCTGGTGTCGACCGGCTGGTTCTCCTGGTCGGCCGCGCGGCCGTAGCCGGCGTTGTAGGCGGCGGAGTTCGCGGTCATCGTCTGGGCGTTGGCCAAGCCGGCGAACGCGAGGCTCGCCAGCGCGGCGGCCGCGCCAACGGCAAGCTTGCCTCGGCTAGTGACTTCAACCATGAGCTCGGCGCTCCAGGACAGGACAATACCGGCCCCCTCAAGCAACCGCTGTGCCAGGGCATCAGTCGCTAACGTGCTAGAGCGGGACCCTCCGGATCCCTCAAACGCCTTGGTTTCCCGGGGCCCCGCCACGATGAAGGACGGCTCGCCGACGTGGACCAGACCAACTTCCCGCCAATCGAACAGCCCCGGCCCGAGCGCGAACGGATGTTCAACGCGCCGTGGACCATCGTCGCGTTACCCGCGCTGCTGATCGCGCTTTATGCGGTCCAGTCGGCGACGTTCAGCCAGGCCCAGGAGGCGCACTGGGCGCTGACCTCTCAGGCCCTGGTCGCCGGTCGCTGGCAGGTGCTGCTGACCTCACTTTTCCTGCACGGCAGCTGGCCGCACGTGCTGATGAACAGCGCCGCGATCGTGGCGTTCGGACCGCCTGCCGCGCGGCTGATGGGGACCGATGTGCGCGGCGCGTCGGCGTTCTACGCCTTCTACCTTGCCTGTGGCGTGCTGGCCGGGCTGGGCTTCCTGGCAGCCGATCCGCATGACGTCGATCCGGTGGTCGGCGCTTCCGGCGCGGTTTCCGGACTGCTGGGCGCGGCGTCGCGTCTGATCGAGGGGCGCGGGCGCATCGGCCCGATGTTCGGCCGCACCGTGCTCGGCATGGCGGCCGCCTGGACCATCGCCAATGTGATCCTGGGCGTCACCGGCCTTACACCCGGCGCTGCCGGCATGCCGGTGGCCTGGCAGGCCCACCTGGCCGGCTACCTCGCCGGCGTGCTGCTGATCGGTCCGTTCGCCCGCCTCGCGGGAGCAAGCGACGCCGCCTTCACGCAATAGCGCTTTGATTCTCCCCGTATTCGGCGCGACGCTCGGCGCCAATGGGAACGAGGGAGGAAACAACATGCTTGTATCCCAGATACTGAAGCAGAAGGGCGACATGGTCTTCACGGCCTCGCCCACCGACAGCGTCGCCGCCGTCGCCGCCCTGCTCGTAGCGCGCCGCGTCGGCGCCATGGTGGTGCTGGACCAGGACCGTGACGTTGCAGGCATTGTCTCCGAACGGGACATCGTGCGGATCGTCGCCGAGCGCGGCGCCGATGGCCTGACCGAGCCGGTCACCGCCTGCATGACCAAGGACGTGGTGTTCGCCGATCCGGCGGAGACCGTCGACCAGCTGCTCGAGCGGATGACCGATCGACGCATCCGCCACTTGCCGGTCTGCCAGGAGGGACGCCTGATCGGCATCGTCTCGATCGGCGACCTGGTAAAATCCAAGATCGCCGAGACGGTCGCCGAAGCCGAGACCCTGAAGGCCTACATCTCGGCGTGAAGCCTAGCTGCGCCGCGACGCGGCTCTGGCGTGGCCATAGTGCAGCACCTCCACCTTCTCCAGGGTGACGAGACCGATGTCCCTCATGCCTTCGAGCGTGTCGGCGAAAGCGCGCAGCTTTTCCTCCGTATCGACGATCTCGATCACCAGCGGCAGGTTGGCCGATAGGTCGAGGATCTTGGCGGTGTGAAGCTGCGCCGACTCGCCAAAGCCCATCGGACCGCGCAGCACCGTGGCGCCGGCAAGACCGGTATCGCGCGCCTTGATCACGACCGACTCATAGAGCGGCCGCGTCCCGTCCCGGCGCGCTTCCTCCGTGTAGATGCGCAACAGCGCCGCTTGGCGGGGCAGTTTCATGACGCGTCCTTCGTGACCCTGGCGTGACGGCCTGTTAGCTAGCGGAGTCTGTTAGCAAGCAGAGTCTGGGCGGGCCCAGCGTCGCGGGCAAGGGGAGGCGGTGTGATCACCTATGTCTGGATCGCCTTGGGCGGGGCGCTGGGCAGCATGGCCCGCTACGGCTGCTCCAGCCTGGCGGCGCGATGGATCGGCGAGACGTTTCCGTGGGGCACTTTGATCATCAACGTGCTCGGCTCACTCGTGATCGGGTTCTTCGCCACCCTGACCGGCCCCGACGGCCGCGTGCTGGTGGCGCCGGATGCACGGCAGTTCGTTATGGTTGGCATCTGCGGCGGCTACACCACCTTTTCCTCCTTCAGCCTGCAGACTCTGAACCTGGTGCGCGACGGCGACATGGTCCGCGCCGGCGCCAACGTCGTCGCTTCGGTGGTGCTGTGCCTGGTCGCGGTCTGGTTCGGCCACGTGGCCGCGACGGCCCTGAACCAGAGCGCCTCGTCGTGACCCTCGCGGTCGAAGATCAGGGGGTGGCCGCGCGAGCGGCGCGGCCTAGCGCCGACGCGTTCGGCCACCGCCTGGCGCCGGCCGGCGATCCGCTGGAAGGGGCGGCGTTCGACGAGCTCTACCAGGCCAGGATCGAGCCGGAGCTGGTCAAGCGCGAGGCCGAGCGCAAGGGGGCTGTGAAGGCCTTCGCCCTGGCGATCGCCGCCGGCGCCGTGCTGGTGTTCCTCGAGAACTTGATGACGCCGAGCCTGACCGGCGGCGCGGCGCATACCGTCGACTTCCGCATCGCGCTGGCGACCATGGTGGTGGCGGCGGTGCTCGGCTACCTGCCGATCTCCGCAGTCGCCAAGAACGCCAAGGTCGGCATCATCAGCGCCCTCTGCGAGCCGCTCGGCGTCCGCTACAGCGCCGCCGGCGCCGATGGCCCCTCGTTCGGGAACTTCCTGGCGCTCAACCTGTTGCCCAAGCCCAGCGACAAGTCGTTCACGGACTTCCTCAGCGGCCGGCGCGCGGGGGTCGACTTCACCATCTGCGAGGCCGTGCTGCACCAGGGCTCCGGCAAGAACCGGTCTCTGGTCTTTCAGGGTCAGCTGTTCCGTCTAGTGACGCCCCGGCGGCTTGCCTCGACCACCGTCGTGCTGCGCAACACCGGCTGGCTGAAGAGTTTCGAATGTCCCCACGGCCTGCAATCGGTGGGTCTGGAGGATGCGGTGTTCAACAAGGCGTTCGCCGTCTTCGCCTCCGACCAGGTCGAGGCGCGCGAAATCCTGACGCCGGCGTTCATGCAGCAGCTGGTCGATCTGGAGGCGGCGTACGCCGGCGGTCATATTCGCTGTGCGTTCGCTCAAAGCGAGCTGTTGATCGCGCTGGAAGGGCCAAACCGCTTCGAGGTCGGGAACATGTTCTCTACCCTGGTCGACCGGTCACGGGTGGAAGGCATCGCCCACGACCTCGAGCAGGTGTTCAAGATGATCGACGAGTTCGCCGCGGCGTGAAGACCATCGGTCTCATCGGCGGGATGAGCTGGGAGAGCACCACGCTCTACTACCAGTTCCTCAACCGCATGGCCCGCGAGCGGCTGGGCGGCCAGCACTCTGCGAGCCTGGTGCTGGTCTCGGTGGACTTCGCTCCGATCGCGCGGATGCAGGCGGCCGGGCTGTGGGACGAGGCGACGTCGGAGATGGTCGAAGCCGCGCGGCGGCTGGAGCGGGCCGGCGCTGAAGCGATCGTGATCTGCGCCAACACCATGCACCGTATGGCCGACGACGTGGCGGCGTCCGTCGGCGTCCCGCTGATCCATGTCGCCGAAGCGACGGCGGCGGCGATCAAGGCCAGCGGCGTCAGGCGCCCGCTGCTGCTGGCGACCCGCTTCACCATGGAGCAGCCGTTCTATCGCGAGCGCCTGCGCCGGCACGGTGTCGAGGCGCTGATCCCGGCCGAGCCCGACCGCATCCGCCTGCACGCGATCATCTTCGACGAACTGGTGCAAGGCCGCTTCAAGCTGGCGTCAAAGGACGCGATGGTGGCGATGGTCGAGAGCGCCGTGCGCGGCGAGGGCGTGGATGGCGTGATCCTCGGCTGCACCGAGTTCGGGCTGCTGGTGAAGCAGGAAGACCTGCCGATCCCGATGTTCGACACCGCCGAGCTCCACGCCAAGGCGGCGATGGATTTTGCCCTGTCCTGATGTAGCCAGACCGGGATAAACTTGCGCGAGGCCTAAGGCGGTTCTCAACCGCCCATCACTGGCAGCGGCCATTCCCCCATTGCCCGCCCGCGGCGATGCAACACTGGATGGGCGTATTGCAGCGGCGGGGCGGCGGTGGCTGGTCCACATAATAGACCATGACGAAATACTTCTGGACGATCGCGCTGGTCGACTGAACGCCGTGGCCGAAGTCGAACGACCACGCCATCGCCTTGAGCCCGGCGCTCGTGCGAGCCGGCGGCGCGTAACCGGTGGCCGGTATCTGTGTGGTCGGTGCGGCGGGACAAGGCGATTGGCTGCTGCCCTTGGGGCCGCGCTGGCAGCCCCAGTAGAAGAAGGGTTGCAGGTTCTGGAAGGGACCGACGTTCAGGGTGGACATCATGGCCGGATCGCCCGGCGCGAGCTCAATGTCCCCGACCAAGTCAAGGAAGTCCTGCGAATTCGCCGGCAGCTCCCAATCGTGCACCGTGAGGTAGCCGTCGTTGCGCAGTTCCTTGATCCAGTCTTGCGCGGTGGCGAACAGCATGGCGCCGTGGTTGATCTTTGGCGGCGTCAGCGGTCCGTTGTTGTCGCTGATCGACACCGTGCCGCTGAATCCGCGCCTGTGCGTCTCCGCGAGGTTCGCATCGATCGGCCAAGTCGTTTGTGTTGCGCAATCATATATTGCCTGTCCAGCCGCCTCGCCGCTGGAATAGACGGAAACCGTGGGCGCGTTCTGCTTGCATGGAGGCGCTGTGCTGCTGCCGACGTATCCGAGATACTTTGGAAGCACATAGTAATATATGTCGTTTTTCGTCGTCCCGCCTTTGATGTTGTTGACGAAGGAGAACATTTCCTGCCCGCCTCCGCGACTGCCGTTGCCTTGACCGCCATCGTTCTGGGCCGCCCAGTAGTACGAGAGCGCCATGTTCTGGAAGAAACGTGGCGCGGCGACCGTAAAGTTGGGCAGGACGCCGTCCGGGTAGCTCGCCTTCAGGCCGACGTAGAACAGGTTTCCTAACGCGCTGGCCTGGCAGCCGGGACCGAACGAGCCGCCTTGCGAACCGGTGTCGTCGCAGGTGCTGTCCGTTTTCGGCGTTACCGGCAGCTGCCAGTTGTTGTGGCCGAGGTAGCTGGCGGCGTTGAGCGCGCCGACCCACGCCAAAGCCGTCTGGAAGTCCATAGCCCCGTTCGGATCGATCCCGGAGACGTTCATCTGCGCTCGGACCGACGTGTGGCTCGCGAGGTTCGCGTCCGCCAGCCAATAGACGCCTTGGGTGGCGTCATAGACAACCTGGCCGCCTTGCACGGGAACCAAACCTCGCGCGCTGATCGGTAGCCCAGAACGTATGGGCTCTATTCGCGAGGCCGGGCCGCGACGATCGGGAACCTGCGACCAGCCGCCGCTCGGCCAAGCAAGGGAGACACAGGAGAGGAGGGCGGCGCAGGTGGGCGCGAAAGCAGAAATACGCTTTGAAGGCAACATGACTGAACCCCAGCGCTTGTTTGCCGCCCTGTACCACAGGGCCGTCGGGAAGCGCAGTGGGCGCGGCTAGGGACCGCCGCTTGCTCGAAATGGTCGGATCAGCCGACCGGCAGCGGGGAGACGCCGAACAGCATGGGGTGGGCCCAGACCAGGGCCGCCCAGATGACGATCGCCAACCCCAGTCGCCACCAGCCGATCTCGCCGAGTTTCAGCGTCTGGCGTCCCTGCGCGATCGCCGCGAACGGGACGGCCGAGGTCTGGGCGGCGAAAGCGTCCCACGTCGGGCCGAGCGCGCGCCGGCGTTTGGCGTCGATGCTGAGCGGGCCAACGATGGCCAGGATCAGCAGCGTGCCGAACAGGATCAGGCTGGCGAGGTCGCCGTTGACCATCAGGTGGCCCGCCGCCCACAGCGCGACGCCGCAGAGGAACGGATGTCGGGTGATGCGCAGCATGCCCTTGATCGCGTCCGGCCGCTCCAGCGTCGCCTCCTGGCGCACGCTGGTGGGGTTCGGGGTCGCAAGGCCGGGCACGGCCAGCAGGAAGGCGACGAAGGTGACGCCGAGCTGGATCCACTCGGTCGCAGGCGTTGCGGCCCAGTAGATCGGGTTAGGCCCGCGATGGGCGCCCGCATAGGCGAAGCCCATCCAGGTCAGCACGCCGATGCTGGCGAGGGAGAAGATCGCCATGTAGGGGCCCTGGCCGATGGCGCCGGTGATCGCGTCGCGCAGCCGTGTGCCGCTGATCAGCAGATGGATCAGGAGAAACACCGCGGCGGCGGCGACCAGAGTGGTCATGGGCCTGCTCCTTGCCTGGACCCGAAGATGGAACCGCCACGGCTGGAGTCAATCGGCGAACTCGTCTTCCTCCGGCTCGTCCTCGAACAGGTCGGGCTCGTCGGGTGGCCGCGCCGGCGCGGGCTTGGCGACCGCGGGCGGATGGGTCAGCGTCAAGGCGCCGCCGGTGCGGCGCAGCAGGGCTTCCACCCGCGCGATCCAGCGATTGGCCTCCGAGATCGCCTCGCGCGGCCGCGTCGGCGCGCCCCGTCCGGCCTTGGCGGGCCACAGCACCAGCTCGAAGTCCGGATGGCGCGGCTCGTCGAAGATGAGGCGCAGGCGCACTTCGCGCTCGGCGCCGGTCGACCGGTCCAGCGGTCGCCGCGGTTCGCCGCGCATGGCCCGCGCCGCAACTTGGCCGTCGAGATCGAGCTCGGCGCCGAGCAGTTCCTCCAGCGCATAGACCATGTGCCAGCCGCCTGCGTCCCAGGCGGTGACGATCCGGCGCGCGGCGAGGCTGAGCGCGACGCCGCGGCCGGAGCCGTGGCCGATCAGGAACGCGTCGGGTTTCGCCTCCAGCGCCTGCCGGAAGGTCCGCGCCAGCCGCTGGTCCTCCGCCAGATAGCGCGCAAGCCCCATCGCCAGCAGCGTCACCCCTGCGCCGCCGACGCCGATCAGCACCACGAGCCTCAGCCACTCGCTCATGGCGAGGAGGCTAGCGGGAGTCTCCGGTCAAGCGAAGGCCGCTTGCGCGGTCTCGGTGGAGAGTTCCGCCACCACCGGCACGTGGTCGGAGGGTTTGTCCATCGCCCGGGCATTGCGGTGGATGGTGACGCCAGCCAGGCGGTCGGCGGCCTGGGGCGAGAGCAGGAAGTGGTCGATGCGGATGCCGTGGTTCCGCTGCCAGGCCCCGGCCTGGTAGTCCCAGAAGGTGTAGCCGCCCGGCGTGCCGTCAACCTCCATGTAGGCGTCGGTCAGGCCAAGCCACTTCAGCCCGCGAAAGGCCGCGCGGGTCTCGGGCTGGAACAGCGCATCGCCCAGCCAGGATGACGGATTGTCGGCGTCCTCGGGCTCGGGGATGACGTTGTAGTCGCCGCACAGCGCCAGCGGCTCCTCAAGCGCCAGCAGCTCGATGGCGTGGGCCTTGAGCCGGTCCATCCAGCGCAGCTTGTAGCTGAACTTGTCGGTGCCGATCGGGTTGCCATTGGGCAGGTAGATCGAGGCCACCCGCACCGGATCCGGCCCGGAGACCACCGCCTCGATATAGCGGGCGTGGTCGTCGGCGTCCTCGCCGGGCAGGCCCTTGCGCACGTCTTCCAACGGCGTCTTCGAGAGCAGGGCGACGCCGTTGTAGCTCTTCTGCCCATGGACGGCGACGTTGTAGCCAAGGCTTTCAAAGGCTTCGGCCGGGAACTTCTCGTCCACGCACTTGATCTCCTGCAGGCAGGCGACATCCGGCGCCGCCTCGCGGAACCAGGCGAGCACGGTCTCCAGCCGGGCGTTGACCGAATTGACGTTCCAGGTGGCGATCTTCATGGCCGCCAGTTAAGCGCGCGCCGGCCGATCCACCAAGGGCGGGGAGCAGAGTGCTGACGCATTTCAGCCTCCCCCCGATGTTGTCATCCCGGCCGCAGCCGCGGAGCGGCGGAGAGCCGGGATCTGCTTGTCGCCGGCGGGGAGACGTAGATCCCGGACGAGTCCGCTGCGCGGCTCTCCGGGATGACAATGGTAGGTTATTGAAATATTGAAGAAAAGGTCTTGTCGCGCCTCAGATCGAGAAGCTGACGCCGCAGCCGCAGCTCGACTTGGCGTTGGGGTTCTTCACGCGGAACTCCGCGGCCGCCAGTTCGTCGGCGAAGTCGATCTCCGAACCGTTCAGCAGCGCCAGCGACACCACGTCGACCAGGGCCGCGGCGCCGTCGCGTTCGACCCGCAGGTCGTCATCGTCGCCGGCGTCGACCAGGTCGAACTTGTACTGGAACCCGGAGCAGCCGCCGCCCTCGACGGCGACGCGCAGCATCATCGGCCGGCCCTCCTCGGCGGAGATCGCGTTCAGCCGCCGTGCGGCGGCGGGCGAGAGGGTGACGGCGGTCCGTGAACGAGTGGCGATCTGGGTCATGCGCTTCTTGTTTCCTTAGGCCCCTTATATGAGAAGCCGTTGCGATTGGGCAAAGGGCGCGGCGCGGGGACCATGATGGCGGGTGACGTGAAGAGCCGCCAGCGCGCGCCTTACGCCGAGGACTGGCGCGCCTCGAGAGGGCGCCGCTATCCGGAGGCCGAGAGCCGCACCCGCACGCCGTTCGCCCGTGACCGCGACCGCATCATCCACACCTCCGCCTTCCGGCGGCTGAAGGAGAAGACCCAGGTCTTCATCGCCCACGAGGGCGATCTTTACCGCACCCGGCTGACCCATTCGCTGGAGGTGGCCCAGATCGCCCGCTCGCTGGCGGTGGCGCTGGGCCTCGACGCCGACCTGGCCGAGACCATCGCGCTCGCCCACGACCTCGGCCACCCGCCGTTCGGGCACGCCGGCGAGGACGAGCTGTCGACCCAGATGAGCGGGCTGGGCGGGTTCGATCACAACGTCCAGACCTTCCGCGTCGTGACCGAGCTCGAAAGCCGCTATCCGAGCTTCCCCGGCCTCAACCTCACCTGGGAGACGCTGGAGGGGGTGGTGAAGCACAACGGCCCGGTCAGCGGGCTGCTGGAACAGCCGGCTTGGCAGGCGATCGTCGACTTCGACGACGCCTATCCGCTCGAGCTGGGCGGCTGGGCCTCGGCCGAGGCCCAGGTGGCGGCGATCTCCGACGACATCGCCTACAACAACCACGACGTCGATGACGGCGTGCAGGCGGGCGTGTTTCGCCTCTCCGAGCTGGAGGACGTGCCGCTGATCGGCCCAATCGTGCATTCGGTCCGCCAGGACTACCCCGATCTCGACGAACGCCTGACCCGGCTCGAAGCCGTGCGGCGGATGATCGGGGCGATGATCGACGACGTGCTGGCCCAGACCGCGCGGCGCGCCGAAGCCGGCAAGGTGAAGTCGCCGCACGACGTACGCGGCCTCGGCAAGGCGATGGTGGCGTTCTCGCCGGCGATGAACGAGGACCTCTCGCGGCTCCGAGCCTTCCTTTACGAGCGGATGTACCGCCACTGGCGGGTCAATCGGACCCGCAGCCAGGCGCGCCGCATTCTGGCCGACATGTTCCAGCTTTTCATGCGCGAGCCGGACGTGATGCCGAACGAGTGGGGTCGGCTCGGACTGGCGGCGAACGAGACAGGCAGGGCGCGTCTTGTCTGCGACTACGTCGCCGGAATGACCGACCGGTTCGCGATCGAGGAGCACCGCAAGCTCTTCCAGCTCGACACGCTTGGGTGAAGAAGGCTGGGGGCTGACAAAGGCTGGGGGCTGAGGGGCGCGGGCTTCTTGTAGACTGGTGAGACGCGCGTGATTCGCGAAAGAGCCCTTCTATGTCCGACCACGACCGCGGCGCATACACCCCGCCCTCCGATCGCCTCTCGTTCGACCCACGCGAGCCGGTTCGCTCCGGCGGCCCGGCGCCGGTCACCCTGATCGTCAGCGGCTTGGTGCTGCTGGCGATCGTCGGCGGCGTGTTCCTGCTTTATCGCGGCGGCGTGCGCCACCGGGGGGATGCGCCGGCGGCGGTCGGCACGCCGATCGCGCAGATGAAGACCGCAGCGCCGCCGGACGCCAATGACACGGGCCTGGTGATCAGCCGGGTCGACGCGAGCAACGCGGCGAACGCCACCTTCGCCCCGCCGCCCGAGCAGCCGCTGCCGCGGCCATTGCCGGTCCAGGCCCCGTCAGTCGTCACCGCGACGCCCCTGCCGCCGGTGGGCGGCGCGCCATCGCCCGCCGCGCCTCGACCGGTCGCGACGGCGCCCGTCAGGCCGGCCAAGCCCGTGACCATCGCCAGCCTCACCGACGATGCGATGGCGCCGAAGCCCGCCGCGCTAAAGCCGCCGCCACCGCCGCCGACGATCACCCCGCCTCCCGTGGCCACCGCTGGCGCCGCGCCGGCGGCGGGGACCGGCTGGGTGCAGATCGGCGCGTTCTCCTCCGCCGCGCTTGCGGAGAAGGGCTGGGGCGACGTCGCCGCGCTCGCCCCCGCCGGCATGGCCGGCAAGGGCCGCAAGGTCGAGCCCGTTTCCAAGGACGGCAAGACGTTCTACCGCACCTACGTCACCGGCTTTGCCGGCCGCGACGCCGCCCAGGCGTTCTGTGACAGGCTCAAGGCGGCCGGGAAGGCGTGCTTCGTCAAGTGAGCCGGCTCGCCGCCATCTTCGGCTGCGCGGGGCCGCGCTTGACGGACGAGGAGGCGGCGTTCTTCCGCGAGACACGGCCCTGGGGCTTTATTCTGTTCAAGCGCAACGTGGAGGCGCCGGACCAGGTCCGCGCGCTGACGGCGGCCTTGCGCGAGACGATCGATGCGCCGGACGCGCCGGTCTTGATCGACCAGGAGGGCGGGCGGGTGCAGCGGCTGGGGCCCCCGAATTGGACCCGCTATCCGCCCGGCCGCGCCTATGGCGAGCTGGCGGCCAACGATCCGCTGCTGCGGCGCGAGATCACCCGGCTCGGCGCCCGGCTGATGGCGCACGACCTGGCGGCGGTCGGTGTCAATGTCGACTGCGCGCCGGTGCTGGACGTGCCCGAGCCCGGCGCCCACGACATCATCGGCGACCGCGCCTACGGCCAGAGCGCCGACGAGGTGGCGCTGCTCGGCCGCGCGGCGGCCGAGGGGCTGATCGCGGGCGGCGTGCTGCCGGTAGTCAAGCACATCCCCGGCCACGGACGCTCCCGCGCCGACAGCCATCTCAACCTGCCGGTGGTCGAGGCGCCGCACGCGGCGCTGGCGGCGCGGGACTTCGCCCCGTTCCGAGTCAATTCCGACCTGCCGATGGCGATGACCGCGCACGTGGTGTTCGCCGCGCTCGATCCCGACCACCCGGCCACCACATCGCGCAAGGTGATCCGGAGCGTGATCCGCGGCGAGATCGGCTTCGATGGCCTGTTGATCACCGACGATCTGTCGATGAAAGCGCTGAGCGGCGACTTCGAGAACCGCGCCAGGGACGCGCTGGCGGCCGGCTGCGACGTTGTACTTCATTGCAACGGCGCGATGGCCGAGATGACGGCGGTGGCCAGGGGCGCCAGGCCGCTGGCCGGCGCCGCCGCCCGCCGGTCCAAGGCGGCGCTTGGTCGGCTCGCCACGGCGCCCGAGCCGTTCGACGTCGAGGCCGGCCGGGCCCGCTTCGCCGCCGCATTCGAAGGGCGGTGGGCGGCGTGAGCGAGGCGTTCCAACCCGACCTCGACTTCGAGGCCACCCGCGAGGCGGTCGACAGCGGCGAGGCGCTGATCGTCGACCTCGACGCCTACGAAGGCCCGCTGGACGTGCTGCTGGCGCTGGCCAGGGCGCAGAAGGTCGACCTGATGCAGGTCTCGATCGCCAAGCTGGCCGACCAGTTCCTGGCCTTCATCCGCGAGGCGCGGCGCCGACGCTTCTCGCTAGCCGCCGACTACCTGGTGATGGCCGCCTGGCTGGCCTGGCTGAAGTCGCGCCTGCTGCTGCCGCGGCCCGATCGCGGTCCGGCCGACGAGCTGCCGGCCGACGAGGCGGCGCAGCAGCTGGCCTTCCGCCTCGCCCGGCTCGACGCGATGCGCAAGGCTGCGGAAGTGCTTCTTGGCGGCCCCGTGCTGCGCCGCGACGTGTTCGGCCGCGGCGATCCGGAAGAGGCGAAGATCGTCTCCTCGTCGCGCATCGCCGGCGACCTCTACGAGCTGATGGAGGCCTACGTCAGCCAGCGCAAACGCGACGTGCGCCGCCGCTACACCCCCGCGCCGCCGCAGGCCTATCCGTTGGAGGAAGCCCGCGAACGTTTGCGTGGCATGCTGCCGGACCTGCAGCGCTGGACCCCGCTGACCGGCGTGGCGCCGCTGGCCGCGCCGGTCGGCGGCCCGAGCCGCGCCTCGTTCGTCGCCTCGACGCTGTCGGCGACGCTGGAGTTCGTGCGGGAGGGAGATCTGGAAGCACGCCAGCTCGAGCCCTTCTCGGAGATCTATCTGCGGCGCCGGAAGGTCCCCGCGCCGCCGGCGGGACGGGTCTAGGGTGGGAGTGTAGTCTCGATGCCGGATGGGAATATCGCGACGTTGCCGAACGTCTTGCAGCCAGATGACACCCCCACCCCCGGCCCCTCCCCGCAAGGCGGAGCGGAGGTTGAGCGCATGATCGAAGCATTGCTGTTCGCCGCGGCCGAACCGCTGAGCGTCAAAGACCTGGCGAGCCGGTTGCCTGACGGCGCGGACATCGCGGCCGGCCTTGCCGCGTTAGCGGAGCGCTACGCCCCCCGCGGCGTGACCCTGGTCGAGGTGGCTGGTCGCTGGCGGTTCCAGACCGCGGACGACCTGGCGTTCCTGATGACGCTGGAGCGGGAGGAGCCGCGACGGCTTTCGCGGGCCGCCCAGGAGACGCTGGCGATCGTCGCCTACCACCAGCCGGTGACCCGGGCCGAGATCGAGGCGATCCGCGGCGTGCAGGCCAGCCGCGGCACGCTCGACCTGCTGCTGGAGATCGGCTTCGTGCGGCCCCGCGGCCGCCGCCGCACGCCGGGCCGGCCGGTCACCTACGCCACCACCGACGCGTTTTTGGAGCACTTCGGCCTCGCCAGCCTCGCCGACCTGCCGGGCGCGGCGGAAATGAAGACCGCAGGCCTGCTCGATCTGGACCTGCCGCCCGACTTCGCCGTGCCCGACCCTTCGAGCGCCGCATTTGACGACGCGCCGCTCGAAGACGAGGCTGCCGGCGAGTTTCACACCGACTATCTGGGGCCGGAAGGCCCGGAGGCTTGACCTTGCGGCTTGAAGTCGCCGCCGCTTTGTTGGCTTAACCGCGGCCCAGGGCCTATATGATCCGACGCACTACGCGGCGGAGCAGCGTTCAAGGCGCCAGGCCGCCGACGATTTGGAGACGACCCCATGGGCACGTTCGGCCCCATCCATTGGATCATCCTCGGCGCGGTCGCGCTGCTGCTGTTCGGCGGCCGCGGCAAGCTGTCCAGCATCATGGGCGATGCGGCCAAGGGCGTGCGCGCCTTCCGCGACGGGCTGAAGGGCGAGGACGAGAAGCCCGCCACCGAGGCAGCGGCTCAGCCGCTGCCGGCCCCGGCGCCCGCGCCGGAGAAAGATCAGATCGTCCGCTAGCGCGACACCAAGCCGACGGCCTCGGGCGCGGTCGGCGCCTCACAGACCCGACGCAAGACTGGGCCAACCTGAACTGGGCCAACCTGACCGATGTTTCCTGAAGGCCGGCTCCTCGATTTCGTGATCGTCGGCGTGGTGGCTCTGATCGTGGTCGGGCCGAAGGACCTGCCGTTGCTCATGCGCAAGGTCGGCCAGTTCATGGCCCGGGTGCGCGGCATGGCGGCGGAATTCCGCGCCTCGTTCGACGAGCTGGCGCGGCAGTCGGAGCTCGACGAGCTGCGCCGCGAGGTCGCCGCGCTGCGCACGGGCCGGCCGATGGACTACGCGGCCCAGGCCATGGGCGCGACGGAGCTGGTGTCCGACATTAAAGGCGACCTGGCGAGCGCCCACGCCGCGCTGTCCGCTGAGGCGGCGCCCGCTGACCCGGCGCCGGTCGAGCCGCCGGTGACGCCGGAAGCCGCGCCGAGCCCGCCAGTCCCTGAGACCGACCCCAAGGTCCCCACGACGTGAGCGTCGTCGACGACGAAGCCGAGATCGAGGCCTCCCGCGCGCCGCTGATGGAGCACCTGATCGAGCTGCGCCAGCGGCTGATCGTTTGCGCCGCGGCGCTGGCGATCGGCTTCTTCGCGACCTTCATCTTCGCCACCCCGCTGATCAAGTTCCTGCTGCATCCGTTCGCCATCGCCGAGAGCCTGGCCGAGGCGCGCAAGGCCGGCTCGGGCGAGACCGGCAGCCTGCAGATGCTGCAGGCGCTGCTGGGCCAGCACGTCGCCGGCCACATGAAGTTCATCTCCACCCAGCCGCTCGAGGTGTTCTTCAGCAAGGTGAAGCTGGCCGGGTTCGGCGCGGTGGTGGTCAGTTTTCCGGTGCTGGCCTGGCAGCTCTACCGGTTCGTCGCGCCCGGCCTCTACAAGCGCGAGCGCGGAGCGTTTCTGCCGTTCCTGATCGCCTCGCCGGTGCTGTTCCTGATGGGCGCGGCGCTGGTCTACTACGTGATGCTGCCGTTCGTGCTGTGGTTCTCGCTGAACCAGCAGATCCTCGGCGGCGCGGCGGGCGACGTCTCGGTGGAACTGCTGCCGCGGCTGTCGGACTACATGTCGCTGGTGACCACGCTGGTGCTGGCCTTCGGGCTCTGTTTCCAGCTGCCGGTCGTGCTCTCCCTGCTCGGCATGGCCGGCGTGGTCAGCGCCCGCATGCTGCGCTCCAGCTGGCGCTACGCGATCGTCGGGGTGTTCGCGATGGCGGCGATCGTCACCCCGCCCGACCCGATCAGCATGCTCTCGCTCGCGGTGCCGATCTGCCTGCTCTACTTCGCCTCGATCCTCTGCGTGCAGGTGATCGAATGGCGCCGGGCGAAGGACGAGGTCACCTGAACCCATCCGGCCAAGTGAGGGGAAGCTTCCTTGCGGCCCCTGGCGACGCGCCTTAAGGGGGGCGTTTCCCCGTTTCCGCCGGCGCTCCCATGCACGACATCAAGGCCATCCGTGACGACCCCGACGCCTTCGATCGCGCCTGGGCCTCGCGGGGCCTGGGGCCGCAGACGGCTGAGTTGCTCAAATTGGATGAGCAGCTGCGCGCCGCCCAGACCTCGCTACAAGCGGCCCAGAGCCGCCGCAACGAGGCCTCCAAGCTGATCGGCCAGGCCAAGGCCAAGAAGGACGACGCGGAAGCGCAGCGCCTGATGGCGCAGGTTGAAGACCTGAAAATGCTGATCGAAAAACACGCCAAGTCGGAGGCGAGACTGGCCGGCGACCTGCGAGACCTGCTGGCGGCCTTGCCGAACCTGCCCGACCTGGATGTGCCGGTCGGCGCGGACGAGCACGGGAACGTCGAGGTCCGTCGTTTCGGTGAGCCATACCCGTTCGAGAATCCGAAGGACCACGTCGATCTTGGCGCCGGACTTGGGATGATGGACTTTGAAGCCGCGGCACGCATGTCCGGGGCCCGATTTGTGGTGCTCAAGCGGGAATTGGCGCGGCTGGAACGCGCGCTCGGCCAGTACATGCTCGACTTCCAGACCCAGGAGAACGGCTACACCGAGGTCTCGCCGCCGCTTCTCGTTCGCGATGAAGCGGTCTTTGGCGTTGGCCAACTTCCGAAGTTCTACGACGATCTTTTCACCGCTTCGCGGTCGAACGTAAGGAAGCACTTGCTGAAGGAGGCGCTTCAACCGCTCAACAACATGTTTTGGAGCCGCGGCGGGGGCCGTGAGATCGACCTGGTCGAGCTGGTCGAAGAAGTGCTGGATGTGGCCAAGACGGAGGAGGATCTCTGGCTGATCTCCACGGCCGAGGTGGCGCTGACCAACCTGGTGCGCGAGCAGATCACCGCCGAGGAGGAACTGCCGCTGCGGCTGACGGCGCTGACGCCGTGCTTCCGGTCAGAGGCCGGGGCGTCGGGCAAGGACACCCGCGGCATGATCCGCCAGCACCAGTTCTACAAGGTCGAGCTGGTCTCGATCACCACGCCGGAGCAGTCCGAGGCCGAGCACGAGCGCATGCTGAGCTGCGCCGAGGCGGTGCTGAAGCGGCTGGAGATCCCGTTCCGCACCGTGCTGCTGTGCACCGGCGACATGGGCTTCGCGGCTCGCAAGACCTACGACATCGAGGTGTGGCTGCCGAGCCAGGGCATGTACCGGGAGATCAGCTCCTGCTCCAACTGCGGCGACTTCCAGGCCCGCCGCATGGACGCGCGCTGCAAGAAGGCCGGCGAGAAGGGCACGCGCTTCGTCCACACCCTGAACGGCTCCGGCCTCGCCGTCGGCCGCACGCTGGTGGCGCTGATGGAGAACTACCAGGACGACAAGGGCCGTATCGCCATTCCGCAGGCGCTGCACCGGTATCTGCCGGGGCTGACGCACATCGGGGGTGAAAATTGACGGGGAGCGCGCACCATTCCCCTCCCCCCTGCGGGGAGGGGTCAGGGGTGGGGGTATCGGCTCGGCGCCGGCCGGGTTCCTCGACGCAGATCTATCGGCGGGCGCACAGCTTGCACCCCCACCCCCGACCCCTCCCCGCAAGGGGGAGGGGAGCTTGAGGATCCTGCTCACCAACGATGACGGCATCCATGCCGAGGGGCTGGCGGCGCTGGAGCGGATCGCGCGGCGGCTCAGCGACGATGTGTGGATCTCGGCGCCCGAGCACGAGCAGTCGGGCGCCTCGCGGGCGCTGACGCTGTCCGAGCCGCTGCGCATCCGCCGACTGGAGCCGCAGCGCTACGCGATCTCCGGCACGCCCACCGACTGCGTGATGCTGGCGGTCGAGGAGCTGATGAAGGACGCCAAACCCGACCTGGTGCTCTCCGGCGTCAACCGCGGCCACAACACCGCCGAGGACGTCACCATGTCCGGCACCGTCGCCGGCGCGATCCAGGGGATGGCGCTGGGGGTGCCGTCGATCGCGTTGTCGCAGTCGCTGGCGTTCTTCCACGACGACGAGGTGGCGCGCTACGACACGGCGGAGGCCTTTGCGCCGGGCATCATCCAGCGGCTGCTCGAGGCCGGCTGGCCGAGCGACGTGATCATCAACATCAACTTCCCAAACCGGAAGCCGGACGAGGTCGAATCGGTTGAAGTGACCCACCAGGGACGGCGGGACATGCACAACATGAAGGCCGAGCGGCGCACCGATCTGCGGGGCCGCGACTACTTCTGGATGGGCTTCACGGCGCGCCGCCCGGTGGTCGCCGACGGCACCGATCTGGCCGCGGTGCTGGGCGGTCGCATCTCGGTTACGCCGCTGCACATCGATTTGACACACATGCCGACCGTTCACGCCCTAAAAGGCGTGCTGGGCGGTCCGCCGCCGAAGCTTCGGGCGAACGCATGAGCGAGCCGGCGCGGCAAGCCGAGACCCACGAGACCCAGCTGGCGCGTCTGGTCCTGGCCCTGCGCTCGCAGGGCGTGACCGATCCGGCGGTGCTTGCGGCAATCGAGCGCACCCCGCGCGATCTGTTCACGCCGGACCTGTTCAAGGCGCGGTCGTGGGAGGACTCGGCGCTGCCGATCGCCTGCGGCCAGACCATCAGCCAGCCGTTCATCGTCGGCCTGATGACCCAGGCGCTCACGCTGGAGCCCAGGGCCAGAGTGCTGGAGATCGGCACCGGCTCCGGCTACCAGACGGCGGTGCTCTCGCGCCTGGCGCGGCTGGTCTACAGCGTCGAGCGCTATCGTACCCTGAAGCGCGAGGCGGAGGCCAGGTTCGAGACGCTGCAGCTCACCAACGTGATCACCAAGTTCGGCGACGGCGGCCTGGGCTGGCCCGAGCAGGCGCCTTTCGACCGTATTCTGGTCACGGCGGCGGCGCCGTCGGAGCCGAAGACTTTGCTGCGGCAGCTCAAGCCTGCCGGCGTCCTTGTCGCGCCGATCGGCAAAGGGCCGGTGCAGAAGCTGATGCGCTACGCCGGCGATGGGGCGGGGGCCTATGTGGCCGAAGTTCTCTGCGAGGTGCGCTTCGTGCCCCTGCTCGACGGGGTGGCGCGCGAACTTTGAGGATTGACCGAACAGGAGCGGAGAGGCTGGCTGCCAGAACTAGCTTAACCGGGGGGCTTAACCGGTGATTAAGTACGAACCAGCCACTGGTTTGAAGACGCGAGTGAGGAAACGCCGATGAGGAATCTCTGGCGGGAAGCCGGCATCGCCGCGCTCGTCTGCGGGAGTCTGACCGCTTGCGCGAGCCCCGCCTACCCGATCAGCGAGGACCGGACAGCCGGTTCCGCGCCGATGCGCATGGCCCGGCCCGCGTACCCGATCTCCGAGCAGGCGCCGCCCCCTCGCACCGTCGCCCCGACGCCGCCGCCGGTTACCGCGCCGGATGACGCCGAATCCAGTGGTCCGCCGCTCGCCGCGCCCGTCAGCCCGGTCGAGAGCCAGCCCTTGGCGCCGCCAGGGCCATCCGCCTCGAACCTCGACACGGTGTTCTCCGGTGAGGCGCGGCTGCAATACGCCTCGCTCAGCACCCAGAGCGCCCCATCGGCCGCCGGCGCGCCAGTCTCGACCACGCCGACGTCCGCGCCGGTTTCGACCTCGCTGCCGCCGCCTGCGCCGACGCCGGCTGTCGACGCGGCGCCGGCCCCAGCGACGTCCGCGCCGGCCCCCGCCGCCGAGCCCGCGCTGGTGCCGCAGATGGTGGTGCACGATCAGCCCGCGCCGCCGTCGTCCGGCCGTCCGTCGCCCTCGGTTCGCGAAGCTGCGGCCACCGCGCCAGACCGGCTGCTGAACGCCCCCGCCGGCGGCGGGGTCCCAGGCGCCGTGGTCGATGCGTCAGGCGGCATCTTCGAGAACTACGAGGTGCAGCGCGGCGATCACATCGACGCCTTGGCCCGCGGGTTCTCGACCACCCCCGACGTGCTGATCGACGCCAATCACATCCGCGCGCCCTACCGCATTCGTCCGGGCCAGATCATGAGAGTCCCGGTGGCCAAGGCCTACCTGGCCCGCGGCGGCGACACCCTGACCAGCGTCGCGCGGCGCTTCTCAGTCGGCGTCGACGAGCTGGCGCAGCTCAATCACCTTTCGGCGCGGGCGTTGCTGCGCTCTGGCCAGGAGATCGGCCTGCCGTCGTCGATGCGCGACCGCGGCGCCGAATACGCCGACAGCGCGCCGCCGACCTCGTCCTACATGACGCCAGAGCGGCCGTACCGCAGCTATCCGCCGTCCTCGACCGTGCCGGTCCCGTCGGTCGAGACGCCGCCGCGCTATCTGCCGCCCTCCTCGTCGAGCGCCCTGCCGCAGCCGGCGACGATGTCCGACAGCGATATCGCCCAGGCGGCGCATGGGCGGTTCGTCTGGCCCGTGCGCGGCGACATGATGGCCCGGTTCGGCGCGCAGGGCGTCGGCCGGCGCAACGACGGCATCGACATCCGCGCCTCCCAGGGCACGGTGGTGAAGGCCGCCGCGTCCGGCGAGGTGGTCTACGCCGGCAATCAGGTGCCGGGCTTCGGCAACCTGGTGCTGATCAAGCATGCCGACGGCTGGGTCACGGCCTACGCCCACCTCGACCAGGTCGACGTGCAGATGAAGCAGCAGGTCGCGCAGGGCCAGCCGCTCGGGTCGGTCGGGACCAGCGGCGGCGCCACCGAGCCTGAGCTGCATTTCGAGGTCCGCTTCGCCCCCACCCCCGCCGACAAGGCCCGTCCCGTGGACCCGGTGCTGGTGCTGCCGCTGGGTTGATTCTCCTCACCCTAGGCGGAGGGGAAGAGAAGCCTTGACGACGAATCGTCCACGTGGATCGCATGGACCATGACGCCACCGCCCCTGGCGCCGGGTCTTTGACATCGTGGATCGTAGAAAAACTAAGGTGAGCGCGTCGCCCAAGCACGCGCAAACCGGGGCAGGGGACCGATATCAACGGTCGATAGCGGTTTCACGTGAAACATGCGGTTTCGAGGAAAACTGCAAAGCCTCGTCCTAGAGCGGCAGCGGCTTGCCCAGTTCCCCGGCGAGATCGCGCACGAACTGCCAGGCCACCCGACCCGAGCGGGCGCCGCGCAGCTGCGACCACTGCAAGGCGCGGCGATCGAGGTCGGCGACCAAGAGGTCGAAGCGCACGGCGTAGGCGCGCACCGCGGCCAGGAACGCCGCCTGGTCCATCGGCGGGAAGCCGATCCAGAGTCCGAAGCGATCGGAGACGCTGACTTCCTCCTCGGCGTCCTCGGCCGCGGCGATCGCGCCGCGGCTCTCGACGTGGTCGCGCGGCATCAGGTGGCGACGGTTGGAGGTGGCGACGAACAGCACGTTCATCGGCGGGCCGGAAACGCCGCCTTCGAGCGCCGACTTCAGCGCCTTGGCCGCCGCCGCGCCCTCCTCGAACGAGAGGTCGTCGCACAGCACCACGAACCGTTCGGCGCGGCCGCGCAGCTCGTCGAACAGGGTGGGCAGGTGGGCGACGTCGTCGCGGTCGATCTCCACCAGCTTCAGCGGCGCATGCTCGGCGGCGGCGGCCATGAACGCGGCCTTCGCCAGCGAGCTCTTGCCGGTGCCGCGCACGCCCCAGAGCAGCACGTGGTTGGCCGGCAGTCCGGCGGCGAAGCGGTTCAGGTTCTCCAGGAAACGAAGCTTCTGGCGCTCGACGCCGATCAGCAGGTCGAGCTGCAGCGCGAAGTCGGGGGCCGGCACGAAGGCGCCGCTTCTCGGATCGTGACGGAACAGCCGCGCGGCGGCAAAATCCGGCATGATGGACCTGGGCGGCGCCAGGCGCTCGAGCGCCTCGGCGATCCGGATCAGCGCAGTGCGGTCGGGTTCGTCCATGGCCGCCTCCTTAAGCGAAGGCGCTCGCATTGCCAAAGCCGGGGCGAGTCACTAGCTTCCGCCAACTTTTCGGCGGCCCTCACCCGGTAGTCCGCCACCAGCCGTTTCCCTGGAGATCGAATGTCGCTTCCGACCGCCCTCGTCATGGCCGTTGCCGCTCCCGCCGCCGGCGGCGGTGGGCTCCAGGACATGGTGCTGCAGTTCGCGCCACTGCTGTTCCTGCTGGTCGCCGGCTACTTCCTGCTGATCCGGCCGCAGCAGCAGCGCCAGCGCGAGCACGTCAAGCGTGTCAGCGCGCTCAAGCGCGGCGACACCGTGGTGATGTCCAACGGCATGCTGGGCAAGGTGGTGCGCGTCGAGGATGACGAAATCGGCGTCGAGATCGCCCAGAACGTGACGGTGAAGATGATCAAGAGCATGGTCCACGACATCCGGACCCGCGGCGAGCCGGCCGCCGCCAACGACAAGTCCTGAGCCAAAGGTCGTCAAGAACCGCCGATGCTCGAACTCTCCCGCTGGAAGATAGCCGTCGTCCTGGCTTCGGTCATCTTCGGCATCCTGTTTTCTTTGCCCAACGTGTTGCCGGACCAGGTGCTGGCGCAGTGGCCGGGGTTCCTGCCGCACCAGCGCCTCAACCTCGGCCTGGACCTGCAGGGCGGCTCGTCGCTGCTGTACGAGGTCGACACCGACGCGCTGAAGAAGGAGCGGCTGGGCGACTTGCAGGAGGAGGCGAGCCAGGAGCTGCACGACGCGCAGATCCAGTTCTCCGGCCTCACCGCGACCAGCGGCGTGGTGGCGCTGAAGCTCACCGACCTCACCCAGATCGACGCGGCGCAGACGGCGCTGGCCAAGGTCGGCGGGACCATCGCCGGATCGGGCCGCGAGGTGCTGGTCACCCACGACGCGGTCGGCAACTTCCAGATCGCGCTGACCCCGGCGGCGATCCAGCAGGGCGTTCGCAACGCGGTCGCCCAGTCGATCGAGATCATCCGCCGCCGGATCGACCTTCTGGGCACCAAGGAGCCCGACATCCGCCAGCAGGGGGCCGACCGCATCGCCATCGAGGCGCCAGGCGAGAGCGACCCGCAGAAGCTGAAGGATGTGATCGGCCAGACCGCGAAACTCACCTTCCAGATGGTCGATGAGTCGGTGCAGGCGCAGGACGCCACCACCATCGTGCCGCCCGACGACCAGGCGCTGCCGGACGAGGAGCACAAGGGCGCGTTCATCGTGGTCAAGCGCCGCGTCTCGGTCGACGGCGGCATGCTGACCCACGCCCAGCAGAGCTTCGATCAGAACAACGCGCCGGTGGTCGCGTTCCGACTGAACGGCGCCGGCTCGCACCGGTTCGGCCAGGTCACCACCGAGAACGTCGGCCATCGCTTCGCGATCATCCTCGACAACAAGGTGATCGAGGCGCCGGTGATCGAGAGTCCGATCATCGGCGGCCAGGGCCAGATCAGCGGCAACTTCACCGTCGACAGCGCCAACCAGCTGGCGCTGCTGCTCAACTCCGGCGCGCTGCCGGCGCCGCTGAAGGCGATCGAGCAGAACACGGTGGGCGCCGATCTGGGGGCCGACGCGGTGCGGGCCGGGGTCACGGGGCTGGCGATCGGCGCAGTGCTGATCTTCGCCTTCATCATCCTGGCCTATGGGCTCTTCGGCATTTTCGCCGCCATCGCGCTGGTGGTGAACCTGCTGATGATGTTCGGCGTGCTGTCGATGACCCAGGCGACGCTGACGTTGCCGGGGATCGCCGGCCTGATCCTGACCATGGCGGTCGCGGTCGACGCCAACGTGCTGATCTATGAGCGGATGCGCGATGAGGCCAACAGCGGCCGCCCCGCCATGGCCGCCGCCGACGCCGGTTACCGCCGCGCGCTGACCTCGATCTTCGACGCCAACGTCACCACCATGATCTCGGCGCTGATCATGTTCTCGTTCGGCGCCGGCCCGGTGAAGGGCTTTGCCTGGACGCTGTCGATCGGCGTCATCACCTCGGTGTTCTCGGCCGTGCTGGTGACCCAGCTGCTGATCGGCTGGTGGTTCCGCATGACGCGGGCCAAAACCCTGCCGATCGCGTGAGGAACAGCCGATGAGCACCCCCCAGATCGTCGGCCCGACCCGCAAGAGCATCTGGCCCTTCATCCACTTCGTGCCGCGCCAGACGCACTTCAACTTCGTCGGCCTCGCGCCCTATGCGGCCATCCTTTCGGTGCTGCTGGTGATCGGCTCGGGCGTCTCGATCGCCATGCAGCAGGTCAATTTCGGCGTCGACTTCGTCGGCGGCACCAAGCTGGAGGCGGTGACGTCGGGCGTGGCGCCACTCGGCCAGATCCGCGCCCAGCTCAAGAGCATGGGGGCCAACGACGCCGAGGTGCAGGCCGTCGGCGCAAGCGGCGCGGCGATCCAGTTTCGCTCGGTGACCGGCCAGGCCGCCGATGCGGCGCCGGCTTTCGTCCAGGCCAAGCTGCAGGCCGTCATTCCGGGGCTGCGCATCACCGGCGTCAGCGAGGTCGGCGCCAAGGTCTCCGGCGAGCTGATCTGGGGTGGGCTCGAGGCGCTGGGCGTCGCCCTCGGCCTGACGCTGCTCTACATCTGGTTCCGCTTCCAGCTGCAGTTCGGCCTCGGCGCGATTCTGGCGCTCGCCCACGACATCGTGCTGACGGTCGGCTTCCTGTCGGTGACGCGGATCGAGGTCTCGATGACCTCGATCGCCGCCATCCTCACTGTGATCGGCTACTCGATGAACGAGAAGGTGATCTCGTTCGACCGGCTGCGCGAGAACCTGCGCAAGTACAAGACGACGCCGCTGGCCGAGGTGATCAACCTCTCCGAAAACGAACGGCTGAGCCGCACGATCATCACCGGCACCACCGCGCTCCTGGCGCTGTCGGGCTCGGTGCTGAACCCGGCCTCGGCGCTGTTCTCGCTGACCGCGACCATGGCCTTCGGCATCCTGGTCGGCACCTATTCGTCGATCTACGTGGCCCTGCCGGTGATCCTGCTCTGGGGGGTCAAGCGCGACGACGACGAGGCGAGCGCGATCACCTTCCAGACCGCCCGGCGCTAGTTTGCCGGATTTGAAGTTCGCCCTTTCTTGGGATCGCCCACCGTGCGAACTTCAAATCCGAGAAAGCACACTAGAAACATTACCTTGCTAGTGTCCTGATCGATTCCGAAGTTCGTCGGAGCCCACCATAATGCGTTCGCGAACTTCGGAATCGGGACACTAGCTTCCTTGCGCGAGCCGCCCGCCATCGACGGCTTCGGCGGCGGCGGCTTTCGCGTCGCCGGCGTCTGGCGGCCCGGCTCGCTGCTGATCCTTGCCGATGCGCCGAGGGACTGGCGTCCGCTCGCTGTCGCGGAGCTCACCCTGGAGGACCTCGAGCCGGTGCTGAACGCGCCGGCCGGGACGGTGGAGTTTATGCTGCTCGGCACGGGCGTGCAACAGGCGCTGCCGGCCGGCGCGGTCCGTGAGGCCCTCCGCCGGGCAGGTCTTGGCCTCGAGTTCATGGCCACGGACAAGGCCGCCCGGCTGCACAACGTGCTGGCCTCGGAAGGCCGACTGTTCGCGACAGCGCTGATCGCGATCTGAACCAACCGGCGCCCGGTTTTCAGGCGCCGGGAAACGCCCTATACCCTGTCGCAGGGCTTGGAACGGGAAGGGTTAAGAATGGCGGCGATCCTCAACAACCTGCGCAACACCATCCTGGTCGGGCTGGTCCTGGCGCTGATCATGCTGGTGGCGTTCGCCCAGGCGAGCCCGCACCATTTCAACGACATGGCCTATTGGCAGGCGGTGTTCCGCTGGATGCACGTGTTCTTTGGCGTGCTCTGGATCGGGCTGCTGTACTATTTCAACTTCGTCCAGGCGCGGAAGATGCCGGAAATCCCGGCCGAGCTGAAGCCGGCGGTCACCAAGTACATCGCCCCCGAGGCGCTGTTCTGGTTCCGCTGGGCCGCGCTGTTCACCGTGCTGGCCGGCATCTGCGTCGCGGCGCTGCGGGGCAAGGAATACGCCGCCAATGTCTTCACCTTCGGCCTCGCCGGCGGCCTGACGCCGGACAAATACGGCTACACCCTGATGGGGATCGGCATCTATCTGGCGCTGATCATGTTCCTCAACGTCTGGGGTGTGATCTGGCCGAACCAGAAGAAGGTGCTCGGCATCGTCGACGCCGACGCCGACGCGAAGGCCAAGGCGGGACGCATCGCCGGCATGGCCTCGCGGATCAATGTGCTGCTCTCGCTGCCAATGCTGACCTCGATGGCGATGTACCAGACGCTTTTCGGCTAAGGCTTGGGTTGGGTTAGGGTTTGCCGCTCGGCGCGGAGGACGAACTCGACCAGCTGATCCGCCGGGTCGATCCCGATCGGTGGCTGACCAGTCGCTTCATTGCCGACAACAGGGCGAGGACCGACGTCCTCGCCCTGTATGCTTACGACTACGAACTGGCCCACGCGCTCAAGGCCGCCTCGACGCCGCTGCTGGTGGAGATCCGCCTGACCTGGTGGCGCGAGGCGCTGGACGAGATCTTCGGCGAACGCGCCGTGCGCCGCCATCCGGTGGCCGAGGCGCTCGCGGACGCCGTGGGACGCTGGGGCCTGCAGCGCGAGCCGTTGGAGGCAATGATCGACGGCCAGATCGCAACGCTCGAGGTCGCGCAATTCGACGAGGCGAGCGCAGTCGCCTGGGCCGACGCGGTCGAAGCCGCGGTCGCCGCCCTTGCGGCGACCGTGCTCGATCCCGCTGCGCCGGGACAGGCCGCGGCGCCGGCGGGCCGGGCCTGGGGTCTGGCGCTGCTGCGCCGATCGGGCAGGGTGAGCGACGAGGTGCTGCGCCCGCCGCTTCGCCGGTCACTGGCCGAAGCCCGAGCGGCCGCAAGCCACCTGAGCGTCGCCGCCATGCCCGCAGCGCTGCCGGCCAGACTGGCGCGCTTCGATCTGGCCGGCCGCTCGCCCAGCGGCTTCACCAAGCGGCTCGCCCTGGTGTTGGCGGCGGCGAGTGGGCGGCTCTAGGCGACGGCGGCTATCGGCCTTGCCCATGCCGCGAGGTCGGCGAGCGCACGATCGGCGATCGCCCGCTTCTTCGCCCGGCCGCGGTCGCGCTTGCCGAGTTTGCGGCCGTCGTCCAGTCGCGCCGGCGCGGCGATCTCGGGCAGCAGGCCGTAGTTGATGTTCATCGGCTGGAACGAGCCGGCGCCATGGCCGAGGTGGCCGCCGGTGATGTGGCCGACCAGGGCGCCGAGCGCCGTCGTCGGCGGAGGCGGATCCAGGACAGCGCCCAGCGCTTCGGCCGCCGCCAGCCGCCCGGCGACCAGGCCGATGGCGGCGCTCTCCACATAGCCTTCGACGCCGGTGATCTGCCCGGCAAACCGCAGCCGCGGGTCGGCCTGCAACCGCAGCCGGCCGTCGAGCAGCTTCGGCGAGTTGATGAAGGTGTTGCGGTGCAGTCCGCCGAGCCGCGCGAACACCGCCTTCTCGAGCGCCGGAATGGTGCGGAAGATCTCGGTCTGCGCGCCGTGCTTCAGCTTGGTCTGGAAGCCGACCATGTTCCAGAGCGTGCCGAGCGCATTATCCTGCCGTAGCTGCACCACCGCGTAGGGCTTGTCGTCCGGCCGGTGGGGGTTGGTCAGGCCGACCGGCTTCATCGGCCCGAACCGTAGCGTCTCGCGGCCCCGCGCCGCCATCACCTCGATCGGCAGGCAGCCCTCGAAATAGGGCACGTGCTCCCAGTCCTTGAACTCGGACTTGGGGCCCGCCAGCAGGGCATCGATGAAGGCGTCGTACTGCGCCTTGTCCATCGGGCAGTTGATGTAGGCGGCCGCATCGCCGCCAGGGCCGGTTTTGTCATAGCGCGACTGGCGCCATGCCACGCCCATGTCGATGGTCTCGGCGTGGACGATCGGGGCGATGGCGTCGAAGAACGACAGCTCGGCCTCGCCGGTCAGATGGCCGATCGCCGCCGCTAAAGCCGGGGAGGTGAGGGGCCCGGTGGCGACGATCACGCTGGCCCAGTCCGCCGGCGGTAGGCCGGCCACCTCGCCACGCTCGAAGCGGATGCGCGGGTGGCAGGCGATGGCCTCGGTCACCGCCTGGGCGAAGCCGTCGCGGTCGACCGCCAGCGCGCCGCCCGCCGGCGTCTGATGGGCGTCGGCGCAGGCCATGATCAACGAACCCAGCTGGCGCATCTCGGCGTGTAGCAGGCCGACGGCGTTGGCTTCCCAGTCGTCGGCGCGGAACGAGTTGGAGCACACCAACTCGGCCAGCCGATCGGTCTGGTGGGCGTCGGTGCCGCGCACGGGCCGCATCTCGTGCAGCACGACCTGTGTGCCCGCTTGCGCCGCCTGCCAGGCGGCTTCCGATCCGGCCAGGCCGCCGCCGATGACGTGGATGAGCTGATCGGACATCGGCCACCTCCTACGCCGCGGCGGACGCCCGAGGAAGTGGCGCGGGGTGCGCGAATACGGCTATGTTGGCGACGGCTGAAGGGATTGGGGAGTGGCGGTGGCGGAGATCGCGATCACCCAGGCGGCGTTCGCGGGGTTCGGCATCCTGCGCCGCAAGCCGTGGGCGCCGCTGGTCTGGTCGCTGCTCTACGCCGGCATCCTCGGCGCGATGGTGGTCTACCTCGGCGGCGCGTTCATCCAGGCGATCGGCAAGCTGATCACCCTGCGCGGCGGCGGCCAGCCGCCGCCGCTGGAGCTGGTGCTCGGTCTGCTCGGCAGTATCATCGGCGGCTATTTCCTGATGCTCATCGTCTTCTGGGTGCTGGGCGCGGTGATCAACATGGCGGTGGTGCGCGCGGTGATGGCGCCGGAAGCCAGCGCCTTCGCCTACCTGCGGCTTGGCCGCGCCGAGCTTTGGCTGATGCTGGCCAACTTCATCCTCTTCATCCTCTACACCATCGCCTCGACCGCCATGGCGATCCCGGTCGCGCTGATCGAGGCGGTGGCGTTGACGACGGCGGCGCGTGACATGGCGCCGTTCATCACCTGGCCATTCCAGCTGGTGACCTGGGCGGTGACGATCTGGCTCGGGCTGCGCTTCTGCATGGTCGCGCCGATGATCTTCGCCGAAGGCAAGTTCCGCCTGTTCGAGTCGTGGAGCTTCACCCGCGGACGGGTCGGCCGGCTGTTCCAGGTCGGGCTCGTCATGGTCCTGGTGACGATCGGCGTCTATCTGGTGCTGACGGTCATCGGCCTCGCGGTCGGCGTGCCGATGTTCACGCAAATGGCCAATTCGATCACAGCACAGGCCTTCTTCAGCCAGACGCCGGCGCAGGTGTGGCGCCAGGTCGAGCCTTTCATCGTGCTCTACATCGTCCTGATCTGGATCGGATCGACGGTGCTCTTTCCGCTGTTCTTCGCCCCGTGGCCGGACGTCTATCGGCAACTGAAGGGCGGGGAGCTGGCGGCCACATTCAGCTGACGGAGGCGACGGCGATGTCGGAGATTTCCATCGGATCGGCGGTCGGCGCCGGTTTTTCGCTGATCGCGCGCAGGCCGGTCTCGGTGCTGACCTGGGGGTTATTGCGGGTCGGATTCATCGTCGGCATCTTCGCCGTCTACGCCCCGGTCTTCATCGGCATCTTCAGCGAGGTCGCCAGCCAGGCCCAGTCAGGCGGACAGCCGTCGCAGGCTCAGATGAGCCAGATGATGTCTCACATGTTCCTGATCCAGGGCGTCGGCTACCTCGTCCAGTTCGTCGGCCTGTTTCTCAACGCCATCATCCTGTGCGCCGTCGCCCGGGCGGTGATTCATCCCGAGCGCCGAGCGTTCGCCTCGCTCCGGCTCGGCGCGCCGGAGCTGTTCATGGTGATCCTCAGCTTCGCGGCCGGCATCGCCCTGTTCATCGCCATCCTGATCTTCGCCATCCCGTTCGCCATCGCCGGCGTCTTCCTGGCGATCCAGCACCAGTACGCCATCGTCGCCGTGGTCGTCGCGCTCGCCGCGCTGATCCTTGTCCTCGCCTTGATCTACATCGCCGCGCGGTTCGCGTTCGTGGCGCCGATGATGGTCGACGACGGCCACTTCCACCTGTTCGACGCCTGGGCGCTGACCAAGGGCAAGGTGGGCAGCATCATCCTGATCGGCGTGTGTCTCGTCCTGATCGCCATGCTGCTGGGCATGCTGATCGATGGTCTGTTCCTCGCGCTGGCCGCCGGCGCGCTCGGCGTGGCGGCCGGCGGCTTCAACAACCTGCAGGCCTTCTTCCAGCAACCGCCGATGGCGATCGTCACCACGCTGGCGCCATCGCTGATCCTCCTCGCCATCCTGACCATCCCGATCGAGGGCTGTGCGCTGGCCATCTTCATCGCGCCGTGGGCCCGAGCGTATCGCGATGTCGTACCCGGCCCGCCGCCCGCCGCGGTCACCCCCCCGGCCGCGGCCCAACCCCTCGCCGCGGCCCCTTAGCGCTTCAGCCGTCTCTTGCGCGCCGGCGGCGCATGGAGGAATCAGGCGGGCTCGCCATGACCCGATTCTCGTCCGTCGACGCCGCCCTGGAGGGCCTTCGCGTTATCAAACGCGAGCCGATGGCCGTGCTCTACTGGATCGCGGTGTGGGCGTTCGCGCTGGCGATGATCGCCATCGTCCGCCTCGCCACGGGCTCGCCGACCGCCGCCCACTCCACCGACAGCGTCGGCCTCATTCACCGTTATGGCCCGCTGGCGATCGTCCTGGCCCCGACCGTGTTGGCGCTCTGGATCATGACCACGGCGACGGTTTATCGCGCGGTGCTGCGGCCCGGCGAACACGGCTGGCACCTGTTCAAGCTCGGCCCTGACGAGGCGCGCATCGCCGTCCTCAGCGCGCTGGAGACCGTGATCTTCGCCGCGCTGGGCGGCGTGCCGGCCTACCTGCTGCTGGTGCTGCTCAACCCGATCTTTGAAGCCCTTCCGAGTCTCAATCGACTGATCGCCTTCGTTGGGTTCGTGCTCACCATCCTGATCGACGGTTGGATCGCCGTTCGCCTTTCGCTTGCGCCTGCCCAAACCTTCTCCGAGCGGGGATTCCCCTTCGGCGGTTACTGGGGCTTTGCCAGAGGGCGATCCTGGCGACTGCTGCTCAGCTACGTCATCGTCGGGATCGAGGTCCTGGTGTTCCTGCTCGCCTCGCTGGTGGTGGGGCTGGTCTTCGGGGCGCTGACGGAAGCCACCATCCAATGGCGCGACCCGACCCTGCTGCGGCGCGTCGTGCTCTGGGTGCTCGTGGCGATCCTCGCCATCCTAACGGCGATCGTCTGGGTGATCCCGCTCACCCTGATCTGCGGCTGCCAAGCCTATGCCTACCGCGCCATCGCCGCCGCGCGGACGCCGAGCGCCGCATGAAGACGATCTCGGCCCCGTCGCCCAACTTCGACGCCCGCACCGGGCCGCCGGACCTGCTCTTGCTGCACTACACCGGCATGCCCACGGGCGAAGCGGCGCTGCAGCGGCTGCGTGATCCGGCGGCCAAGGTCTCGGCCCACTACCTCGTCGAGGAGGACGGCCGCATCTTCTCGCTCGTGCCGGAAGAACGCCGCGCCTGGCACGCCGGCAAGTCGTTCTGGCGCGGCGAGACCGACATCAACGCCCGCTCGGTCGGCGTCGAGATCGTCAATCCCGGCCATGAGTTCGGCTATCGGCCGTTCCCGCAGGCACAGATCGTCGCTGTGATCGACCTACTCGCCGACATCCGCTCTCGCTGGAGCATCGGTGACGCCCGCATCCTCGGCCATTCCGACGTCGCGCCCCAGCGCAAGGAGGACCCCGGCGAGCTGTTCCCGTGGGAGCGTCTGGCCGAGGCTGGGCACGGGCTCTGGGTCGAACCCCCCGCAGCCCCTGGCGCGCCACTGGCGGAGGGAGACGAAGGCGCCGGCGTCTTTGCCTTGCAGGCAGGCCTCACACGCCTCGGCTATGACAACGCGCCGAGCGGCCGATATGACGCCGGCACGGCCACGATCGTCCGCGCCTTCCAACGCCACTGGCGCCAGGAGCGCGTCGATGGCATCGCCGATGGCGAGACGCGCGCCAGGCTGATCGCGCTGCTCAAACTCGCAGCGGGTTGACCACGACACTTTTGTTGCACACCCTCCACCACGGGCCAGACGGCCGGGCGGTCGCCCTCGCCTCGCGGCGGGGGAGGAAAGTCCGGGCTCCACGGTGACAAAGGCGGCGGGTAACGCCCGCCGGGGGCGACCCCAGGGATAGCGCCACAGAAAGCAAACCGCCCTCCGAAGCCTCGGCGAAGGAGAGTAAGGGTGAAAGGGTGGGGTAAGAGCCCACCGCGGACCGGGTGACCGGGACGGCATGGCAAGCCCCGCCTGGAGCAAGACCAAATAGGGGTCCTCATGTCCGCCCTTGGGCGGGCGGCGCCGTCGCCGGCGTTTCGGGGACCCGGGTAGGTCGCGAGAACCGTCCAGCAATGGGCGGTCCAGAGGAATGATCGTCGCTTCCTTCGGGAAGGCACAGAACCCGGCTTACAGGCCGTCTGGTCCCCACGCCCCGCCGATGCGCCACCCAGAGTCTCCGCCGCGACAGTTCGCTGTATGTTCTGTGGATAACCTTGGCCCGTTAACTATTCGAGTCCCTGGATTCTCTCCAACTTGTCCTCAAAATGGTAATCAGTGTCATTGTATCCCAATTCATCCCGTGTTAACCCAATCACCTCGCCATGAGCTGATCACGCGTGCCCTGGGGGGCAGCGATGCGATCGGAGGGGCGAGCGGCGGTTCCGTCGGGACTGTCGGCGGCGCACTTGGTCTTGTTGGGCGGGGCTGGTGTTCATCTCGACGTTCGAGAAGCAGTTGGACTCCAAGCGGCGCATCGTCGCGCCGCAGGAGTTCCGCGCCACGGTCGCGCCGTTCGACGGTCTGTTCTGCTTCCCCTCAGTCGAGGCGGACTGCATCGAGGGCGGCGGCAAGGTGTTGTTCGACAGCTATGCGGCGCTGATCGACGAGTTTCCGTTCGGCGATCCGACCCGCACTGCGCTCGAGACTACGATCATGGGCGGCATGACGCAGCTCAGTTTCGACACCGCCGGCCGCATCACCCTGCCGGAGAGCTTCTGCAACCAGTTCGGCCTTACCGACTGGGTAGTCCTCGTCGGCATGCGCGACCGCTTTCAGATCTGGTCGCGCGACGCCTTCCAAGGCCACGCGCGCCGTCAGCGCGAGCTGGCCCGCGAGGGGCTCCTCGCCCGCGCCAAGCTGCGCTCGCCGGCGCCCATCGCCGCCAATGAGTGACCCTGCCCACACGCCCGTGCTCCTTGCCGAGGTGCTCGCCGCCCTGGAGCCGACGCCCGGTAAACTGATCATCGACGGGACCTTCGGCGCCGGGGGCTACAGCGCCGCGTTTCTCGCGGCCGGCGCCTGCGTCGTCGCCTTCGACCGCGACCCAGCTGCGCGACGCTACGTCTCCTCGTTTCCCGGCGCGGATCAGTTCCGAATGGTCGAGAACAGGTTCTCCGCCATGGCGGAGGTAGTGGGCGAGCGGTCGGCCGATGGCGTCGCGCTCGATCTTGGAGTGTCGTCGATGCAGCTCGACGAGGCCGAGCGCGGCTTTTCCTTCATGCGCGATGGCCCGCTGAACATGAGGATGGGCGCCGATGGCGCCACCGCCGCCGATCTCGTCAACGAGGCGCCGGCCGCCGAGCTTGCGCGCATTTTCCGGGTGTTCGGCGAGGAGCCGCGGGGCCGCCGCATCGCCGCAGCGATCGACCGTCGCCGCGCTGAGCAGCCGTTTACCCGCACGCTCGATCTGGCCGAGTTCGTCGAGCACGTGTTGGGCGGGCGGCGCGGCGCGAAGGTTCATCCCGCCACCCGCGTCTTCCAGGCGCTGCGCATCGCCGTCAACGCCGAACTCGAGGAACTCGAGCAAGGCCTGCTGGCGGCCGAAAGGGTGCTGAAGGCGGGCGGACGCCTGGCGGTGGTCAGCTTCCACTCGCTGGAGGACCGCATCGTCAAAGCGTTCCTGGCCGAGCGCTCCGGAAAGACGCGGGGCGTCTCGCGTCATGCGCCCCCCGCTGCGAAGGGCGCCGAGCCCAGCTTCGAGCTGCTGTTCAACGGCGCGAGGCCGCCGGGCGATGCCGAGATCGCCGCCAACCCCCGCGCCCGCTCGGCCAAGCTGCGCGCCGCCACGCGCACCGCCGCCCCAGCCTGGAGGGCCGCGGCATGAACGTCTCCGGCCTTCTCTTTCGGCGGGTGCGGGGATTCCGGGTCATGGACCTGGCCGCCATGGTGATCTTCCTGTCCCTGGCGCTCGCGGTCTATGCGTTCAAGACCTCCGCCGGCGCCGAGCGCACCGACATCGCCGATGTCGAGGACAAGATCGTCGTCGAGCGCCACGACGTGCGCCTGCTGCAGGACCAGATCGCCCGACTCGAGAACCCCAAGCGACTGGAGGATCGCGCCACCCGCTTCGGCGGCCTCGCGCGGATCAGCGCCAAGCAAGAAGTGACGCCGGAGGCGTTGCCCCAGGTCGCTGGCCCCCAGCTTGTCGCACCGCCAGCCGCCGCGCCCGCGGTCGCTGCGTCCGCAATGGTCGCGTCCCCGGTCGCCGTGCCCCCGGTGGCGACGGGAGGGCGCCCGTGACCGTCGCCGGCGCGATCACCCGCCCATTCTCGCCGCTCGGCCGCTGGATCATGCGCCGGCTCTGGTGGGTGGAGCATGCGTTCGAACGCGCCCGCGCCTCCGACAAGGCCGTCGACGATACGCGGCTGCGGATCTTCTTCGTGCTCGCGCTGTTCGCCGCCGGTTTCGTCACCCTCGCGCTGGGCGCCGGCAAAGCCGCGCTGTTCTCGCCCTACGGACGCGCTGCCGAACCTCTGACCCTGATGCCGGGCGCCCGAGCCGAGCTGGTTGACCGCAACGGCCAGACCCTGGCGCTCGACCTGCCGCGCTTCGGCCTCTACGTCGATCCGCACGAGATGGCCCGCAAGTATCTGGTTCGCGCCGCGCTGTTGCAGGCCCTGCCCGAGGTCGCGCCAGCCAAGCTCGACGCGATCATGGCCGGCGACCGGCGCCAGTACCTCATCGGCCAGCTGAGCGCCGACCAGTACGCCAAGATCCATGATCTCGGCCTGCCCGGCGTCACCTTCGAGGAGGAAAGCGGCCGCGACTATCCGCTCGACACCTTGGCCGGCCACGTCATCGGCTTCACCTCCAAGGACGGGTTCGGGCTGGCGGGCGCTGAGAAGGCGTTCGACAAGGCGATGCGCACCGACCGCGCGACGCCCGTGGCGCTGTCGATCGACCTGCGGGTCCAAGGCGCGCTGGAGAATGAGCTGGACGGCGCCGCCAGCGCCTATGGCGCGGATCACGCCGTTGGCATGGTGGTCAATGTGCATACCGGGGAGATCCTCGGCATGGCCAGCTATCCGACCTACGATCCGAACAACCCGACAAAGGGTGACCAGGCCAACCACGCCGCCGCCACGGTCTACGAGCCGGGCTCGGTGATGAAGGTTTTCACCCTAGCGATGGGGATCGACTCGGGCGTCGCCACGCCCAACACCATGTTCGACGTCAAGACGCCGCTGGTGCTTGGCTCGCAGACCATCCACGATTTCGACCACGGCGACGCCAGCCTCTCGCTGGCCCACGTCTTCACCCACTCGTCCAACATCGGCGCCGCGCGGCTCGGCCTGCTCGCCGGCGCCCCGACCATGATCCGCTACTGGGGCGATTTCGGCCTGCTGAAAGCGGCGCCGAGCGAGTTGGTCGAGTCGGCGCATCCCCTGCTGGCCAAGTCGCTGTCGTCGCCCAACATCGTCGCTTCGATGTCGTTCGGCCATTCGATCTCGGTGACGCCGCTGCAACTCGCCACCGGCATGAGCTCAATCCTCAACGGCGGCGTCTATCGCCCGCTGACGCTGCGCCGTCTGGCGCCCGGCCAGGCGCCGGCGCCCGGCCGCCAGATCCTGCGGCCGCAGACCTCGCGCATCATGCTCGATCTGATGCGGCTCAACGTGACCGAAGGCACGGGGGCCAAGGCAGACGCCCTCGGCTTGCGCGTCGGCGGCAAGACCGGCACCGCGACCAAGCTGGTCAACGGCCGCTACCAGGAGGGCAAGAACGTCGCCAACCTGGCCTCCTTCGCCGCGATCTTCCCCACCGACGCCGCGCTCGATGCCGACCGCTACCTGGTGCTGATCATGATGGATGCGCCCAAGGCGGTCGCGGCGGACGGCGGCGTGACCACCGGCGCCTTCACCGCGGCGCCAGTCGCCGGCCGGGTGATCGATCGCATCGCTCCGTTCGTCGGCGTGCGCCGCGTCATCGTCACGTCCGATTCGGCGACCAAGCCGAAGCCGGATCCGGTGGCGCTGGGAGCCAACGAGCGATGAGCCGCAAGCTCTCCGAACTGCTGAGACGCGATCTCGCGGTCGATCCCGTCATCGAGGGCGTCACGGCCGACAGCCGCAAAGTGAAGCCGGGCTACCTCTTCGCCGCCCTGTCGGGCGCCAAGGCCGACGGTCGCGAGTACGTCGTGGCGGCGCTCGCTGCGGGCGCGGCGGCCGTCATCAGCGAAACGCCCATCGCCGTCGACGCGCCCGTGGTCGTGGTCGATGACGCGCGCCGCGGCTACGCCCTTGCCGCCGCGAACTTCTGGGGCGCCCAGCCGGCCACCTGTGTCGCGGTCACCGGCACCAACGGCAAGACCTCGGTCGCCACCTTCTGTCGCCAGATGTTCGAGCGCCTCGGCCGTCGCTCGGCCAGCATGGGTACGCTCGGCGTGCGCGCCGGCGAGGATCAGATCACGCCGCCCGGCCTCACCACGCCCGACGCCGGCGACGTCGCCGCCCTGCTGGCGGATCTGGCGGCGCGCGGCGTCACTCACCTGGCCCTTGAAGCCTCTTCGCACGGGATCGACCAGCGCCGCCTCGACGGAGTCATCCTCACCGCCTCCGGCTTCCTGAACCTAACCCAGGACCACCTGGACTACCACGGCACGATGGAGGCCTACCGCGCCGCCAAGCTGCGCCTCTTCGAAGTGCTGACTCCCCACGGTCGCACCGCCGTGCTCAACGCCGACTCTGACGCCTACCCGGTGTTTGCGTCCGCTGCGGCGGCTAGTGGTCTTCCGATTCTTTCGGTCGGAGCGATGGGCGAGGGGCTCACGCTCGCGCACCGCACCCTCGTTCCCGAGGGCCAGCGGCTCAGGATCGGCACCGCGGGCCGCAACTTTGACGTCCGCCTGCCGCTCGCCGGCGCCTTTCAGGCCTCCAACGCCCTCGTCGCCGCCGGCCTTTGCATCGCCGCCGGCGAAGAGACGGAAGCGGTGCTGGCGGCGCTCGAGCACATCGAGGGCGCGCCGGGCCGGCTGCAACGCATCGGTGCGGCCAAGAAGGGCGGCGAGGCCTACGTCGACTACGCCCACACCCCGGACGGCCTGAAGACCGTGCTGCTGGCGCTGCGACCCCACGCCGCCGGCCGCCTGATCGTCGTCTTCGGCGCCGGCGGCGACCGCGACAAGACCAAGCGCCCGCTGATGGGCGCCATCGCCGCCGGCTTTGCCGACATCGCCATCGTCACCGACGACAACCCGCGCTCGGAGCAACCCGCAGCCATCCGCGCCGAGATCAAGGCGGGCGCGCCGGGCCTTCGCGAGATCGGCGACCGTCGCGAGGCGATCGCCGCGGCCGCCGGCATGCTGCGCGAGGGCGACGTGCTGGTCGTCGCCGGCAAGGGCCACGAACAGGGCCAGATCGTCGGCGCCATCATCCACCCGTTCGACGACGTGGCCGAGACCGCCGCGGCGCTCGGCCTGGAGCCGGCCCATGGCTGAGCCGCTCTGGACCTCGGACGAGATCCTCGCCGCCACCGGCGGCAGCCTGTCCGGCTCATCGTTCGCCGCGAGCGGCGTCTCGATCGACACCCGCACGCTCGAGCCAGGCGACCTGTTCGTCGCCCTCGCCGGCGTCCGCGACGGCCATGAGTTCGCACAGACCGCGCTGGACCGCGGGGCCGCCGGCGTCCTCGCCACCCAGCCCGTCTCCGCGCCGGCGGTGATGGTGGGCGACACGCTGGGGGCGCTGGAGCGGCTGGCCGAGGCCGCCCGCATCCGTGCGCGGCAGGTTCGCCGGGGCGCTGTCACCGGCTCCGTCGGCAAGACCAGCGTCACCCAGGCGATCCGCGCCGGCCTGTTGCGCGCCGGCCGCGGCCATTCGTCGGTGAAGTCCTACAACAACCACATCGGCGTCCCGCTGACCCTGGCCCGCATGCCCCGCGACACCGAACGGGCGGTGTTCGAGATCGGCATGAACCACGCCGATGAGATCACGCCGCTGGTGCGGATGGTGCAGCCCCACGCCGTGGTCATCACCACCGTCGCCCAGGCCCACATCCAGAACTTCGTTGACGGCGAGGCCGGCGTCGCGCGGGCCAAGGCCGAGATCTTCGATGGACTGCAGTCCGGCGGAACCGCGGTGCTCAACGCCGACAATCCCTGGTTCGACTATCTGGCCGACGCGGCCAAGGCGCGCGGCGCGGCAGTGCTGGCGTTCGGATCCGATCCGTCTTGCGCGGCGCAGCTCACCGGCCTCAGCCTAGAGCCCGGCGGCGCCCAGGTGGAGGCTCGGCTGCACGGCGCGCCGATCGCCTTCAGCCTGCGCCAGAGCGGGCACCACTGGGGCCTGATGAGCCTCGCGGCCCTGCTCATGATGGAGTCGCTAGGCGTCGCCCAGGCGGATGCTGTGGCGGCGCTCGCCGACTTCCAACCCCTTGAAGGCAGAGGGGCCGAGCGGCGGGTCGCTCTTGCAGGCGGCGCTTTCACCCTGATCGACGAGAGCTACAACGCCAACCCGGTCTCGGTCGCCGCCGCGCTGCGCACCCTTGGGCTACGTCAGACTGCCGGCCGCCGCATCGCCGTGCTCACCGACATGCTGGAGCTCGGCCCT
>DATNIH010000314.1:0-2503 GCA_035604515.1 Caulobacteraceae bacterium | reverse complement strand
TCGAGCAGCCTCAGATCTTCGGCGGTCTTCCCGCGCAAGCGGCGCCTCTCCCAATCAACAAGAAGGACGGCCAACAAAAAAGCGGCAGGCCCGTTTCGGAGCCGCCGCTCGTAGATGCCATCCAGCACCAACGGACGATGTGGTAGGGAATATAGGACGTCGGGGCGCCGATGTCACGCGCCCCGACGCCGCGGCTAGTCGATCGTGTAGCCCAGTCGCGCGATCACCGGTTCGAGGATCGGGATCACCGGCGCGAGCTCGGCCTTGTAGGCGCGGTAGCGGAAGCGCGAGCGGTCGTAGAGCTTTTCCGTCACCTGGGCGTAGCTGGCGGTGCGGGCGTAGCGGCGGTTCTCGTGAAAATCGAGGCAGCGGCGGTCGAACGGCGCGCCGACGAACGCCAGCATCTCGCGCACCTTGGCGGCCTGGTCACCCACAATGTCCTCGTAGCGGACCGCCAGGTAGTTGAGCTGCATCTCGCGGCGGTAGTGCTCGACCAGATCCATCACCAGCACGTAGTGCCGCGCGATCGTGGTCAGATCGTAGGCGCAGAAGAAGCCGTGGGTCAGGTGGTTGGAGAACACCGACAGCACCACGTCGAGCGGGTGGCGCAGCAGGTGGATGATCGGCGCCTGCGGGAAGATCAGCCCGATCAGGCCCAGGTGCGTCTCGTTCAGCGGCATCTTGTCGGTGAACCAGGCCGCCCCCTTTGGCGTGGCGCCAAGCTGGCGAGCGCGCTGCAGGTAGTAGTCGCGCAGGTTGTCGAGCCCCTCGACCTGATCGCCGAGCCACAGGTCGGCGAGGGCTTCGGGGTAGGCCAGCGGACTTCCCAGCATGCGCGGCATCAGCTGGGTGATCTCGCCTACCGTCGGCAACTCGTCGCCGGCGGCGATCTTCGGATGGGCGCTCAGCGTTTGCTCGACCATGGTGGTGCCCGAGCGCGGAAAGCCGACGATGAAGATCGGCTGGGCGACGCCCTCGCGCACGCCGGCTCGGGGCAGGATCGAGAGCCGGCTGGCGGTGAAGAACCCGGCAAGGCGCTGCACGAGGGTGGCCGCCTCCGTCGCCATGTAGGTCTGGCCGGTGAGCTCGCGCAGGGTGCGCTTGGCTTCGGTGAACGCTGCGAAGGCCTCCGCGTGGCGGCCCATGCGGTCGAGCAACAGGCCCTTCTCGCTCCACTCCAGCGGGCCCAATCCGCCGCCGCCGCGCTGCTGGGCGATCTCGTCGAGAACCGAGATCGCCGCCGCGTAGTCGCCGCGGCGGCCGTGCAGCACCGCGCGGGAAAGCCGGACGCTGGGACTGTGCGGCGCGAGCCGCTCCGCGGCGTCCAGCAGTTCGCCGGCCCGGTCGAAGTTGCGGTCGGTTTCTTCCATCCGCGCCCAACCGTAGACGGTCTGGAAGATCGCCGGATCGAGCGCGACCGACTGCTCGTAGAAAGCGCGGGCCTCGGCCATGCGGCCCTGGTTCTTCAGGTTCCAGGCGAGGTTGGCCAGCAGGATCGGGTCGGGCCGGCCCAGCAGCGCGAGCGCGCGCCGATAGTGATGCTCGCCCACCTGCGGCCGCTGAGCCTCGGTGAGGATCATGCCCATCAGGTTGTGCGACTGCACGTCGGTCGGGGCCAGCCGCACTGCGTTGCGGGCGTGAGGTTCGGCCTCGGCAAGCGCGCCGCGGTTGAACAGCGCCAGCGCCAGCGCCTGGGTCGCCGCCAGGTCGTTGGGGTCGAGCCGCACGATGCGCGCGAGCAACGCCTGCGCGGCCGTCACCTGGCCTTCGCCGGCGCGCAGCTCGCGCAACAGGCGCAGGGCGGCCACGTCGAGCGGATGGCGCGCCAGGGCGTCGAGCAAGCGCCGCGCGCCGCCCACGCTCTCGCCCCGTGTCAGCGCGGCGCGGGCCTCTGCGAGCGCCTCAGGCGGCGCCGGCGAGGCGTCGGCGCTCGCCCAGTCGAGCCCGCAGCAACGATCGTAGGCAAGGCCGCTGCCGCACGCGCAGGGGGGTGAGGTCACGGGAGTCAGGGCGATGGCCATCCAAGAGGCCCATAGCGCGCGGCGCAGCGCGCGGCAAAGTGGCGGGGGGACGTCGGCGCGTCGGCCGCAACCTGCGCTGGCAGAGGCGGAGACTGCTACACGTTGACCGCCCGGAGCTCGCAGGGGTACGATTCCACCGTCGGGATCAGGGGGTGTCGCGCCGCGAATGGCCGCGTTCCCGACGGGAGTAGGCTTGCCAATGCACCAAATTTCGAGCGTCCGCGTTGCGCGCCGTCGGTGGTTGGCCGGCGTCTCCGCAAGAGCCCTGCTCTGTGCCCCGGTGGCGCTGGCGGCGGGGGTGTCGCTGGGCAGCGCCGCGCAGGCTCAGACGATCATCCCGAGCGGGTCGACGACCTACAACCTGAATCCGGCCAACAACCCGTTCCAGATCCTCAACGGCTCGACGATCGCCACCGTGACGGGCGATGGCGTGCATGGCTCCAACGCGACGCCGTGGACCCTGACCAATTACGGGGTCGTCT
>DATNIH010000313.1:0-15645 GCA_035604515.1 Caulobacteraceae bacterium | reverse complement strand
TCGGCGTCGACGCCGACCACCTGGCTCATCAGCACCCGGGCGTTGGCCTGGGTCTTCAGCAGATGCCGGATCGGCCAGGCGATCGCGGCCGGCGAAAGCGCCGCCGTCGCCACCTGATAGAGCAGGGGCTGGAAGGTGTGGTGGTTCTTCGCGTCGATCACCACCACGTCGGCCGCGGCGTGAGCGAGGGCGCGCGCCGCCGCCAGGCCGCCAAATCCGGCGCCGACGATGACAACGCGGGGCTGGGTCATGGTGGTCTGGCCTGCGCCGAGGTATCCATGGGATGAGCCCCCGATCGCACGCCTGGTGAGACCGTCGACGTGGTCGCTGCGCCGGCTAAGATGACGCGATGGAGATGCGACATCAACCCGAGCAGATCGCCCACTTCGAGCGGCACGGCTGGGTGCTGATCGAGGGGCTGCTGAGCGAGGGCGAGATCGACGCCGCCTACCCGGGCCTGTTCGAGCTCTACCCGACGCCGGAGCAGTTCCACGCCGGCGAGCCGGACCCTCGCATCGCCGCCTTTCGGGACGGCGTCGCGGCGCCCGCCAACCTGGGCGAGGACCCGCGCTTCCGGCCACTGCAGTTCGCCGGGCTGAAGGAGTTCCCGTTCGCCGACCAGGCGCTGAACCTGCTGGCGCTGCATCCGGCGATCATCGCCGTGGCCGAGGCGCTGCTGAAGGCGCGCGACGTGCGGCTCTATCAGGCCGAGACCTTCGCCAAGTACACCGGCGTGACGCAATACGACCAGCCGTTCCACGTGGACTACACCAACCACGTCATGCTGCCGCCGCGCGCCGACGGTCGCTATCGGCAGGCGCAGATGTTCCTCTATCTGTGTGACGTCACGCTGGCGCACGGCGCCACCCGCATCGTCAGCCGCGAGCTGACCAGCGATGTGCCGCTGATGGCGTTGTCGTTCCCGCGCGCCAGGGTATCGGCCGAGCGCTTGGCGCAGTGGGAGCGGGCGGCCGTCAGCGCGGTCGGCCCACGCGGCTCGCTGCTGGTCTACAGCGCCGACGTCGTCCACCGCGGCACGGAGATGTCGCTGCCGCGCGGCGGCCGGTTCTTCTTCAATCTCGCCTACCGGGCCGCCGGGGCAGACTGGGTCGGGGCCAATCCGTGGCCGCGCAAGGGGATCGCCAACTGGACCCCGCTGGTCGAGCGTTGCAGCGTGCGGCAGCTCGAGGCGCTCGGCTTTCCGCCGCCGGGGCACGACTACTGGGACAAGGCGACGCTGCAGGGCTGCGCCGAGCGATACCCGGCGCTCGACCTGACCCCCTGGCGCCAAGCTGTCGCCGCGGCGAAAGCTGGTCCGTGAGGGGGCGGCAGCTTCTAACCCCGCGCCGCTTGCACTAGCCTTGGCTTAGACCGGAGAAACACCATGGGACCCGACGAAGCCGGCGGCTTGGCCGCGAGCGCCGCGACCTTGCCGCTGATCCCGCGGGCGGCGTTCTTCGGCAACCCGGCGAAGGCGGCCGGGCAGATCAGTCCGGACGGCCGGTGGCTGTCGTGGCTCGCGGCCAAGAACGGCGTGCTCAACGTCTGGGTGGCGCCGCTGCAGACCCCTGAGGCAGCCCGGGCCCTCACGGATGAGACCGCCCGGCCGGTCGCCGCCTATTTCTGGTCGATGGATGGCCGGACGGTGCTCTACCTCACCGACCCGGGCGGACACGAGAACCTGCAGCTGTTCGGAGCCGACCCCGCCACTGGCGAGCGCCGGCCGCTCACCCAGTTCGAGAACGCCCGCGTGCAGGCGCCCAAGCTCAGCCGGCGCATCGCCGAGCGCATCCTGCTCCAGGCCAACAGCCGCGACCCGCGCTACTTCGACGTGCTGTCGCTGGACCTGAAGACCGGCGCGCTCACGACCGTGTTCGAGAATGACCGCGGCTTCGGTGGGTTCCTGGCCGACGAGGCGCTGGCGCTGCGCCTGGCGACCAGGCCGCTGCCGTCGGGCGATGTCGAACTTTATCGGATCGAGGGCGGCAAGGCGGCGGCCGAGCCGTTCGACGTGATCGCGTTCGAGGACATGTCCACCACTGGGCCGATCGGCTATTCGTTCGATGGGGGCACGCTCTATTGGCGCGACTCGCGCGGCCGCGACACCGCCGCGCTGATCGCCGAGGACGTCGCCACCGGCGCGAGGACGGTGCTCGCTGAGGACCCGCGCGTCGATCTCGGCGAGATGCTGTTCGATCCGCAAACGGGCGTGGCCCAGGCCTACGCCACCCACTATCTGCGGCCCGAGTGGACCGCGCTCGATCCCGCCATCGCCGCTGACCTGGCGTTCCTGCGCGGCCGCTTCGCCGGCGAGGTGACGATCACTTCGCGGACCACCGCCGACGACCGCTGGACCATCGCGGTCACCGCCGCCGACGCGCCTGGAGAGGCCTGGCTTTACGAACGCGGGGCCAAGGGCCTGACCCGGCTCTACGCCACGCGGCCCGAGCTAGAGGGCCAGCCGCTAGCGCCCATGCTGCCGTACGAGATCCCCTCGCGGGACGGCTGGACGCTGGTCTCCTACCTCACCGTGCCGCCCGGAACCGATCCCGGCGCCGAGGGCCGGCCGGCAGCGCCGCTGCCGCTGGTGCTGTTCGTGCACGGCGGACCCTGGGGCCGCGACCTCTATGGATACAGCGCGGTCCACCAGTGGCTGGCCAACCGCGGCTATGCGGTGCTGTCGGTCAACTTCCGCGCCTCCACTGGGCTCGGCAAACGCTTCTGCGCCGCCGGCGACCGCGAGTGGGGCGCCAAGATGCAGGACGACTTGCTGGATGCGGTCGACTGGGCGGTGGCGCGCGGCGTGACCACCAGGGACCGCGTCGCCATCTTCGGCGGCTCCTACGGCGGCTACGCGACCCTGGCCGCCCTGACGTTCACGCCCGAGGCCTTCGTCTGCGGCGTCGACCTGTTCGGCCCGTCCAACCTCAACACCCTGCTGGCCACCACGCCAAGCTACTGGGCGAGCATGCTGTCGATGTTGCACCGGCGCGTGGGCGATCCCGCCACGCCCGAGGGCCAAGCGCTATTGAAGGCGCGCTCGCCGGCGTTCGCGGCCGACGCGATCGTGCGGCCGCTGCTGATCGCCCAAGGCGCCAACGACGCCCGGGTGAAGCAGGCCGAGTCCGACCAGATCGTTGCAGCGATGCAGGCCAAGCGCATCCCGGTGACCTATCTGCTGTTCGACGACGAGGGCCATGGCTTCGCGCGGCCGGACAACAATCTCGCCTTCTTCGCCGCGACCGAGCTGTTCCTGGCCCAGCATCTTGGCGGCCGGGCCGAGCCGATGCCGACCAGCCTTCCCAACGCCACCATGCGCATCCTCGAAGGCGGGCATCTGATCGCTGGCCTTTCTAGCTGGAAGGGCGGCTGAACCCACCAGCCGTCAAAGGGACCTGGTGGCGACGGTCATCATGTAGTTGATGGCGGTGTGCTGCGATTGCGACCAGCGGCCCGAGACCGGGTCGAAGGCGATGCCGAACGGGCCCTCGACCTCGACCGGCGCGCCGGCGAGGAAGCCGCGCAGTTCGTCCGGGCGCAGGAAGCGGCGCCAATCGTGGGTGCCGGCGGGAACCCAGCGCAGCACGTACTCCGCGCCGATCTTGGCCAGCGCCAGCGACTTCAGGGTCCGGTTTAGGGTGGCGACGACCATCAGGCCGCCGGGGGCGAGCAGCGCGGCGGTGTCGCGCAGGAACGCGCCGGGATCGGCGACATGCTCGATCACCTCCATGTTCAGCACCAGGTCGAACCGCGCGCCCTCGGCCAGCAACGCCTCGGCGGTGGAACATCGGTAGCCAATCTCGAGCCCCATCTGGGCGGCGTGGGCGCCGGCCGTGCCGATGTTGGCCTCCGAGGCGTCGACGCCGGTCACCGCGAAACCCAATCGCGCCAGCGGCTCGCACAGCAGCCCGCCGCCGCAACCGATGTCGAGCGCGCTCAGCCCCTTGAACGGACGGCGCAAGCGGCCGTCGCGCCCGAACCGGGCCAGCGCCCGCTCGCGGATGAAACCCAGCCGCACCGGGTTGATCCGGTGAAGCGGCGCGAACTCTCCCTTCGGGTCCCACCAGTGCGCCGCCAGAGCCGAAAAGCGAGCCACCTCGTCCGGATCGATGCTGGTTGTGGCTGCCGCGCTCATGCGCCGCGTGTGCTGGACCCGCAGGCCCGCGCCGTCAACGGATCAGGGTCACCTCGACGCCGAGGTCGAGCGTCTTCCACGCCCGGTCGGAGGTAAGCGCCGGCGCGCCTCGCTGCTTGGCGAGCGCAAGGCAAAACGCGTCGGCCATCGAGATGCCGGCCTTGCGGGTCTTGGCGTGGATCATGCCGGCCGTCACCGCCTGATCCTCATCGACATCGACGATCTGCGTTCCAAAGCGCCGCGCTGCGATCGCCGCCTCTGCCTCCGGAAGGCCGCGAGAGATCAGTTTGCTGACGACCTCGGCGAAGTTGATCGCCGAGATCACAGCGTCCACCAATGCCGCGCCAACGATATCCGCGCCCGGCTCGCCGTGGACGCTGGCGAGCACGGCCGAGGAGTCCATCACCATTTCAGTCATCCGCAGCTTCCCGGGCTGCTTCCGCGCGCCGGTCAGCGATCAATTCGTCCGCCAGGTTGACGCCAGCCGGTATGTATTTGCGCACGATGGCCTGTGCTTCTTCGAGCGCCGCTTTGCCGCTCATCATCGTCAGGCGGCCGTCCTTGACCTCCACGAACACGCGCCCGCTAGGGGTTGCTTCCAGCAGTTCGACGAGCTCTTGCGGCAGCGGCAGGCTGCCGTCAGGTTTCACCTTGAGCCAAAACACATTCTTGCCCCGTCGCTCGATGTGAGCCGCATCGTCATCGCGCTCGAAAGGGCGCGGGCCCTCTCGCACGCCGCTAAGATCGGCCTTTCCCATCACGTATTCGCCGCTCCCGCTCGTGGGTCCGCTTTGCGCATCATCTTCCAGCACGTTGCGGACGTGCTGGTAGCGCTTGCCGAGGAAGCGGGCGATGTCGGCGCGAGGAACGCCGGCGCCGGCAAGGGCGCGAATCTTGTCGGCGACGGTCCTGTGTCGGGCGGCTATCGCGGCTAGGCGTTCTGGGTCTTCGGCCATCGCAGGGGTTCTGGTGAGACAGTCAGGTAGGTAGTTAGGTACTTGTTTCGATTACGTCAACCTTGTCCAGCCCCGCCGCCGTCGCTAGAAGGGCGCCCTTCGCTTGAAGAGCAGCGCGCTTGTCCCGCATCGTGATGAAATTTGGCGGCACCTCGGTGGCCGACCTGGAGCGCATTCGCCGCGTCGCCCGGCTCGTCGCCGCGGAGTCGGCCGCCGGCCACCAGGTGGCGGTGGTGGTCTCGGCGATGGCCGGCCGCACCAACGAGCTGGTGGCCTGGACCGACGGCGCCGGCGCCGCCGCGCCGCATCTGGCGCCCTCCGACGAGGAATACGACGTGGTGGTGGCGTCGGGCGAGCAGGTGACCGCCGGGTTGCTGGCGATCACGCTGCGCAACCTCGGCTGCAACGCCCGCTCTTGGCTGGGCTGGCAAGTGCCGATCATCACCGACGACGCCCATGGCAAGGCGCGCATCGACGAGGTCCCTCCGGAAAAGCTCGAGGCGTCGCTGGCGGCCGGCGAGATCCCCGTGGTGGCTGGCTTCCAGGGCGTCGACCGCCAGGGCCGGCTGGCGACGCTCGGCCGCGGCGCCGGCGATCTTTCGGCTGTGGCCATCGCGGCGTCGCTGCATGCGGACCGCTGCGACATCTACACCGACGTCGACGGCGTCTACACCACCGACCCGCGCATCGAGGAGCGCGCCAAGCGGCTGCCGAAGATCTCCTACGAGGAGATGCTGGAGATGGCCTCGCTGGGCGCCAAGGTGCTGCAGAGCCGATCGGTCGAGCTGGCCATGGCCCAGCGCGTGCCGCTACGGGTGCTGTCCAGCTTCGCCGAGCCCGGCGCGACCGACAACGTCGGCACCATCGTCTGCGACGAGGAGGAGATCGTGGAAAAGCGGATCGTGAGCGGCGTGGCCTACAGCCGCGACGAAGCCAAGATCAGCCTGTTCGGCCTGCCCGACCATCCGGGCGTCGCCTCGGAGATCTTCGGCCGCCTCGCCGAGGCCAACGTCAACGTCGATATGATCGTTCAGAGCCACTCCCGCTCGCCGGGCGCGGCCAACATGGAGTTCACCGTCGGCAAGCGCGACGCCGCCCGCTCGCTCGAGCTGGTCAAGGCGGCGAAGGCGCAGATCGGCCTCGAGGACGTGACCTTGGACGACAACGTGGCCAAGGTCTCGGTGATCGGCGTCGGCATGCGCAGCAACACCGGCGTCGCCCAGATCATGTTCAAGGCGCTGGCCGACAAGGGCGTCAACATCCAGGTGATCTCCACCTCGGAGATCAAGATCAGCGTGCTGATCGACGCGGCCTACACCGAGCTGGCGGTGCGCGCGCTGCACGCGGCGTACGGGCTGGACAAGGCTTAGTCGACGATGGCGTCCCGGCGGGCGTGTTTGTAGCTCGGCGCCGAGAAAAAGCGGACGTAGGCGCCCTTAAGCTTCCAGATCGTCTCGCCATTGAAGTCCACGCCGGCCTGGACCAAAGATTCGTCGTGACGCCTGGATCGGTAGTCCCTGAGCGCCGCCGTGAACATCTCAGGCCCAGTAAAGCTCAGGATCGCATCCTTTGGTTTGGCGAAAACCCGGCCCTTGTAGCTTGGGTAGGCTTCGCAGATCCGCTCGATGACGGCGCCCAGTAGCGGGTGGCCCTTGGCGAACCCAAAGCCATACTGGGCGACGATGTTGTCTCGATAAGGCGCGGCAGCGCACTCGGCTGAAGGCGGGACGGTGGGCCAGATGCGATGCTCGTAGGTAATCAAGCCGGTCGATTGCGGCTGAAGAAACGAACAGATCGGCTCGCTCAATCCCTTACTGACGTCGAAATAGAACCCGCCCTGTTCGTATATGAGGCAGTATCGGAAGATATCGGTCGCTACCTGCGCGTAACGAGCGTTGCGGAATATGTCGTATATCTTATGCGAACGCCAATTCGCGTCCATATAGGCATACATCTGCGCGTCATCATACAGTAGAAAGGTCAGTTCCGGATTCATCTTCCGAAAGTTGATCAACTGCTGCGCATGCGTCTTACCGAACCTGTCTGATGACCAGGTCTGGTGCACAAACGGTGGAATATGCGAGTAGGGATATCTAGCTGTCGGGATGGAATCGCCGAGCGAGACCAAAGGAAACTCAAACCTGCAGACGGCAGACAGCCTGTATAGATACCATTTGGCGAGCGCTAGAGCGGTGGGATTGGTCTTGGAGTACAAGCCTGGACTCCGTCAGCCGATCTTCGCCTAGTCGTCGAAGCCGACGAACACAGTGGCCTCGGCCACTGACTTGCGTTCCGACACGACCGCATTCGCCGGAAAGGTATCGTCGGGCCAGCCCAGTGCGATGCTCTTCATGATCACCTGGTCATCGGCGACCCCGGCATGCTCGCGAACCACCGGTGATTGCATGATGCCCTGGCTGTTGATCACGGCGCCCAGCCCGCGAGACCAGGCGGCGTTGACCAGGGCGGTCGCCACCGCGCCGCAGTCGAAGGGCGCGTCATCCATGCCATGCAGGGCGCGATCATAGGTCACGATCACGCAGACAGGCGCGTCGAACTGACGAAAGCCCCGCAGCACCCAGTCCTGGCGGCCTTCCTTGTCATCGCGGGCGATCCCCATCGCAGCGAACAGCTGCTTGGCGACGCCGATCTGTCTCTCGCGGTGCTGCCCCGCGAAGGGGGCGTCGCCTATGCGGAACTCGCGCGATTGCGGCACGCCCGCCATTCTTCGCTCGGTGTTGCCCGCGCGGATCCGATCGAGCGGTTCGCCCGTGATGATGTAGAAGTTCCAAGGCTGAGTGTTCATCGACGACGGAGCCCGCATCGCTAAGCCAATGATCTCCTCGATTAGGGCTCTGGGCACCGGGTCGGGTTTGTAGCCGCGGATGCTCCGGCGGCCGAGGATGACCTCGTCGAACGTCAATGCCGACCCTGGCTTCACTGGTTCGTCCCCGTACATGCCTCGGCATCACCTCTGATAGCGATCGCGCCGGCTGGGTAGCGCATAAGCCGCTTCGCCGTAAACTCGTTCGGCGCCGCGGAGTGGACCTATGCCGCCGCCGACGCCCTGACCGCGGTCCGCGACAAGCTGACCAAGGCGCCCACCGCCGCGAAGCCGGCGGCGACCCAGAGGCCGAGCACTTCGCCGGGCGGGCCAAACAGATGCAGGAAGATCGCGGTCAGCACCGCGCCCAGGGTCTGACCGGTGAGTCGCGCGGTGCCCAGCATGCCCCCGGCGGCGCCGGCCCGCTCGCGCGGCGCCGAGGTCAGCATCATGCGGTTGTTGGGCGACTGAAACAGGCCAAAGCCGATCCCGCAGGCGGCCATGCGCCAGCCGATCTCGAGCGGCGTCGGCGCGGCCGGCAAGGTCGCCAGCGTCGCCAGACCGGCGCAGAAGATCGCCAGCCCTACCGCGCACAGCACGGCGGTCGACAGCCGGTCGGCGAGCCAGCCGGCGACTGGCGCCATCACCCCGACGGCGGCCGGCCAAGGCGTCAGCAGCAGGCCGGTAGCGACCTGGTCGTAGTGCAACGTGTTCTCGAAACGGAACGGCAGGGCGACAAAGGCCAGCATCTGGGCGCTGAACGAGGCGATCGAGGTGGCGACGGAGAGGGCGAAGATCGGGTCGCGCATCAGGTCGACCGGCACCAGCGGCCGCGGCCGAGCGAGTTCGCGGATCACCAGCAGGGCGCCGACGATCAGTCCCGCAACGGTTTCGGCTGCGCCGACCAGCCGCGCCCGCGTCCGGGTCAGGACGTCGATGCCGCTGAACACCAAGCCGAAGGTGAAGGCGTTGAGCAGGGCCGATAGCCAGTCGAAGCGGCGCTCGGAGAGCTGGTTCAGCGGCAGCGTGGTCCAGCCCACCGCCAACGCCGCCAGGCCGATCGGGATGTTGACCCCGAACAGCCACTGCCACGGTCCCAGCGCCAGGATCCCCGCAGCGACGGTCGGGCCGACGGCGGACGAGGCCGAAACCACCATGGCGTTGAAGCCGATGCCCTGGCCGAGCTTGGCCTGCGGATAGATGTGCCGCAGCAGCGCGCCGTTGACGCTCATCACCCCGGCCGCGCCCAGGCCTTGCAGCGTGCGGGCGATGGTCAGCATGGCGATCGAGTGCGAGGCGGCGCAGGCCAGGGAGGCTATGGTGAACAGGATCAGCCCGGTGCGGTAGATGCGGCGGTAGCCGATGATGTCGCCGAGCGAGGCCAGCGGCAGCAGCGCGATCACGATCGCCAGCTGGTAGGCGTTGACGATCCAGATCGACTCCGCCGGCGCGGCGCCGAAGTCGTGGGCGATGGTCGGCAGGGCGACGTTGGCGATGGCGCTGTCGAGCACGGTCATGGCGATGGCCAGCCAGATCGCGATGGCGGCCTGCCAGCGCTGCGGCGTCGGCAGGCCGTCTTCGACCGGGAACTGCGCCGTCGTCGCCATGCGGCTCATGGACCTGCTGGCGGGCCCAGCGTCAATGCGCCGCTGGGGACGAAACGGCGTGAGAAGCGGCTGGCGCGACGCCTGGGATGGCGATCGCGTCCGGCTCGGTCCCCAGCAGGACTGCCAGCGCGTCGGCCGCCTCGGCGACCGCGCCGAGGCGGTGGCCGCTGACGTTGTTGAAGCCGACGAAGACGCCGGCGCGATGCACCGGATCGATGACGACGAAGGTCAGGAAGCCGTCGCCGCCGCCGGTCTTCTCCAGCAGGCGCGGCCGGCCGGGGCCGGCGTCCTGTTCGATCCAGGCCAGACCGATGCCGTCGGCCGGTCCGGCGTGATCGAGGCCGATGGCGCTGGCGAGCTGCGTGCGGCGCACATAGACCGCCTGGCTGATCGAGCGCCGGCCTTGCTCGGCGCCGGGCGCGAGCTGCGCCTTCAGCCAAAGCGCCATGTCGCTTGCCGTGGAATAGAGCCCGCCGCTGGCCGCCTCGCCGGACTGGTCGACGCAGGGGAACGGCTTGCGGTTGGGGTCGCCGGCCATCATCCGCCGGCATTGCTCGGCCGAGGGCGCCGAAGTGGTGTCGGCCATCCCGAGTGGGGCGGTGACGACGGCGGTGAGGGCCGCGCCATAAGAAGTGTTCGAGGCCTTGGCCAGCGCATCGCCGAGCAGGTCGAAGGCGACGTTGGAATAGACCGCGCCGGCGCCAGGCGGCGGCAGGCGCTGTGGCTGCGCCAGCCACGCCCAGCGTGCGGCGATGGCGACGGCGGCCGGCTGTCCCGCCAGCACCTTGCCTTCGCGCGGCAGGCCGCTGGTGTGGGTGGCGAGATTGATCAGCGTGATCGGCGGGACGGGGTCCTTCTGCGCCGGCGCGCGCCAGCCGGTCGGCGCGTAGAGCGCCAGCGGATCGGACAGCTTCACCTTACCGCGGCTGACCAGATCAGCCAGCAGCTCGCCCGCGAACAGCTTGGAGACCGACTGCAGCCGCACGAGCGTCGTCGCCCCGGCCGGCTGCGCATCGCCGGGGTTGATCCGTCCGAAGCCCATCGCACGGGCCTGGTCGCCGTGCACCACCGCGACCACCGCGCCGGAGGCCTGGCTCTCGGCGAAGAGCGCATCGGTGGCCAGCGCCACGCGCCGCGCTTCCAGCACAGGGTCGGGTGGGGGAGGAGCGGCTGGGGGCGGCGCGCGGGTGCAGCCGGCGGCGGCCAGCGTTAGCGCCGAGATCAGCAGCCTTCCGATCTTCCGCAAACGCCGCCCCGCGACTCAGGCCCGACCAACCTTCCCGATAGGCGATGTTCGGCGCAGCCTGTAAAGGGCGCCCTCGCCTTGACGGCGAGGCCCCTCTCCGACTATATCGCCGCCTCCGCGCGGGGCGCTTTCATTAGCGGCCGCGCGTTCGTCGTTTGCGCTGGAAGGTTCTGTTCGATGTCGCGCCGCTGCGAGCTCACGGGCGTCGGCCCCATGGTCGGCCACAATGTGAGCCACTCCAACACCAAGACCAAGCGCCGCTTCCTGCCCGCGCTGTCGCCTTCGACGCTGCATTCCGAGGCGCTCGGCCAGAACTTCACCCTGCGCATCTCCAACGCGGCGCTGCGCACGGTCGACTACAAGGGCGGCCTGGATGTGTTCCTGCTGAACGCCCGCGACGAGAAGCTCTCGACCCGCGCGCTGAAGATCAAGAAGCAGGTCAAGGCCAAGCAGGCGGCCCAGGCTTCCGCTTAAGTTCGCGCCCGCCTAGGGCTTCCGTCGCATCGCGATTTGCGCTTTTCTGGCCGGCGGGGCGCTTTTCTCGAGACCTGCCGGATGCGCTTCTCCCCGATCCCTCTCGCCGCCGCCGCGCTGAGCCTCGCCTCGGTCACGGTCAGCGCCGCCGTCGTCGCCCAGGACGCCGAAGGCCGCTACCAGACGCTGCTGGCCGCCGCCAAGGCCAACGCCCCCAATGTCGACTGGGGCGAGCTGCGGCTGGCCTACGCCGATCGGCCAGGTTTCCAGGTGCTCAGCCAAAGCGCGGCGCGCCGCCAGATGTTCGAAGCCGCCAACGCGTCGAACTGCAAGGACGCCCTGCCCAGCGCCCGGGCGGTGATGGCGGAGGACTATGTCGACGCCGACGCCCACCTGGTGGCCGCGTTCTGCGAGGACGCGGCCGGCGATGCGGTAGCCTCCAAGCTTGACCGCGACATCGGCGTCGGCCTGATCCGCTCGATCGAGACCGGCGATGGCCTCTCAGCCGCCACCGCCTTCACCCCGATCAACGTTGACGAGGAATACGCGCTGATGCGGGCGCTGGGGCAGAAGGTTCAGAGCCAGGACCTGGTGCGGCAGGGCGGCCATGCCTATGACGTGCTCTCGACGCTCGATCAGAAGGGCCAGCGCGGGTCCTACTGGTTCGCCATCGACCGCGTGCTCGCCGCCGAATCTGCCGCGCTTACGCCCGGCGCCGTCTCCGAAGGCGGCCCGCCCAGCCGGACGCCGTGATCCGGGCGGCGAGCTACCACACCGAAATGGTGATGGTGTCGCTGAACGTGACGCCGGCCTCGGTGAACTCGACCGTGAGGGAGTCGTGGCCGGTGAAGCCAGGGGCGGGGGTGTAGACGCCGTCCTTGGTGGGGACCAGGCGGTTGCCGCAATGAGCGCGCGGATCACCCGGCTCAAACAGCGGATGACCGTCCGACCAGGGCCGCTCCTCGCCGTCGTCGAGGGCGAGCGCGCCATGCGTGGGCGCCGCGGCGAGACGCATCGCCATCGCCGTCGGCCCGCAGTCAGCGTCGATGTGGGCAAAATGAAACAACGTGACGGGCCGCCCGGCCTCGGTGTTGACGTCCTGCTGGCTGATCGCCGCGCCTCGCGCAATCACCGGCGCGCCGGCGCCGATATCCTCGCCCTGCGGCCACGCGGCGCTGGCCAGGCCCGCCAGTAGAACGCCGCCCAGTCCGGCGGCCAAGCCCTGAGCCAGTCCCATCGTCCTTCGCCCCATGGACCGTGCAAGGTTGCGACCGGAAGGGTGAGTGTGCAAGTCCCCAGAGGGTCAGCCACCCGAGAGGGCGGACAAGTTTCAACGCGGAGGACGCAGAGGAGCCGCAGAGGCGCTCCTCCGCGAACTCAGCGTCTACTCCGCGTTCTCTGCGTTCAACCTGTTCCGCTTCGCGGGTCCTAGTTCAGCGCCGCCAGTTTCATCTGGGCGATGGCCCAGGCGCTGAGCAGGTCGAGGGCGACCGGGTCGGTGAGGCCCAGCTCGGTGGCGAAGCCGGCGACGTCGCCGCGCACCGCGTCCGGCGTTTTGTCGAACCCCGCGGCGATCTGGCGGCGGCTGGCGGCGGGCACCCGGCTCCAGGCGCGGGCCAGCGCGGCGGGGGTGACGCGGTACCGGGCGCCGAGCTCGCCCTCGGCCCAGTTGGTCAGCACCGTGCCGGCCCAGGCGTCCTTCGCCGCGTCGTCGATCGCCTTGGTCGCTGGGACCGGACATTGACTCTGCGCCAGCTGCATCAGCGCCGGGCTCATGCCGGTGATCGCCTTGCCGATGTCGTCGATCGACGGTCCCGAGGCGATCAGCGCCGCGCGCGTCGTCGCCGGCAGCGCCGACCAGGTGCAGCGGGCGATGGCGAGCGGACTCGCCGGCGCCGCGGCCACCGCGGGCGGGGTCTGCGCGGCGGTGGTCCTAGCGGCTAACCCTGCAGTGATCAGGATCGCGGCGATCAGGGCGGGGGAGCGACGGCGCGGCATGGCTGGTCCCAATATCGAGCCTGGATGAAACCCGCGCCGAGCGTCGGACCGGCCCGACCCTCGGTCAAGCTAGGCCCGGCGACGGCCTCTGGACGACGGCTCGATCACCGGCCCGGAGGCCGTCCGCCGCCCCAGCCGGGCCCACCGCCATCGCCTGGCATGCCGCCACTGCAGGAGAGCTGGCCATTGTTGTTGCCGATGTCGCCGACGCAGCCGCGATAGCGCAGCGAAGTGAACTGCCAGCGCCCGCTCATGTCCTTGCAACTCGCGGTCAGCTGGGGGTCACGGCCGCCGCTGTCGCGCACGTCGCGGCAAGAGGCTTGGAAGCTGCCACTGGGCTGAGGCTGGCCCCAGCCGGGCGCCGTGTCGTCACCCGGTCTCCCGCCTTGGCAGACCAGCTGGCCGTTGGCGTTGCCGATGTCGCCAACGCAGTCGCGATAGCGCAGCGTCGTGAACCGCCAGCTCCCGCGCATGTCCTGGCAGCTGGCGCTGATCTGGGGATCGCGGCCGCGGCTGGCCTGGACGTTCTGGCAGGATGAAAGATAGCTGCCGCCCGGCTGCGCCAGCGCCGCCGGCGCTGCGAACGCCACGGCCAGGCTGGCCACGACGATCGATACCCAACCACGCATCGCGCACCTCCGTCGCCGCCACCTGCCGGTGAGCGCCAGTGTCCCACAGCCGGCGGCTGAGCGATAGCGGCCCGTGGGCTGACGCCGGCGCCGGAAAATGGCGCGACCGGCGCCGGCTGGGCGCCAGACCTACAGGGGGCTCGACCTCGCCCGGCTTCTGGTGACAAGAAAGCTGAACAAAAGCCGGGAGGGGCGGTTGGCGCTTACAGACATCGAGGCCATTGGCGCGCGCGTCGGCATCCCGGCGCAGGCGCTCTATCGCTACGGCCCCTACAAGGCCAAGCTCACGACCGAGTTCCTGGCCCAGCTGCCGCCCCGGCGCGGTCGCCTGGTGCTGGTCACCGCGATCAGTCCGACCCCGGCCGGCGAGGGCAAGACCACCACCACCATCGGGCTCGGCGACGCGCTGACCCGCATCGGCCGCAACACGCTGATCTGCCTGCGCGAGCCCTCGCTGGGGCCATGCTTCGGCATGAAGGGCGGCGCGACCGGCGGCGGCGCGGCGCAGGTGGCCCCGGCCGACGAGATCAACCTGCACTTCACCGGCGACTTCCACGCCATCACCGCCGCCAACAACCTGCTGGCCGCCCTGATCGACAACCACATCTACTGGGGAAATGTGCTTGGCCTCGACCCGGCGCGCGTCGCCTGGCGCCGCGCGATGGATATGAACGACAGGGCGCTACGGAGCGTGGAGCTGCGCCTCGGCCGCCGCCGTCTGGTTCGCGAGGAGAGCTTCGACATCACCGTCGCCTCCGAGACCATGGCGGTCTTCTGCCTCGCCCGATCTTTGGGCGACCTGGAGGATCGCCTCAGCCGCGTCATCGTCGGCCGCACCTACGACGGCGATGTCGTCACCGCCGCCCAGCTGGGCGCGGCGCCGGCGATGACCGCGCTGCTGCGCGATGCGCTGCAGCCTAACCTGGTGCAGACCCTGGAAGGGACGCCGGCGCTGGTGCACGGCGGCCCGTTCGCCAACATCGCCCACGGCTGTAACTCGCTGCTGGCCACCGACGCGGCGCTGAAGATCGCCGACTATGTGGTCACCGAGGCCGGGTTCGGGGCGGACCTCGGGGCTGAGAAGTTCTTCGACATCAAATGCCGCTTCGGCGGCCTCGCGCCGGCCGCCGCGGTGGTCGTGGCGACCGTCCGTGCTCTGAAGATGCACGGCGGCGTGGCCAAGTCGGCGTTGGACGGCGAGGATGCGGCGGCCGTGACGGCGGGCTTCCCCAACCTGCGCCGCCACCTCGAGAACGTCGGCAAATTCGGCGTGCCCTCGGTGGTGGCGATCAACGCCTTCGCCGGCGACACGCCCGCCGAGATCGCGGTGATCCAGGACCACTGCCGCACCCTGGGCGTCGACGCCCACGTCTGCACCCATTTCGCCGATGGCGCCGCGGGCGCGGTGGGCCTCGCCGAAGCGGTCGCCGACCTCGCCGACGGCAACCGCGCCCGCTTCGATCCGCTCTATCCGGACGCCCTGCCGCTCGCGGACAAGGTCCGCTGCGTCGCCACCGAGATCTACCGCGCCCGCGACGTGGAATTCGCCCCGCAGGCGGCGGAGAAGCTGGCGCAGTTCGAGGCGGCCGGCTTTGGCGGCGCGCCGGTCTGCATGGCCAAGACCCAGTACAGCTTCTCGGCCGACCCCAGCCTGATCGGCGCGCCGGAAGACTTCGTGCTGCCGGTGCGCGACGTCCGCCTCTCCGCCGGCGCCGGCTTCGTGGTCGCGCTCGCCGGAGAGATCATGACCATGCCGGGGCTGCCGAGGCATCCCGC
>DATNIH010000312.1:0-16198 GCA_035604515.1 Caulobacteraceae bacterium | reverse complement strand
TCCGTTGGCGGCGAAACTAGGCCGCACGGGAGGGTTCTCGATCGGGCGCGCACAGGATAGGTGCTGCGCCATGAACTATCCGTTCTCCCCCGCCTTCCGCGGGACCTTGTCGCAGCGGTGCGTCGGCTTCCCGCGCATCGCCCACGACGGCGAGGGTCTGAAGCGGGCTGCGGTGGCGTTGGCGCTCGTTCAGGCGGACGACGGCTCGGGCGAGGCCGCGTTCCTGCTCACGCGCCGGGCGGCCAAGCTGCGTGCGCATGCGGGGCAGTGGGCTCTGCCGGGCGGCCGTTGCGACCCCGGCGAGACGCCCGCGCAGGCGGCGGCGCGCGAGCTTGCCGAGGAGCTCGGCGTGCAGCTTCCACCGGAGAGCATGCTGGGCCTGCTCGACGACTATCCGACCCGCTCGGGCTACGCGATCACGCCCGTCGTGGCCTGGCTGGATCATGCGGGCGAGCTCGTTCCCAACCCGCACGAGGTCGCCGCCGCCTACCGCGTCCGCCTCGACAGCATCGCCGGCGAGGAGGCGGTCAGCTTCGAAGCCATCCCGGAAAGCCCGCGGCTGGTGATCGGGATCCGCGTCGGCGACCACAACATCCACGCCCCGACCGCGGCGATGATCTACCAGCTGCGCGAACTGGTCGCCGGCCGCATCACCCGCGTCGCCGACCTGGAACAGCCGGTGTTCGCCTGGCGGTAAAACCGTCCAGCCGGGTCGTTGGCGCTCGCCGAGGAAGGAACCACGGAAAACACGGAAAGCACCGAAAACAGGAACGATTATCGAGCCATGGAGCGCGCCGGCGGAACGCGCCCGTCCGTGCTTTCCGTGTTTTCCGTGGCCCAAATCGACCCATGTGGCCGACGGGCGGCAGGCAATCCGACGAGCGGAGTCTGACCGGCCTAGCTCCGGATCGTCAGTTTCTCGCGGAACTTGAGCGTGTCCTTCTCGGCTGGCCAGCGGCCGGCGCGGGCCATGCGGATGACGCGGCGGGCGAGCAGGGTGGGCGCATCGGCCTCGACGCTGCGCTCGAAGTCGGCGCCCTCGGCCAGGTAGGCGAGCTGAGCGGACTCCATCACCCGGCGGTCCTGCTTCAGGATCTCCGGCTCCTTGTCGGTCCAGCGCAGGCGGTGCGTCTGCGGACCCTCGGTGAGCGCGGTCGAGAACAGCCAGTGCTGGCGGCAACGCCCCGGCGTGGTCGGCGTGTGGTGCATGACGATCAGCGGGCCTTGCGGGCCAAGGTCGACGGTCGCCCGATCGGGCAGGTCGAAACGAAGGCTGACGCCGCCGAAGCCGCCGCGGCCGCCGGTCAACAGCACCCCGGTCTCGGTCAGCGAGAGCCGATAGACGTTGTCGCGGAAGCCGATCCGATTGATCACGAACCACTGCGGGTGGGTGTTCGGGTGGGTGAAGTAGGGGTGCGAGACGTCGAGGTTGTTCTCGATCGGCAGGATGGGCTCGCAGGCGAGGTCGATCACCGCCTGCACCCATGACCGCTCGCCGAACGCGGGGATAGGCAGCGGCCGGGCCGGGTGCGGCGCGCCCTTGCCGGTCCAGACCCAGACGTAGGCCTCCTGCTCGACGCACGGGTAGGCCTCGGCCGCGACGCCAGCGGCGACGCTGCGGCCTTCGCACAGCGAGGGGGTATGCACGCAGCTCCCGTCGCGGCCGAAGCGCCAGCCGTGGTAGGCGCAGGCGACAGCGCCCTCGGCGATCTGGCCTAGCGACAGGGCCACGCCGCGGTGCGGGCAACGGTCGTGCAACGCTCCGGCGACGCCATCGGTGTCGCGGAAGAGCACGATAGGCCGGTCGTGGATGCGCCGGGCGATCGCCTCGGCGCTCAGTTCGGCGCTGGCGCAGGCGACGTACCAACCCTCGAGCGGCAGGGGCTCGCGGTCGAGGTCGAGCGATGCGGAAGGGGCGAGCGCGTCCATGGCCCGGCCGGGGTGGTTGAAGGGCTAAGGCGAACGGTCGGCCGAAATCGGCTTTGGCGCAAGCCGGGCGCGGCGACCCCTGTGGGGGGAGCGCCGGAGCGGGCGGGCAAAGACATTTCAGGCATTGCCACCGGTCAGCTCCGCCGCGCGCGCGAAAAAGGCGCCGTCGAACATGGTTAACGCGCAAGTAACCGATGCCCCGCAGTCTCCCTTCAGCTTGGAGGGACGACGCCGTTGACTGCAGCCGATCGATCGCGCGCTAAGCGCATAGACTCCTGGACACGCGCCATAGCCGAGGAGAGCGCTCGGCGAGCGGGCATGACGCTCGGCGACTGGCTTAACCAGATTCTCATCCAGGACGCCGCCTTTGCGTTCGCCGAGGCGCTCCCGCTTGAGCCGTTCGCCGGCCTTCCCCCGCCGGATGCCGGCGAGAACGCTCAGCTGGCGGCGGTCGAACGATTTACCGCGGTCGTCGATGCCTTCTGCGCTGAGCCGTTGTCGGATTGCGTCGCCGAAGAGCGCCCGTCGGCGGCCGCGGCCGAGGCGGTTTCGCCCCTTGACGATCTTCCGGACGACGGGATCGAGCCGTTTCTGGCCGGCCTGGTGGCGCAGCTGGATGCGGTTCGCGACGAGATGGCCGCCAAGATCGAGCAGGGCGCCGCCCGCCGCCTCGACGCCATCGAGCGCTCGCTGCAGCAGATGTGCGGCTACATCGAAGCCTCCGACACGGCGCTCGAGCCCTTGCCGGTCGCCGTTGAGGCCACGCCCGACACCGCATCGGCGGAGCACGACCATCACCCTGGCGCCGCCGTCAAACAGCTGGGACTCGAAGTCGCTCGCGTCGTCGAGGTCGTCGACGCCCGGTTCGCCCGGATCGACGTCGAGATCGCTCAGATGATCGACGGGTTCGCCGGCCGAATCGCCGCGTTCGAGCAGCGCGACGCGGCGTTAGCGGCCGGCGACATGCTGGGTGCGCCCTCCGCCGCTTCGGCGGAGATCGTGTTTGGCCCACCGCGTCCGCCGGCGGCGCCGGCCGACGCCGTCCTCTTCACCCCGCTCGCTTTCACGGTCGCACCGCCCCTCGCGTTGACAGTCCTCGGCGAGCGTGAGGCCAGCGACGACTTCGATCTGGCCATCCCCGACGACGACTGGGCCGAAGATTTGGGTGCCTGGCCCGAATTGGTCGCCGCCGCTGAAGCGCCGCCCGAGCCGGCGCCCGTCGCCGCCGAGGCGATCGATCCGATCGCCGAACGGGACGGCGATCCGTCCGCGCTCGCCAACAGCCCGATCCTGCCCTGGCCGGGCGCTCGAACGGACAGGCCGTCGCCCAGACGGGCGTCGCGGCTTCGGACCGCCTTGGTGGTCGTGGGCGGCGGGGCCGGCCTCGGCATCGCGGTGGCCGCCTGTCTCCTCGTGTTGTCCGGCTCCATCGGCGCGCCGCTCGAACGCCAAGTGGTCGCCGCGAACGGGTCCGCAGCCAAGCCGTCCCACCTCCGCACCCGCCAAGCGCCGGTGGAGCTCATGACCGTGACCGTGTCGCCCAAGCCCGCGCCTTAGGGAAATCCCGGGCCGGCTTAGAGCGCAAACCAGCCTTAACGTTCGTCTGCCATGCTGGCGGGATGAGGCATTCGCCTGAGACCACGGCTGCAGCCGACCGACGCGACTCCGAGCGCACGCCGACCACCTTGCGCGGCAAGGTGTTTCCCGGCGCGCTGGATTGCGTCGTGAGCGACTTCAGCAAGGGCGGCGCGCGCCTGCGCTTTTCTGGCCCGCCGCCGGCCGAGGACCGCATCGTTGTGGTGATCTGGTCGACCGGCGCCGCGGCCGAGGCCGTCCGCTGCTGGCGCGGCGACGTCGAGGCCGGCTGGCGGTTCTTGAACCGTTTCGACCTGCGCGCGGCGGTTCCGAAGCGTCTGGCCGAGGTGAAGGCGCAATGGCTCGGCCGCCGCCGCCAGCTCCGCCGCCGCGAGCTTGCCGAGTCCGGCGCGATGATCGGCTACCGCGGCAGCCCGTCGATCGTGCGCCTGAGCTAGCGTCGCTCGGCTCACGCGCTCTTGGAACGCCGGGCCTCAAGCCGCCGGCATCACGGTCAGGCGAAAGGCTTCGTCCTGGCTGAGCCTCGCGCCTTCGGCGAGCAAGGCTGTGAGTTCGCTCTCGGAGAACTCGGCGCGCAGCAGTTCCATGGCGCGCTCGGACCACACTCTCCACATGAATTGATCAATGCTGACGCCGCTCGCCGCGCGCTCCGCATCGGCAAACCCCGCCAGCCTTACCGCGTCCCGCTTCCGGCCGGTCCGCAGAGCCAGAATGCTAAGGTGGACGACGTACATGAAGGCCAGAGTCCGGCCGGCGATCTTCTCGTGCGTGCGCGCGATGTTCTCGGCTTCCTGGATGTCGCCCTGCCCGGCGCGATCGGCCAGCAGGCCTACGAGCCGTGCGGCCGCCGTCGCCGCGGTGGTGCCAAAGAACATGTCGGACGGCCGCATCCGGCCCAAGAGATTGCGCAAGCCGTCGATGGCCACATCAGGCTCGTCCTCGGGCGCCAGGCTCGACGATCCCAGCCCGATGGCGAAATTCGCCCAGCCCCCGGCGCCGATGGCCTCGGCGTTGGCGATCGCGGCGTCGAACAGCGGTCTCGCTGCGGCGGGACCCTCCTCGGCCCAGGTCAGCAGGCCCGATTGGAACTCAGCGGCGACGGTAAAGCGCGACGGAAGCGATTCCGCGGTCAGTACTCTCACCTCGGCAAGGACCTTTCTCGCCTCATCGTTCCTGGCGGTGAGCAGCAGGGCGTTCGATTTGGCGAGCAGCGAATCGACGAAATAGTCCTGGTTCTCCTGCAAGCGAATTTGGTCGTAGATCTCGTCAGCGATGCGGATCGTCGTCGGCGGGTGAATGGCCTGGCAGGCGCTGGCCTGGCAGCGCAGGAGGTGGAGCCGGGTCTCGTCGGGCGTTTCCGGTGAGAGGCGCGACTGCGCAAGGTCGTTCCAGCCCCGGTACTCCTGCCAGAGGGACAGCGAGGCCCAAACAGCCCACGACCGCACCGTCAGCTCGATCCCGACCTCGGCGTCGCCCGTCGGGCCTAGCGCCCAATCCATGGCCCGCTCGATGTTGTCGATGTCTGGAGTGTACCGCGCGGTATAGTCGTCGTCGCTGAGGACCCTATAGTCAGGGCCGGCCCGCTCCGTGAAGCGGATGAAGTATTCGGCGTGCCGGCGCTGCACGGTCTCGGTCTCGTCGGCGGCGGCGAGCTTTTCCAACGCATAGGCGCGGGTGGTCTCGAGCAGGCGATAGCGGGTGCGGTTGTCCTCGGTGTCGGCGGCGACCAGGGACTTGGCGACCAGGCTCGAAAGGGCGTCGACCACCTCGAAGCCGTCGAGGGCCTCGCTTGCAGCGACCTCCGAGGCCGCCTCCAGGGTAAAGCCGCCGGTGAACACCCCGACGCGGCGGAAAACGGCGGCGTCGGCGTCACTCAAAAGGCCGTGGCTCCAGTCCAGCGTCGCCTGCAGCGTCCGCTGGCGCGGCAGCGCCGTGCGCCGGCCGCCGGTCAGGATGCGGAAGCGGTCGTCCAGGCGCTGCAGCACGCCTTCGCAGCCGAGGCTGGGCGCGCGCGCCGCCGCCATCTCGATGGCGAGCGGGATGCCGTCCAGCCGCTGGCAGATGGCGGCGACGACGCCGGCGTCACGGCCGCGCACGGCGAAGTTCGCGTCGACGGCCGACGCCCGCTCGGTGAACAGGCTGACCGCGTCCGGCTCGCCGAGCGAGCGCAGGCGAAACACCCGCTCGCCCTCGACGCCCAGCAGCTCCTGCGAGCTGGCCAACAGCTTCACCTTCGGCGCGTGCTCCAGCACCGCCTCGGCCATCCCCGCCACGGCGTCGATGACGTGCTCGCAGTTGTCCAGCACGATCAGACAGGCGCGGGCTCGCATGCGATCGACCAGCGACGCGACCGGGTCCTGACCGACCGCCAGATCGATGTTCAGCGCGCGCGCCACGGCGCCAGGGACCTGTTCCGGATCGCTGATGGGCGCGAGCTCGACCAGCCAGACGCCGTCCTCATGCAGGTCGAGCTGGGCGTGGGCGAGCTCGATGGCGATGCGGGTCTTTCCGACCCCGCCGGTGCCGGTGATGGTGATGAGATCGAACTCGCCAAGCAGGCTTGCCAGCTGGGCCATCTCGGCTTCGCGGCCGATCAGCTTGCCCTGGCGGCGCGGCAGGTTGTTGGCATGGTCCTCGGCGACCGAGAGCGGCGGGAAGTCCTGCGGCAGCCCCTCGACCAGCACCTGATGGATGCCGACGCTGGTCAGCGGGTCGTCGAGCGGATGGGCGCCCAGCGACTTGAGCCGCGTCGGCGTCTCGCGATCCTGGGCCAGCACGTCGGCGACGGGGGCGGTCGCCAGCACCTGGCCGCCGCGGCAGAGCGTCAAGAGCTTGGCGCAACGGGTGAGCGCCGGGCCGAAATAAGCTTCGCCGCGGCGCTCGGCCGGCCCGAAATGGATGGCCATGCGCGGCTTCAGCGCCCCCATGCCGGGCCACGACTGGGCGGCCAGCGCCTGCTGCGCCGCCGCGGCGGCGGCGACTGCGTCGGCTGGCTGCGCGAAGGCGGCGAACAGCATCTCGCCATCGATCCTGAACACCTCGCCGCCCTGCCGGGCGACCTCGGCCCGCATGGTGGCCTGATAGGCGGCGGCCGCGTCCTGCATCGCCGCCCGGTGGTTCAGCCAGAGCAGGCTCGCGCCTTCGATATCGGCGGCGAGCACGGCGTGCAGCTCCGGCCCTGACGCCGCGGGGGCGGGTCGGTCGCTCGGGCGCATGGAGACTGGCGACGACACCGGCGGCCCGGCAAGGGCGGCCACGCTGTCGATGATGCGGCGCCAGGCCGGATGCTCGAGGTCGCCCTCCCAGGTGGACAGATCCGAGCACTGGATCTGGTCGAAGGGCATGGGCAGGCGCGAGGCGTCGACGGCGAGCTGCACCAGCTTGGCCTCGCCGCGCGCGCGGTCCGCTTCCGAGCGAACCCACTGCGACCGGGTCGCCTCGGCCGACCAGATGACCACCACCGCCTTGGCCGAGCCGAGCTGCTCCTCGATCACGTCGGCGTAAGTGCGATGCGAGGGCAGGTCTTCGTCGCGCCAGACGCTGTAGCCCAGACGCTGCAGCGCCGTGGCCACATCGCGCGCCTGCTTGGCCGTCGAGCGGGCGTAGGAGATGAAGATATCCGACATATTGCCCCTTGAGGCCCGCCCCCGGTCGCCGGCCGAGACCCTAGCTATGCCGTAGGGCGTGCGGCAAGGGAAAGTCTGCGGCGCCTTAGGCCCGCGGCCAGAGGGCGGCCAGCTCGGCGGCAAGCCATTTCGCCAGCGCCGCGTTCACCTGCACGGGCTTCTCCCGCGCCATCCAGTGGCCGGAGTCGACGACGGCCTCGGTGAGGTTAGCGCAGTGGGCGCGCATGGGCTCGGCCAGACGGGAGTCGATGGTCTCGCAGACGTAGTCGTAGGCCGCGTGCAGGAAGAGGACGGGCATGGCGAGCTTCCAGTTCGCCTTGGCGCGCTCGGCGTAGTCAATGTTGGCGGGGCCGTTCATGTACCAGCTGGCGGCGCCGAAGAAGCCGGTGGCCTCGAGCGCGGCGGTGTAGCGGTTCTCGTCGACCTCGGTCAGCACGGTCTCGTCGCGCGGGAGATCGGGGGCCGGCGCCCCCGGGCCGAACCAGCCGCCCTGCGCGCGCACGCGCGATGTGATTGCCGGCTGGCCCTTGCCGGCGGGGCTGCAGGCGCGGAACAGCGCGTTGACCGTGGCGCGTGTGTTGGCCTCGAAGGTCGCGGACGCCGCCGCGAAGTTCTCGCGGTAGAACATTTGATAGTCCCACTGCGCCACCGGGAACTCGGCCTCCGGATAGACCCTACGGTCGGCCAGCGGGACGATCGTCTCCACCGAGAAGCCTTCGGGGATGTAGGCACGCAGAGGTTGGCGACGCCGTGGCAGCGGTCGGGATGCTGCTGGGCGATCGACCAGACCACCGGCGCGCCCCAATCGTGCCCGACCCAGATCGCCTTTTCGGCCCCGAGCGCGTCGATCAGCTCGATCATGTCGGCGACGATCTGTTCCTGGCTGTAGTCCTCATGGCGGGGATAGACGCTCGAGCGGCCATAGCCGCGCATGTCCGGCGCCACGGCGCGAAAGCCCAGGCCGGCGAACACCGGCAGCTGATGCCGCCAGAAGATCGAAAGCTCCGGCCACCCGTGCACGAAGATGATCGGCGTCGCATTGGCCGCGCCGCAGGACAGATAGAAGCTCGTATGCCGGCCGCTCTTGGCGACGTGCTCGAGGAGGGGACGGGTCATGGGCTTGCTCTCCTGCTGGGCGGCATCGCTGGTCGGCGAGCAATGCCATATTTCATCCGCTCATCCCCGCGAAAGCGGGACCCAGGCCTTTTCACCACCAAGCACACCAAGCACACCGAGAGGACGCGGCTGGCCGCAGCCTTTGCGCCCTCACAAAACCCTTGGTGTGCTTTGTGTGCTTGGTGGTCAAATCGAACGGTGCAGCTGAGGCCGCGGCGCCGGAAAAACACCCAGGTCCCGCTTGCGCGCGGATGAGCGGACTAGAACTAGCCCCAGAAACGCTTCAGGTCGCCCGCCAGCCGGCGGCCCTGTTCGCGGCCGGCGCTCGCGGAGGCGGGGCGGTGGCGGGGGTTCATCAGGTTGGCGCCGAAGGCCTGCACGGACGCTTCGTCAGGGACGATCAGCTCGACCTCGCCGCCGGCGTCGCGGATGGCCGCCATCTCGCGCTCCAGCGGGCGCATCATCCGTTCGGCGATCTCGCCGGCGCCGAAGCGCAGCGCGACGACCAGCGTTCGCGCATGCGCCTTGGCAAGGTCGGCATTGGTGGCCGAGCGCATGCCGCCGTCCATGTACTTGCGGCCCTTAAGCGTGATCGGCGGAAAGACGCCCGGCACGGCGCAGCTGGAGGCGACGGCGCGCGAGATGGGGACATTGGCCTCGGCGTCCCAGACGACGAACGCGCCGGTTTCGCAGTCGACCGCGGTGCAGGCGAAGCGGCCCGGCCAGGCGTCGTCGGCGACCTGCGCGAGCTGGCGGCTGAGGCCCCCGATGAACTGCTCCTCCTCGACCGTTTGCGCCTCCAGCGCAAAGGCGCCGATCTCGCGGCGCACCTGATCGGGGTCGCGCTCGCCGCTCGCCGCCTCCTGCATCTTCTGGAACAGGATCATCATGTTCGGGCCGCCGGGGCGGTTCTCCGCCACCTGGCTCGGGACCTCACGCGGGCGATCGGTCTCGGCGATGATCGGCTCGGCGATCGAGCCCGGCTCGCGCCCGATGGCCACCAGGGCGCCGATCACCGATCCCGCCGACGTGCCGACGATGAAGTCGGCGTCCGCCGCCACGATTCCCCCTTCCGCCAGCCCGGCCAGAACGCCCGCCTCCCAGGCGATCCCCACCGGCCCGCCGCCTCCCAAAACCAACGCCCGCGACATGCTGTTCCGCTCTCTCTTCTGGCTGGGCTTACCTTATCGGCGGCAGCCGTTGCCGAACAAGGTTGGGCTGCACGGGCGATGCGGCTATTCGGTGAGCCGGCGCACGAACTTAGGGGGCGAGGCATGACGCGTGATCTGCGGCCGGCGAAGCCGGAGGACGTTGGCCTGTCGTCAGAGGCGCTGGGCGCCGTCGACGCCAAGGTGCGGCGGCTGATCGACCGCGGCGTGCTGGCTGGCGCGGTCACCCTGGTCGCCCGCCGCGGCCGCCTCGTGCACGTCAACGCTATGGGGGCGAAGGACCTGGCGAGCGGCGAGGCGCTTTCGACCGACACCCTCTTCCGCATCTTCTCGATGACCAAGCCGGTCACGGGCGCCGCGATGATGATCCTGCACGACCAGGGCCTCTGGTCGCCGGACGATCCCATCGCCCGCCATCTGCCGGAGTTCGCGGGGGTGAAGGTGTTCGCTGGCCTGGATGCGGCGGGCAGGCCCAGGCTGGAAGACCCCGACCACGCGCCCACCTTGCGCGAGCTCCTCACCCACACGGCCGGCTTCAGCTACGGCTTCGACCCGGCGAACCCGGTGGATGCGCTCTATCGCGAAGCCGACATCTGGCGGTCAGGCGACCTGGCCGAGTTCGCGCGTCGCCTGGCCGGCCTGCCGCTCGCCTACCAGCCCGGAACGGAGTGGCGCTACAGCCTCTCGATGGATCTCCAGGGCGCGATCATCGAACGGCTCAGCGGCCAGAGCCTGCCGGCGTTCATGCACGAGCGCATGTTCAGCCCGCTCGGGATGACCGACACCGCCTTCCACACCCCGCCCGGCAAGCGGCGCCGCCTGGCCACCCTCTACCGCAAGAGCAAGAGCCGCGGACTGGCCCCGGCCGACAACACGATCCAGCCGGACTACGACACCCCGCCGGCGTTGGCCGCCGGCGGTGCGGGGCTGATCTCGACCGCGGCCGACTACGCCCGTTTCGCCCAGATGCTGTTGAACCGCGGCGAGCTCGGCGGCGTGCGCATCCTCAGCGAGGCGGCGGTCCGGTTGCAGACGTCCAACCACTTGTCGGACGCGATCCTCGGCGGCGGCTACGGCGTCGGCACGCAACGGATCCGGCCGGGCTTCGGCCACGGCTTCGACGGCGCGGTGTTCACCGACCCGCAGGCGGCCGGGTTGCCGGTGGGCGAGGGGACCTATCAGTGGGACGGCGCCGCCGGCACCTGGTTCTGGGTCGATCCGGTGAACGACCTCCTCTACGTCGGCATGATCCAGCTCTTCTCCGACACCGCCCCGCCGCTGCAGGCCATGACCCAGAAGCTGATGGCCGACGCAATCATCGACTGATCTAGCGCCTTGGGAACCGTCGCCCCGCCCTGACGAAGGCACATCGGCGTCATTGGGACCGAGCCCGAGCGCGTCGGTTGACAACGTCCGCGACGCAGCCCCCACCTCGATGGCCGATGATGTTGTCCGACGGCGGGCCTCTCGGCGTTTCCCAAGGCTGGCCCGCTGCGCGGCGCTCACGGGGGGCGAGCACACATGAAAGCCAGTCGCGACTTCCTCATGCAGATCGAGGGCTATGGACTGACCACGGCCGAGATCCACTACTGGATGCCGGATCACCCATCCCTGCTGCAGCTCTTCATCTGGCAGGCGTACGACGTCGCGCCGGACTTTCCGACGCTGCAGGGGTTCCTCGACCACTGGCGGCGCGAGATCGAGGGCGCGCTGCACTCCGTGCGCGTGGCGCACAAGCGCCTCATCGGCCCCGCCGAATGGCGCGCCGTCGACGGCATCATCCAACTCCACTAACCGCCGATCCCCTAGTTCGTCTTCTGAACCGCCGCGCAGCGGCGGGGCCAATTTCGACCACAAAGGACACGAAGGGCGCGAAGGGCGTCTGAGAGGGCTTTGGCGCAGCGGCTCGCTAGGTCTCTTCGTGTCCTTTGTGTCCTTCGTGGTGAATAGCTGACTCCCCGCTTGCGCGGGGATGCGCGGATCAGCGCCGCAGGCGCTCGGCCATGTGTTCGGCGATCATCACGGTGGTCAGGTGGGTGTTGGCGCGGACGACCGAGGGCATCACCGAGGCGTCGATCACGCGCAAGCCCTCCACGCCCAGCACGCGGCAGTCGGGATCGACCACGGTTGCCGCATCGGCCGCATCGCCCATGCGGCACGTGCTGGTCGCGTGTTGGGCGTCACCGGCGCGGCGCATCGCGAAGGCGTCGATGTCGGCGTCCGGCGCGTCGGGGGAGAGGTCGACGTCGACGACGCCGATCGCGGCGACGCTGGCGTGGCGGGAGAGCGCTACGAGCCGCCGCACGCCGTCGCGCATCCGCTCCAGATCGGAGGGATGATCCAGCATCATCTCCTCGATCAGCGGCAGCTCATGCGGATCCCGCGACGCCAGCCTAATCGTCCCGCGCGAGAAGCATTCGTTCACCCAGACGCCGAGCAGGCCGAAGACAGGCTCGTCCGCCGCGCCCGCCAGGTGCTGGCCGAGGCTGTCGCCGAAGCGGTTCATCGCCACCATCATCATGTCGTTCGGCCCGGCGCCGGCGAGGCCCGACGAATAGCGGACGCAGGCGTTGGTGTGGCGAAACCCCGGCGGCGGCTGCGCGTGAGGCTCAAGGCGGACGGGCAGGAAGATGGCCGGATGGTCCTGAAACGCCTCACCGACGGGCCGGTCGGCCCTCACCGCGATCTCCAGCTCGGCAAGGTGCGCCGCCGGGCCGACGCCCGAGCGCAGCAGGATGGCGGGCGAGCCCACCGCGCCGGCGGCCAGGATCACCTCGCCGCCGCGCACCTCGCGCCAGCCGCCGGCGATGTGCGCGCGCACGCCGATGGCGCGCTTGGCGTCGAACAGCACCCGGTCGACGAACGCCTCGCCGAAGATGGCCAGGTTGTTGCGCCCGCGGGCTGGCTCGACATAGGCGTCGTTGGTGCTGACGCGGACGCCATCGCGGCTGTTGATCGCATAGGGCGAGACCCCCGTGGTCCCCGGCGCGTTGTGGTCGGCCTCCCAGGGATAGCCGGCGTCCAGCGCCGCTTCGGCCAGCGCCTGGTCGACGGCGCCCCAGTTCGAGACCGGCGCGCGATAGACGGGGATAGGCCCCGCGTCGCCGTGATAGGCGGCGGCGCCGAAGCGCAGGTCGGTCTCCAGCCGGTTGAACGCCGGCAGCACCTCGGCGAACGACCAGCCGGCGCACCCGGCCGCGGCCCAGCCGTCATAGTCCTCGGGCACGCCGCGGATGGCGATCTGGCCGTTGATCGCCGAGCTCCCGCCCATGCCCCGGCCGCGCCAATAGGTGCGCGGCGTCTGCGCCGACGTGCGTCGGGCCTTGAGCGCGTCCCAGCGAAAGCGCGCATAGGCCTCGGCGACGATGATCTCGTTCGGATTGGCGCTGCGCATCGCCTCGGGCGTCTGGGCCGAGCCGTAGTCGGGTCCCGCCTCGATCAGCGCCACCTGCACCGCCGGGTCGGCAGACAAGCGCGCCGCCAAGACCGCACCGGCCGACCCCGCGCCGACGATCACATAGTCGTAGTCCATGGCGCCTCCCGGCCACGCCGCCTCGAGCCCTAGGCTCGGCGTGGGCGGCGAGCCCGGCTACTTAGCCAGCAGGTGGAAGGAATCCAGGAACTTCGCCCCGGCGGTGCTGTCCGAGTCCTGCGGGGTCTGGGTGATGACCTGGTAGACGCGCCCGTTCAGCACGAACACCCGCGCCCGCTCGGTCGGATCGGCGCCATGGTCGATGGTGATCTCGCGTCCGGCCAGCGTGCCGGCGGTGGTGTTGACCAGGGATTTCACCGTCCCGCCCGAGCTTCGAACCATTTCGTCGGGAATGTCGGCGAGGAGGTCCTTGTCGCTCTTGCCCGCGGCCTGCGAGTCGATCGCGATCACGACCAGGTCGACGCCGTCCTGGGTCGCCTCTGCCTGGAAGCTGTGCGGGGTGTTGGCCGTGGCCGCGGTGTCGGTGACGGTAGGCTGGGCCTGGAACGAGATGCCGAATCCCCAGGCGGGATAATCGTATTCCTTCCACTGCGGCGGCGAGCATGCCGTCATGGCGAGCAGCGAAAGACCGACCGCGCCGGCCGTGATGATGCGCATACGCTTCGCCCCCTATGCTGACGAAGACTCTCCGGAGGCTCTACGGCGGCCCCGTGCTTTGAGCGTCAGCGTAGTCCCGTGAGCCGGTCGCCACAATGTCCGTCTACGGCCGATGCAGCTTCAGTGCTTACCGCGGCGCGCCCGCTTGCCCGGCCGGGCGGCCTCGCGGGCGCAGATCGACTGGGTCGTTCGCACGTTCACGCGGTCGTATTCCTGGGTTTGGTGCGGCAGCTCGCCGTAGGGTCTGAGGTCCGGATGCAAGCGCCGCACCTTGTCCTGCTTCTCGCCCAGGCTAGTGGCGCGCCAGCCGTCCATCCGCCGCTCCGCGCACCACCGCTCGTGCTCGAGCTCGGCCAGTTGCTCGAGCTCGGCGGCGTCGCTGAACAACGACCGGTCGGCTGGGGCCCGCGGCAGACCGACAGCCTTGAGGTCGAGCTCGATCCCGCCGCTGGTGAGCATGGCCGGAATGTGCTTCACGGCCCGCCGGCTCGCCTGACGATAGGTCTCGTCCAGATCGTCCCACGCCCGTGAAGCTGGATCGTTCGTCCGCTCCAGCGGCAGCGATGCGCGGTAGCCGTCATGGTAGGCCCTCGCCGCCGCGTCCGGCTCCTCGGCCAGGAACTCGCTCGCCGTCAGCACCGCCTGAATGTCTCCGAACGGCGTCAGCGCTCGCAAACCGCCGCTTCTCTCGTCCGGCGCGAGCGAGAGCACGCCCGCCTCGCGCAGGCGCACGAAGATAGGTGGTTGGGCGACGTCGACGCCCCTGAGCAGCGACTGCAGGATCGCCGCCGTCGACAGCGCGGCCGCGTCGTCGCCAAGGCAGATGCAGGCGGTGGTCAGCGGCCCGCCGGCGCTGATCGCCGCGCCGATCTGCGCCGGTTCGGGCCGGACCGCGCCTTGCCCGATCTCGCCGTCGATGAAGACGCATTCGGCGCAGCGGTCGAGCTCCGGGGCCTCGACGCGCAGAACCCCTTCCAGCGCTTTGGCCGCCGGGTCGATTACCACGACACGCGGCAGACCGAGGGAGGTGGTCCGGCAATTCACGATCAGGTCCTGCAGGATCGCCTGCCCGATGGCGCCGAAGCCCACGATCAGCGCGTGGACGCGGGCGTGGCCTTCGCTCTGCGCGATCAGGAAGGGCGGGTGGGCGGTGTGCAGCGCGCGCGCGGCCACCGAGGCGACCGACATCACGCGCGTCTTGGCGTCGTTCAGGGTGACGGCCACCTCGTCGGCCAGGTGAGTGTCGTTCATGAGCAGGGTGATTTGCGCGGCGGGCGCCGCCTTGCGCGCGGCCCTGGCCAGCGCCAGGGCGTCGGCGTCGTTCCTTTCGGCGACCAGCACGTGGTCGGCGCCGCCGGCATGCGCCGCAACCGTGCGCGTGCGCTCGCCGGCCGGCCACTCGAGCGCGATGGCCGAGAAGCCGGCCGTGCCAAACGCCGGCGCGCCGATCCACAAAGCCGTGCGCTTCAGGTGTCGCGCCGCCTCGAAGGCGCCGGCCGCCCGCTCGGCGTGGCCGATCACGACCACCGCCTGCTTGGTCCAGCGCGCCAGCGCCGTGGCCAGCTGCTCGTGCAGCAGCGCGGCCAGCGCGAGCAGGCTGGTGATCACCGCGCCGGCCCCGGTCCAGCGGGCGACCAGGAATCGCCAGTCCGTGGCGCCAACGCCGCTGATGTAGCTCTCGTTGTTGATCTCGAAGAGCGCCAGCGAGCGATAGAGCGCCGTGTCGAACCGCGTGTGGTGGCTCGACCACCCCCAGACCCCGAGGGCGAGCGTCAGCAGCGCCGCGGTGGGGATCACCCACAACAGCTGGAACGGGAACAGCCCGCCTTTGCTTTTCATCTCCATGCACGCCCCCCGCTTAAGCAACGCGCCGCGAAACGGCGCCGGCGTCAGCACAAGCTTAGCGCATCGCCGGGCCTAGGCGGCAGTGGGAACCGATTGGCGGCCCCTCGCGCCAGTGTCCACTGTGGGGTGGGGGGCCAGAGTCCGCTATCGACCCCAGCGGACTCCCGCAATCCGCTACGCGGTTCAAGACCGGACGACGCTCCTCGCGGTGATTGAGGAAGCGGGAATCCTCGCTCGGCGACATTCCCGCTGGCCGAGGCTCATTAGCATTAACGAATTGCTAAGAGCCGTGGGGCTCGATGTGCACGGGGCATTTCAGTTCGCGTGCATTCAAGGGGGCGCCAGAAAAGGGGAGACGTCTGACCATGACGCTGCTCGACGAAGTTGCTGGTGCAAGGCGTACAAGGAGCGAGGCGGCGAAGAGCGCCGTCGCCGAAATCGCCGACGCGTTGCTCGAGATGGGCGGCTCGGCGCATCGCGACGCGGTGATCGATAGGGTGGCAATCCGGCGAGGCCAAATGTTCGCCTCGGAGGGCCTAAGACTCGAGCTGCTTGAGGCGTTCGACCGCTATTGCGCCGCCATGGCTCGCAAGGGACGGCCGGCGCTATTCCATTTGCCGTTCGGCGAAGGCTCCAGGCGGTGGAGCCTGACGCGGGACGTGATGCGCAGCGTCACTGAGCAGCCGGCTACGACCGTTACGCTGCTGCCAGCGGACGCTGCAGGGCCGGCGTCACTCGGGCCGGTGGCCGAGGCGTAGCCTCGGCCCTCGTCGGGTTGTTGACGTCCGCTAACGAGCGGAAGACGACCTCCGGCCGACCAGGCTCAG
>DATNIH010000311.1:0-23888 GCA_035604515.1 Caulobacteraceae bacterium | reverse complement strand
GAAGAAGAAGAAGCTGATCCTGCGCGACCAGATCGCCAAGCTGGAAGACCGCCTGACGCCGGACATCATCGCCTAGGGTCGGTGCTCACGAACCTGCCGACGTCCGCTCCTCGGCCGCGCGCCGATGGCCGGGTTCGACCCGGAGCACTCATACGCACGGGCGAGCCGGAAATTCACGAATGAGACCCGGGGGCTCGTGGTGTTCCGCTTGTCCAAAATTTAATAATCGTGCGCGGATGTGACTTGTACTTACAGATTAAAATAAAGTCATGATCGGTATTAGTGAATCAAAGTTAAGATGAAATAAGTTGATAGTTGGATTATACCGGCCGCCGAGCTTATGAGGACAGGCATAGGAGCTTCAACATGTTGCGCTCTCAACTAATCGTCGCGCTTGGAATTTCGACCGCGTTCGCCGTCTGCGGCGCCGCCTCCGCCGCCGGGTTCGCGGCGATCGAGCCGACCTCGGTCGTCGTGAGGACCGACAATGTGAACCTGCATACGTCTGCCGGCGGACGGTTGATGGCGCTGCGCATCCGCAACGCCGCCGCGGCGGCCTGCGGCGGCGAGGTCGAACCGGTGGCGATCCGCGTCAGCGACGGCTTCATTCGTTGCCGCGAAGCGGCCGTCGACCGGGCCGTGCGGGACCTGAACGCGCCGATGGTGGCCGACGCGCTGGACCGCTCGCCTCAGATGCTCTCGCGCGGCGACTAACCCCCACGGGGGTTGGCGCGCACGAGGACTCAATCTCGTCCGGACGCCGACGAGCTCGCGCCCAGGTCCGCATCTGGCAGGCGAAGCGGCGACCTTTGGTCCGCTTCGCAGCCACCCACTGGCGAGCGAAATCGGCCTTCGGGCCGCGAACGCTTCCTGGCAGACCGCGCCGCCGAGGGCCAGGTTAGCGTAGCCTGATGACGGGCCGCGCAAACGGACCTAACATCGCTCCAAATAGAAGCGGGAGGGGAGCGACATGAGGGCGTCCCTGCAGGCCGCCTGTATTGGCGGTCTCGTTGCGTTGCTGGCGATTGTTGGACCCGATGCCGGGTCGGCGCCGGGAGGAACGGGCCCGCAGCCTCAGACGGCTGTGCTGGCGCCCACCACCGCCGCGCCACCTCCGTCCGCGCCACTCTCGGCCGCTGACGCGGCTGCGGCAAAAGCAGATCCGGACTGCCAGGCCGCCGATGTCGCCTGCGCCTGGAGTCACTGCAATCCACTGGGCCGCCAATGGCAGTCATACCACTCATGCATTGTCGACAGCTGTCACGTCGAAGCGCGGACCTGCATGGGCGACCTGATCATGGACCTGAACGATCCCGCCCGACAGAAGACCGGGGGCCGCACCTAGCGCCCGCTCGCGGGCGGCGTCCAGGCCCTCGACCGCACCAGCGACTTGAGCGTCAGCCCGGCGCGTCGGCGGTCTGCCGCTTGCCCCGGCGTGGGCCATCGGCCATATGCCCGGCATGGATGAAAACATGCTGCAAGAGGTCGTCGCCAAGGCGCGCGCGGCCGGCGCGGACGCCGCCGAGGCGGTGTTCGCGGAGCGCCAATCGCTGTCGGTGACGGTGCGTCTGGGCGAGTTGGAAGAGGTCGAGCGCGAGGAGAGCCGCGATCTCGGCGTCCGCGTCTTCGTCGGCCGGCGCCAGGCGACCGTTTCCGGCTCCGATGTGTCGGCCGAGGGCCGCGCCAAGCTGATCGAGCGGGTGGTGGCCATGGCCAAGCTAGCGCCGGAGGACCCTTACGCGGGCCTGGCGCCGGCGGAGCGACTCGCGCACGGGCCTTTTCCCGATCTCGACCTGTTCGACGCCGCCGAGCCGGACGCCGAGAGCCTGGAAGCGCGGGCGCTGGCCGCCGAGGACGCGGCGCGGGCGATCCCGGGCGTCTCCAATTCCGACTCCAGTTCGGCCAGCTGGTCGACCGGGGCCTGGCGGCTGGTCACCAGCAACGGCTTCTATGGCGAACACCGCGCGTCCAGCTTCGGGGTCGGCGCCGGGGCCATCGCCGGCGAGGGCGCGACGATGGAGCGCGGCGGCGATGGCCGGCAGACGCGCTGGCAGACGGATCTGCCGGACGCCGAGCGGATCGGCGCCGAGGCCGGCCGGCGCGCGGTGGGCCGGCTGGGTTCACGCAAGCTGGCCTCGACCACCGCGCCGGTGATCTTCGAAAACCGCATCGCCGCCTCGACGCTTGGGCCGCTGATCGGCGCGATCTCCGGACCGTCGGTCGCGCGCGGCGTCTCGTTCCTGAAGAGCAAGCTGGGCGAGCCGGTCTTCTCGCCGGCGGTGACGCTGACCGACGATCCGCACCGGCTTCGCGGCCTCGGCTCCTCGCCGTTCGACGACGAGGGCGTCGCCAACCGCGCGACCAACGTCATCGACGCCGGCGTGCTGACGACCTGGCTGCTCAACACCGCCTCCGCGCGGCAGCTGGGGCTGGAGACCACCGGCCACGCCTCGCGCGGCCTCGCCGGCCCCCCCGGGGTCGGGACCAGCAACCTCACCCTGCAGCCGGGCGAGCTGGACCAGGCCGGGCTGATGAAGGCGGCGGGCAAGGGCGTGCTGGTGACCGGCCTGTTCGGTCCGTCGCTTAACGCGAACACCGGCGATTGGTCGGTCGGCTGCTATGGCTTCTGGTTCGAGGACGGCGAGATTGCCTATCCGGTGAACGAGATCACCGTGGCCGGGAACCTGGTCGAGGTCTATCGGCGCGTCGTGCCCGGCGCCGACCTAGAGTTCCGCGGCTCGGCCAACGCCCCGTCGCTGCTGATCGACGGCCTGGCCATCGCCGGCAAATAGGAGCCTCAGGTGAGCGACCACCATCACGACCCGCACCAGCTGCTGCACCTGGTGATCGGCGGCGAGCTGAAGACGGTCGGCGTCAACGAATTCCGCGACCTGACCAGGCTCGACTACGTCGGCGCCTATCCGAGCTACGCCGCCGCCTACGTCGCCTGGAAGGCCAAGGCCCAGGCCACGGTGGACAACGCGCTGATGCGCTATTTCATCATCCACGCCCACCGCCTGCTCGACCCCGAGGCGGACGGCCACGAGCATCAGCACTAGCGATCGTCCGCCTGCGGATGAGCGCAATCGCTCGACGGCCCGCGCGCCGGTCAGCTGACCAGCAGCCACCCCATGAACGCGATCAGCGCCAGCGAAGCTGCGGCTGACCAGATCAGCGGAAGGAGTCCCAGGGACGGCATGGTGTCGTCGCCGGGATCGAGGTCGTCGAGCGTTTGGCCAACCGACAGCAGTTCGAAGCGGGGGCCGTTTGCGGGAGGGAACCGTTGCATGAGGACAGCATCGGCCAAGCGGTGAACGAGCGCATTGAGCAGGATCAATTTCTCCCCTCCCAGTTGCGAGGAGGTGAAATCGCGCGCTAACCGCCGCCGGCTATTCGCGCCGCAGGATCTTGTCCGACAGCAGCGTGCCCCACCACTGCGCCTTGAACGCCTGCTTGATCGCCACCGGGTCATAGGCGTCGCTCTTGACCCAGTCCTCGTAGGAGATGCCGAGCGGCTCGACCTCGGTGACGTACTTCTCGAAGCAGTAGTCGAGCACGCCGGTCAGCCCCGCACGGATGTGGCCGAACTTCATGTCCAGCTGGCGGACCGCCTCGGAGATCGGTTTGCGCTGGCGAAAGTGCATGTAGAGCACGCTCATGACGCCGGCCCGGTCAGCGCCGGACTTGCAGTGCATCATGGCGGGGTATTCGAGCTCTTCGAACAGCGCCTTGGCGCCCAGCACCTGCTCGCGGCTGGGCACCTCGCGCGACCAGACCACGAAGTAGACCTGCTTGACGCCGTAGCGGTCGCACGCCTCCTTCTCGAGCACGTGGTGCGCATCGACGCCGTGGCGCAGGTTCACGATGGTGCGGATGCCGCGGTCGCGCCAGGCCTTGACCTGGAACGGCCAGGGCTGGTTGGCGCGCACCAACTCGTCGCTGAGCCAGTGAGCGTTGGAGAAAGCCAGGCGCAGATAGGCGTGGTCGTACCAGATGTGGTGCAGGTACGTCGCCAGGCGCCCGCGCGTGGTTGACAGATCGAATGCGGGCACCGGCCCTCCCACTACAGCCCATGACCTTGGCCGACCGCCTAAGTACGGACGGGCGTGCGCAATGCAAGAGGCTGAAGGCCGCAACCGCACCTAGTGTTGTGTCTGGGTGTTGTGGTTAGGCCCTGTGTCCTGACTGCGCTTGACAGGGCGCCCGCCTCGGACGACCCCTCCGCGCCATGAGTTCCACCGTCGATCAGGCCAAGGGGCCGACCGCGGAGCGCGCCATCCTCGGCCGCATCTGGCGGCGATACCTGCGTTCCCGGTGGAAGGGCGTTTCGGTGGCGATCTTCTTCGCCGTGCTGGCCGCCGGGTCGAGTTCCGCGATCCTGTTCCAGTTGAGCTATGTGGTCGACACGCTGCTGACCAAGCACGGCGTTGACTACACGTGGCTCACCGTCCCCGCGGTGGTCGGCGCCGTCGGGGTCGTGCGGGGCCTGGCGCTGATCGGTCAGTCGACGGTGATCAACCGCGTCGGCCATGGCGTCGTCGGCGACATCCAGCGCGAGCTGGTCGGCAACTTCATGCGCGGCGATCTCGCCCGCCTGCGGGCCACGCACACCGGCGGATTCGTCTCACAGATTCTGTTCGACGCCACGCTGGTGCGCGAGGCGTTCACCACCGGCGTCGTCAACTACGTGCAGAACAGCCTGATGCTGGTCGGCGTGCTGGCGGCGATGCTGTGGGCCGACTGGCCGCTGACCGTGATCGTGCTGGTGATCGCCCCGATCATCGCCTGGGTCCTGAAGGACTACTCCAACCGCACCACCAAGGCCGCCAAGGGCGCGATGGACGAGAGTTCGCTCTTGACCACCGCCGTCATGGAAGGCCTCGACGGGGTGCGGGTGGTGAAGATGGAGAACAAGGAGGCGTTCGAGGAGGCGCGGGTCGGCGCGGCCATCGCGCGGCGCCAGAAGCACATCATCGCCGGGGCTGACGCCAGGGCCATGGCCGCCCCGGTCTCCGAACTGATGACAACGATCATGCTGGCGCTGGTGATCGCCTACGCCGGCTGGCGCTTCCAGTTCGGCGCCACCCACCTCGGGCCCTTCGTCATCAACAAGGTGACGCCGGGGCTGTTCACGACCTTCGTCTCCTCGCTGCTGATGGGCGGCCAGGCGCTGCGCCAGGTGGCCAACCTGCAGACGGTGATGACCGAGGGCTTCACCGCCGCCCGGCGCCTGTTCGACGCGCTCGATGTCGAACCCCAGATCCGCGATCTGCCGGACGCGAAGCCGCTACCCTTCGGCCAGGCGACGGTGCGCCTCGAGGGCGTCAACTTCTCCTACGGCGACGAGATCGCGGTGCTGGACGACATGAACCTGGTCGCGCGGCGCGGCGAGATCGTCGCCCTGGTCGGGCCGTCCGGCGGCGGCAAGACCACGGTGCTCAACCTGATCCCGCGGTTCTACGACGTCACCGGCGGCAAGGTGACGATCGACGACCACGACGTGCGCGACATCGCCCTCCCCTCGCTGCGCCACCAGATCGCACTGGTGACGCAGGAGCCGTTCCTGTTCGACGACACCATCCGCGCCAACATCGCCTACGCCAAGGACGACGCCACCCAGGAGCAGATCGAGACCGCCGCGCGGCAGGCGGCCGCGCACGAATTCGTCCTGGCCCTGCCCAGGGGCTACGACACCTCGGTCGGCGAGGCCGGCGCGCGGCTCTCCGGAGGCCAGCGCCAGCGCATCGCCATCGCCCGCGCGTTCCTGAAGGACGCGCCGATCCTGCTGCTCGACGAGGCCACCAGCGCCCTCGACACCGAGAGCGAGGCGCAGGTGCAGGCGGCGCTGGAACGGCTGATGGCCGGCCGCACCACCATCCTGATCGCCCACCGCCTCTCCACCGTGCGCGGCGCCGACCGCATCTATGTGATCGACCGCGGCCGGGTGGTGGAGGTCGGCGATCACGGCCAGCTGGTCAGCCGCCGCGGGCTCTATGCCCGGCTCGCCGGCGCGCAGGATCTCGACCATGCCCCGGAGGCGGCCGAGTGAAGAAGTTCGTCAGGACCCCCTGGGTCCAGTCGACGCTCGCCTGGCTGGTCTCGGGCTACCTGGCCGTGACCCTGGCGACGATGCGCTGGCGCTTCGAGAACCGGGCGCCGGCCGACGCGGTCGTGGCGAGCCCCAGCGGCATCGTCGCCTGCTTCTGGCACGGAAGCATCGCGCTGGCGGTCATCAGCGGCCGGGTCTTGCGGAGCAAGCCGCGCCGGGTGCTGATCTCCAACTCGCCGGACGGCGAGCTGATCGCCAAGATCGTCCACCACCTGGGCTTCCCCGCCATCCGCGGCTCCACCACCATGGATGACCGCGCCGACCGGCGCAGCATCGGCGCCTTCCGCGATGCGGTGAAGTTCCTCGATGCGGGCGGCGTCGTGGCGATCACACCCGACGGGCCGCGAGGTCCGGCCGAGATCATGCCTGAAGGGCCGCTGATGATCGCTCGTCGGCGCGGGACGCCGGTGTTCCTTTGCGGGCTCGCGGCGCGGCCGGCCGTGACGCTCAGGAGCTGGGACAAGGCGCGGATACCGCTGCCGTTCAGCCGCGGCTGCATGGTGTTCGAAGGGCCGCTGGCCATCGGGCGCGAGACCGACGCCGCGGCCATCGAGGCGACGCGGCTGGAGTGGCAGTCACGGCTCAGCGCCGCCCAGGCGCGCGCCGAAGCGCTGCTGGCGGCATGATGGCCAAAGCCCGGCGCCCGCCGACGCCCTGGTCGCTGACCGCCTACCGTGCGGCGGCGGGGCTGATCTCGCCGCTGGCGGGCTCGGTGCTCAAGGCCCGGGCGCGGCGGGGCAAGGAGGACGCGGAGCGGCTGCGCGAGCGGCTGGGTCACGCCTCGCTGGATCGGCCGGCCGGCCCGCTGGTGTGGATGCACGCCGTCAGCGTCGGCGAGAGCCTCTCGCTGCTGCCGCTGATCGGCGCGCTGCAAGCGGAGCGGCCGGACCTGGCGATCCTGATCACCAGCGGCACCCAGGCGTCGGCGGAGATCCTGGCGCGGCGGCTGCCGGCTGGCGCCCTGCACCAGTATGCGCCGGTCGACACGCCAGGCGCGGTGCGCCGGTTCCTGCGTCACTGGCGGCCGGACGCGGGGCTGTTCGTGGAAAGCGAGCTGTGGCCGAACCTGATCCTCGCCGCGCGCCGCGCCGGCGTGCGCCTTGGCCTGATCTCCGCGCGCATGACGCAGAAGAGCGCCGGGCGCTGGTCCGCCCGGCCGTCCGCCGCCCGCGCCATGCTGGGCAGCTTCGAGCTGATCCTCACCCAGGACGCCGCGACGGAACAGCGGCTGGCGAGCCTTGGCGGCGCCGTGGCCGGGCGGCTCAACCTGAAGCGCCTCGGCACGCCGCTGCCGCACGACGCCGAAGAGCTCGGCGACCTGAGGGCCATGCTGGCCCACCGCCGCGTCGTGGTCGCCGCCAGCACCCATCCGACCGAGGAGGCGCTGATCGCGAACGCGGTGAGCCAGCTTTCGCCGCGGCCGCTGACGATCATCGTGCCGCGCCATCCCGAGCTGAGCGCCACGATCGTGCGAGACCTCGCCGGCCACCACTTTGCGGTCCGCTCCGCGGGCGAGGCGATCGAGCCGGAGACCGACGTCTACCTGGCCGACACGCTGGGCGAAGTCGGGTTGTTCCTGCGCCTGGCCGACGTCGCGGTGATGGGCGGCGGCTTCGCGCCCGGCATCGGCGGGCATAATCCGCTGGAGCCGGCGCGGCTGGGCGTCGGCGTGATCTCCGGTCCGCACGTGGCCAATTTCGCCGACATCTACGCCGAGATGGCCCAGGCCGGCGGCGCGTTGATCGCCGAGAACGGCCCGGCGCTGACGGTTGCGCTCGCGGGCGTGTTCGAGGATCGCGCCCGGCTGGACGCCCTGAGCCGCGCCGCCGCCGATTTCGCCGGACGCCAGGGCGATCAGCTCGCCGCCGCGCTCGACCTGCTGCGTCCGTTGCTGCCCGCCGCATGAGGTTCTCGACCCCGCGTTGGTGGTACGCGCGCCGCGGCGCGCCGATGCCGATAACGCGGGCGCTGCTGCGGCCGCTCTCCTGGATCTGGGCCGCCGAGACCGCGCGGCGCATCGCCCGCGCGCGGCCGTTCGATCCCGGCGCGCCGGTGATCTGCGTTGGCAACCTGACCATGGGCGGCAGCGGCAAGACGCCGGTGGTGCGGGCGCTGGCGCGGCGGCTGGCGGCCCAGGGCCGTGGCGTCCACATCCTGACCCGCGGCTATGGCGGGCGGCTGAAGGGTCCACTGCGGGTCGACCCAGCCTCGCACGCCGCGGCCGATGTCGGCGACGAGGCGCTGATGCTGGCGAAGGACGCGCCGGTCTGGGTGGCGCGCGAGCGGGCCGCAGGCGCCCTGGCGGCCGCCCGCGCCGGCGCCGAGCTCATCGTCATGGACGACGGCCACCAGAACCCGGGCCTGAAGAAGGCGCTGTCGCTGGTGGTGGTCGACGGCGAGACCCGCGACGGCGAGTGGCCGTTCGGCGATGGCGCGGTGTTTCCGGCCGGGCCGCTGCGCGAGCCGCTGGCGGCGGGGCTGGCGCGGGCCGACGCGGTGGTGCTGCTGCTGCCGGCCGACCTGGAGGCCCCCGACCCGGCGCTGTGCGCGCTATTCTCGCCGACGCCGGTGCTGATTGCGCGCCTGGTCCCGGTCGCGCCGCCGCCGGCCGCGCCGCAGCTCGCCTTCGCCGGCATCGGCAAGCCGTGGAAGATGGAGCGGGCGCTGCGGGCGGCCGGCTGCGACCTCGCCGACTTCGCCCCCCTGCCCGATCACGCCCAGTACGACGAGCGCCTGCTGCGCTTCCTCGCCCACCGCGCCGAGGCGCTCGGCGCCGGCCTGATCACCAGCGAGAAGGACTGGGTGAAACTGCCGGTGTCCTGGCAGGCGCGCGTCACGGCCTGGCCGGTCGAGGTCCGCTTCGAGGATGAAGCGGCGCTGGACGCCTTGCTGGCCGGCGTCGCCGCCGATGTCGCAGGCGCAAGCGGCTGAGGGCGTCGGCGCGGCGCGCGACGTTGTGGGAACCGTCCGACAGGCGGCCGTTCCGAACGGCAGAGACGGGTGGATCGGGCGTTGGAGTTCGCATGCTGACGCGGCCTGCCGGCGCCGAACGCCAGTGTCGCCGTCGGATAAGTCTGCTAATGTCACGATTGCGGGCGCCGCTTCGCCTGCCGACGCGGCGACGCCCCGGAGGTCTCACACCGAGGAGGGGGGCGCGCTGTGACCTATCACCTGGAAGGACGGCTGCTCGAGGTCTGCGACTGCCGTGTGCTTTGCCCGTGCTGGATCGGCGAGGATCCGGATAACGGCACATGCGATTCCATGCAGGCCTGGCATTTCGACAAGGGCAGCATCGACGGCGTTGACGTAGGCGGTCGGACGATCGCGGGAGTCTTCCACATCCCGGGCAACGTGCTGAAAGGCGGTTTCCGGGGGGCGATCTACGTTGATGACGGCGCGTCGGACGAGCAGCATCGCGCGATCCTCGATGTCTACACCGGCAAGCAAGGCGGCCCCGTCGCTGAGGTCGCCAAACTGATCGGCGAAGTCGTCTCGGTGGAGCGCGCGCCGATCACGTTCACGGTCAAGGACGGCCGCGGCACGCTGCGGATCGCGGACGTGGGCCTGGCCGAGTTGGAGCCCTACCTCGGCCCGGACGGCTCGGTCACCACACTCGCCAACACCATCTTCTCCACCGTGCCGGGGGCGCCCGTCTTCGTCGGAAAGGCGACGCGCTATCGATCGAAGAATCCCGCTCTCGGGCACGACCTCGACCTTGCCGGCTTCAACGCGCTGCAGAGCACTTTCGTCTTTGATGGCTGAGGACGCGCCCGTCCGCCCTTGGCGGCTGGTGCGCGCACCCGGCCTTTTCTTGCCGCTCATGGGCGGCCTGATTGGCCTCGCCTGGGCGGCGCTGCTGCTGTGGGAGATGAGCCCCTACGGCCGCTACCTGAACCATGGCGGATGGACCGACGTTGGCCTTGCCGCGACGATCTGCGCCGGGCTGCCGGCAGGTAACTTGCTGGCGCCGATGCTGCTCTATGCCGGCGGCTGGCTGCTGATGCTCGCCGCGATGATGCTGCCGACGACCTTGCCTCTGTTGCAGAGGTTCCAGCTGATGGTGTCCGCGCGCGCAGACGGCGCCAGTCTGGTGGGGCTGCTCATCGCCGGGTACCTCCTCGCCTGGACCGGCTTCGGCCTCGCGGCGCACGGGCTCGACCTGACGCTGCATCTGGCGGCGCGCCAGGCGCCGTGGGTCCCATCACACGCCTGGCTGGTGGGCGCCGCTGTCTTGCTGGTCGCCGGCGCCTTCCAGTTCACACCCCTCAAGCACCACTGTCTCGACCGCTGCCGCACGCCCGTCGGATTCATCGTGCAGCATTGGCGCGGCGCCCGGCCCGGGTACGAGGCGTTCCGGCTCGGGCTGGACCATGGCGTCTACTGTGTCGGCTGTTGCTGGGCGATCATGCTGCTGATGTTCGTCGTAGGGACCGGGAGCGTCGGTTGGATGCTGTTGCTCGGCGCCGTGATGGCGCTGGAGAAAAATGCGCCATGGGGCAGGAAGCTCAGTCCGCCCCTGGGGGCCGCGCTCATCGGCTGGGCGCTGTTCATCTTGGTTGACAACTTGCTCTAGGATCGCAACTCGAACCTCTCCGGCGCCCATTGAGAAGCGGACAGCCCGTCCCCGTTGGCGCCTCGCCTGGAAGCGGGCGTCGCCACCTTCCGCGTGGCCTGGTGAGCCGCCGATAGAACCGCTCTCTCGGCTTCGCCATCACGGATCGCCCCTCCCTCGAAAGAGTATCTTCCGCCCAGCCGTTCTGGAATGGCATTGTGCCGTCAGTCAAATCTAACGGAGGAGGTTGCTGTGAAAGGACTGCGTTATGTAGCGGTAGCACTTCTGGCGACACTCATGTTGTCGGCCGCATCGGCGCCGCCGCTATCGTCATTGTGTCCATCCTCGTTCAAGGTTCGACTTCCCTGCGCGACTCTCAAATATCGAGGAATTGAGTTCAGCTACTATGCGTGTTCGGGCGCTGCAGATGGCAAAGTTGTTCATCTGCGATCTGCGTCGTGCCTAAGCCACCGAAGACCGCGCAAGCTGGTTTGCGAGTATGATCGCGACACTGGTCTTTGGGGCCCCATTCCGCGGTGTTGACGAGACAACTGGACGCTAGATCATATGCTCCAGCGGCAGCTGATCTGCCGCGGGCGCCCATGAGTGGCGCCGCTCTTCGTAGACGGAGATCTGGGGCGGCGGAAAGTTGGGTCGCCAAACGCGCCCACCGCCACGCCGACGAAACGGGGCGGCCCGCTGAGCTCCCACTGGAACGAACGCCGACTGCCGCCGATGTCCGCTTGGACGCGCCATCATGCTTGACGTGAGTTGCGACCCAGTCAGCAAAGGGTCGAACTCGGTCTTTGGCCTCTCGGGAGCGGGCGTCAGGCAGCCAACGCCGGTTTGGCCAAGAACAGCGCGCCGATGACCTCCGCCGGCAAGGGCGCGCTCACGAGACTACCTTGGAACTCTTTGCAGCCGAGCTGAACCAATCGATTCCGTTGCGCGTCGGTTTCGACGCCCGCAGCCACGACGCGGAGGTTCAGGGCGTCTCCAAGCTTGATCATTGCGCTGACCACGGGCTCGACGCTGGCGTCGACGCCGAGCGGTCTTACAAATGAACGGTCTATCTTGATCCGGTCGACGTGGTGGCGCAGCAGGTAATTCAGGCTTGAATACCCGACACCAAAGTCGTCGAGCGCCAGGGTTACGCCAAGATTGCGCAACCCCTGCAGATTTTGTTGCGTTTGCGCATCCGGTTGCAGCAGCGCCTGTTCGGTGATCTCGATCTCAAATCGACTGGGATCGGCCCCGGTCTCCGCCAGCGCTGTCACTAGGTCGCTCAGGTAGTCGGCTCGGCGGAGCTGACTTGCCAACACGTTGAAGGCGACCCTGAGATTGGGCCACTGAAGTGCGTCAGCGAATACCTGGCTGATGGTGTACCGACTCAGGTCATGGATCAGATCGGACTCTTCAGCCAAGCTGACAAAGTAGTCCGGCGGGACGTCGCCGCGTTCGCGGTGGTGCCACCGCAGCAACGCCTCGACGCCGACGACCGCGCCACCGACACTGCGCTGCGGTTGGTACATGATCGTCAGCTCACGCTCAGCCAAGGCTGTGCGCAGGTCGTTCTCGAGGACTTTGCGGGCCTGTAGCGCAACGTCCAAGGCCAGCTCGTATAATCGCACACGATCACCGCCATGCTTCTGCGCGTTGCGGAGCGCAGTTTCGGCTTTGCGTAGCAGATTGTCGGGATCGGCCGCCTCGTTGACGACCGCGCTCACGCCAATGGAGCAGGTAATCGTCGCGCTCTGCGCAGAGAGTGCAAACGGACGCCGCATGACCTCCTGGACCTCAGCAACGAGTTGGTCGACACGGTCAGGGTCGTCCTCGACCAACGCGAAGACGTGCGAGCCGGTGCGTGCGAGCGGAAGACCGCCAGAGACGACCCCGGACAACCTGCGCGCCGCCTCCTCCATCAGCAGATCACCGGACTGGTCTCCAGCGGCGTCGGCGATCTGGTTGAAACGGTCGATGCCGACAGCGATGACCGCAACGAAGCCAGGAGACCGGCGCAGCCGATCCAACGCTTGACCGAGCCGATTGAGGAATCTGATCCGATTTGGAAGCGCCGTCAGTCCGTCGTGTTGAGCAAGGTGTTGGGCCCGCGCCTCGCTCGCGATGAGGCTCTGCGTGGTCTTCCGCAGTTGTCGAAACAGGATGATCGTCGCCGCGCCCAGCCCCTCCACCACGATGAGCATCGTCGCAAATGCGCCGCTCTGGTGCAGCGCCAGGACGCAGAGGGTCGCCAGGAGAACAACTATCGCGGCGATCGCGATAAGGGCCTGAGGACCAAGAAGTCTCTGGCGGGAATTGTTGTTCGGCATGTCGAAGCAGGAGAGGCTTGTCGTTCGACCAAGTTAACGCCGGTTGCACTCAAAAAGAGTGAACGCAGCGCCGTCTGGCGCGGCAGCCGTCTGCTTTGGGTCGAGCCCCGTCATCGCGATCACGCCCGGAAGCGGACGTCGCCGCCTTAGCGTGGCTGGCGACCCCCCGGAACGAAGCGGTGGGGCAGCGGCTGGTGACCGCAGGCCCCACCTATTTCGGCGTCCAGGGCGTCTTAGTAGGCGATCGCGCTGCCGGCAGCGCTCAGGGTGGTGTTGAGATTGGTGCCGAGCGTGGTGACCGCGCCGATGATGACGACGGCGATCAGGGCGACGATCAGACCGTACTCGATGGCGGTCGCGCCGGACTCGTTGGCAATGAAACGCTGAACGAAGTTCTTCATCGCATGTTCTCCCATTGCGATAGGCCGTCCATGATGCAGGCTCGGCCGAGTTGTTGCGAACTGGGACGCTGACAAAAGACTGCGTGACCTATGCAAAGGAATTGCCGGCCGAATATTATTCGCTTGACGCTCAAAACACTAATAAACCACCTACATGGGCCTTTAGATTCGTGGTTAATTGGCCTTAATAGTTATCTTTTATTGGGATTACATCGCCAGCCGTGTCTCAAAACGAGCCACGCTAGCCATCTATCCTTGCCGGCATTCTGGCGGTGCGGCGCGTCGCGTAGTCTGACCAGAGAGCCCACGTGACAACAGGGTGGCCAGCTTGGTGGCGCTATCCGCCGGTGGCGTCCGTGTCGGACGCCCGGCGACGCGGAAGCCTCGGGTCTGACAGCTTGAGGCGACGGCGATCAGGCCCGACGTAGGTCTTTGCCGTGATGAACGCCCGAGGAACGAAGATGGCCGCGTGCAGCCGGTCGAGTACGCCCCGTGCCGTCACCGGCTTTACGAGGAACTCATTCACCCCGGCGTCGCGCGCCCGAGCCACCCGAGCAACGTCGGCGTGGCCCGTGATCATTATGACGGGCAAGGTCGGGTTGGGGCTGGTTGCGGGATCACGCAACTGGCGCGTGAACTCCAGCCCGTCCATCGGCTCCATTTGAAAGTCGACGATCGCCACGTCGGCGGGAAAGTCCCTCAAGATCGCCAGAGCATGGCCGCCTTCGCGGGCTTCGCGCGTGGCAGTGATGCCGGCGCTTTTCAGAATCGCACCGACGATGGCTCGCATGTGCTGATTGTCATCGACCACCAGGACCCGCAACTTCTTGAGCGCTTCATTCACGGGCCGGCCCCTTCGCACCGCATGTCTGCCCCTCTAGCAAATAGATGGGGAGCAGTAGAGGAGTCGAATTGCTGGTTCCTTACTTCAGGTGATCAGCCGGTGGACACGTCGCCGCATCCCGTGAGCGAGATCTCAGATTGCGCAATGATTTCGAAAGGCTAGCGGACTAAGAGCAAGCAGCGACCAGAATGGACCGCGGTCATGGTGATAAGCGCCAACTACCCAACGCCAGTCCTCGTGAACGGCTATCTGTGCAACAACTGTACACAGGTGGCCGAGGCGACGAAGGACATCAATCCCGCCGATCCGCAGGCCGGACCTTGGGGCATCGACGCTAAAGCCGGTTCAACGCCAACTCACAGTCCGGCCTTCACGCTGGGCGGCTTGCTGACCAGCGGCTCAACGATCGCCGGTTCGGCGCCGGCGAAGCCAGCTTCTGTCTCGTCGTCCACAAGTCCTACAAGCACGGCATCGCCGCCGCCGCCGGGGTCCAGCGGACTGCTCGACATTTCCGTCTGACGCTGCATCCCCGGGGGCGTGCGCTTTAGATGGCCCCGGCCTTCTGCGCGAACTTCCAGGCCGCTTCGCCCAGCATCGGCACTCGGGCTTCCATGGCGGCGGCTTGGGGGCTGTTGGCGGTGCCGTCGCGGGCGCGGCCGACGATGCCCTGGATGATGCCGGCGAGGCGGAAGATGTTGTAGCTGAAGTACCAGTTGAGATCCGGCAGCCCCTCGCGGCCGGTCAGCTGGCAATAGTAGTCCACCACTTCCTCGATCGTCGGCGCGCCGTGGGCTTTCTTGTCCGGGATCGCGGCCATGGCCCCGTTGACCCAGCCCATCAGCAGGTAGGTGAAGTCGGCCAGGGGATTGCCGAGCGTGCCAAGCTCCCAGTCGAGCACCGCGATCACCCGCGGCTCGGTGGGGTGCATGACCATGTTGTCCAGGCGGTAGTCGCCGTGGACGATCGAGGTCTGGTCGTCGACCGGGCAGGTCTTCGGCAGCCACTCGATCAGGCGCTCGACGGTGTCGATGCGCTGGCTCTCGGAGGCCCTGTACTGCTTGGTCCAGCGGTCGATCTGCCGGGCCATGTAGTTGCCGGTGCGGCCGTAATCCTCGAGGCCGATCGCCTTGTAGTCGGTGTTGTGCAGGTCGGCGAGCGTCTTCACCTGCGCCATGTAGATCGGGTAGCGCTCGGCCGGCGTGTACATCGGCAGGCTCTGGTCCCAGATGATCCGGCCCTCGACCATGTCCATCACATAGAACATGGTGCCGATCACGCCATCATCCGTACAAAGACCATAGCTCTTGGCCACCGGAAAGCCGGTCGGATAGAGCGCGGTGATCACCCGGTATTCGCGGTCGACGGCGTGGGCCGACGGCAGCAGCTTGCCCGGCGGCTTGCGCCGCATGACGTACTTCTTGCCCGGCGTGATCAGCTGGTAGGTCGGGTTGGACTGGCCGCCCTTGAACTGGCGCACTTCGAGCGGGCCCTGGTAGCCCGCGACGTTGGCCTGCATCCATCCGTGAAGGGCGTCTTCGTTGAAGCGATGGCTCTCGGCGACCTCCTTGGTGCCGGTGTTGAGCATCTCGCGCGTGCGTTCTTCCTCGCTCGCCTCTGCTTCGGCCATCGGCGTCTCTCCATCCCCGTACGTCTGTTTGAACTCACTCTAGCGATGGGCAGGGGTGCTTGCAAAGCGCTCAGCCTGCCGCCCTCAAGCCGATATCGGTGCGGTGGAAGCCCTCGGGCCAGTCGATCTTTGCCACCGCGGCGTAGGCGCGTTGGCGCGCCTCGGCGACGCTTTCGCCGACCGCGCAGACGTTGAGCACGCGACCGCCGGCGGCGACCAGCGCACCGTCTTCGCGCCGCCGGGTTCCGGCATGGAACACGGTGACGCCCGGTCCCAGGTCCGCTTCGGCGCCGCGGATGACCGAGCCGGTCTGCGGCGCCTCCGGGTAGCCGCGCGCAGCCAACACCACGCACACCGCCGCCTCGCTGCGCCATTGCGGCGGCGCGAGTTCGGCGAGACGCCCCGTCGCCGCAGCCGCCAGATAAGGCACGACGTCGCTCTGCAGGCGCAGCATCAGCACCTGGCATTCCGGGTCGCCGAAGCGGGCGTTGAACTCGACCAGCTTCGGACCTTCGGCCGTCACCATCATCTCGCAGAAGATCACGCCGCGGTAAGGCGCGCCCTCGGCCGCGATGCCGGCGAAGGCGGGCTCGATCAGCCGGGTGCGGGCGGCCTCGACGACGGCGGGCGACAGCGCCGACGCCGGCGCGTAGGTCCCCATGCCGCCGGTGTTGGGGCCCTGGTCGCCGTCGTAGGCGCGCTTGGCGTCCTGCGCGCCGCCGAACAGCAGGCTGGCGGCGCCGTCGCACAGCGCGAACAGCGAGGCGATCTCGCCCTCGAGGAACTCCTCGATCACCACCCGCGAGCCCGCCGCGCCGAAGCGCCCGCCCAGCGCACCGTCGATCGCCGCCTCGGCCGCGGCGCGGTCCGTCGCGATCACCACGCCCTTGCCGGCCGCAAGGCCGTCGGCCTTGACCACGAACGGGGCCGAGAACTGGTCAAGGAAGGCCTTCGCCGGCCCTGCCTGGTCGAACACGCCATAGCGCGCCGTCGGCAGGCCGTGGCGGTCGCAGAACGCCTTGGTGAACGCCTTGGACGACTCCAATCGGCCCGCGGCGGCGGTGGGGCCGAAGCAGTCGATCCCGGCTTCCGCGAGGGCGTCGGCGAGGCCGGCCTCGACGGCCGCGTCGGGGCCGATCACCACCAGGTCGGCGGCGATCTCGCGGGCCAGCGCCACCTGGCCGGCGACGTCGGTCGGGCCGACGGCGCGAAGCTCGGCCAGCGCCGCCATGCCGGGATTGCCCGGCGCGCACACGAGGCGACGCGTCAGCGGCGACTGGGCGATCTTCCAGACCAGCGCGTGCTCGCGACCGCCCGAGCCGACGACGAGGATGTTCATGCCTCGGCGCTTTGGCGCGACCCGGTCAGCCGGTCAAGGCGACGGCGCCCGCAATCCACGATCGGGCGCGCTCCAGGGCCGCGCCGCTCGCCGCGGGCCGGGCGTCGGACGCCGGCGTGGTGATCTCGAGCACGATCCCGTTAGGGTCCTCGAAATAGATCGACTGGCGGTCGCCGTGATCCTCCTCCCAGAAAGCCACGCCCGCGGCGTCCAGCTTGCGTCGCCACGCCTGCTGTTCGGACCCGGTGTCGACCGAGAAGGCGTAGTGCCGGACGTCGCGGGGCAGCCCGTCGGGCGGCGGCGGGCGTGCGCCGCGCAGCGCGACCAGCACCAGCTCTCGCCCCTCGGCCAAGGCGAAGACCAGCATCATCCAGGCCCTGCCGCCCCAGTCGTCCCCGGTGACTGCCTGCGCCAGCGGCAGGCCCAGCGTGTCGGCGTAGAACGCGAGGCTCGCCTGCGCGTCCCACACTGGAAACACCACGTGGTCGAGCTTGAGCATGGTCGGCTCCCTTCGATCGAGCGAAGACTCTCCCTAACCCGACTGTCCTCAGGGTGCTGTCATGAGCCTGCCACGCGCGAAGCGGTGGCGGGCGTCCCGGACTCGCAACTCTCCGGCACGGTCGGCAGGAAGACGCTGAACGCCGTGCCTTCGCCGGGCGCGCTCTCGACCGTAAGGCCGCCGCGATGGCGGTTGACGATGTGCTTGACGATGGCCAGGCCAAGACCGGTGCCCGGCCGGTCGCTCGCCTTCTGGCCCTCCACCCGGTAGAAGCGCTCGGTCAGACGCGGCAGGTGTTCGCGGGCGATGCCCGGGCCGGCGTCGGCGACCCGCAGGGCGACGTAGCGCTGATCGGCGGCGTGATCGGGGGTCAGCAGCGACAGATGCGCCGCGCCAAGCTGGCGCGGGGCCATCGCCACCTCCGCCGAGACGTCGCCCAGCACCTCGATCACCACCGACGATCCCGCCGGCGAGTACTTTACGGCGTTCTCGGCCAGGTTCTGGATCACCTGAACCATCTGGTCGCGGTCCGCCGGGCGGGCCAGTGTCGGCGTCTGAGGGGCGCGAAGCTCGAAGCGCACCTTCTTCTCATCGGCCATCGGCTCGAGCGCATCGATCACGTCCTTCACCGTCAGGCTGAGATCGGCGCGGCCCTGCGGCGGAATGTGCTCGTTGAGCTCGATGCGGCTGAGGCTCATCAGATCTTCGATCAGCCGCGCCATGCGGTCGGCCTGGTCGTGCATGATGGCGAGGAAGCGATCGCGGGCGACAACGTCGTCGCGGGCGTGGCCGCGCAGGGTCTCGATGAAGCCGGTCAGCGAAGCCAGCGGCGTGCGCAGCTCGTGGCTGGCGTTGGCGAGGAAGTCGGCGCGGGTGCGCTCCGATCGACGCAGCTCGGTCTCGTCGCGCAAGGTGAGCAGGGCGAGCCGCTGACCGCCGACGCCCTTGAGCGGGCGGGCCCTGGCCTTCCAGACCCGGTCCTGCACGCCGCCGGCCGCGTAGGACGCCTCGCCGGAGACGCCGCCGAACAGCGCCTCGTCGACGGTGTCGAGCACCTTGGGGTCGCGAACCGCGGTGACCAGCGGGCCGGCCTCGCGACTGGTGCGGAAGAGTTCGCGCGCCGCTGCGTTGGCGTAGATCAGCCGCCGGCCGGCGATGTCGTCGGGTTCTTCGCCGGAGACGACCAGCACCGGGTCCTCCAACGCCTCGAGCACGGCGTAGCTGGCGACCAGGGCCCCAGATAGCGCGCCGCCGGCCGGCCGCGCCGACAGCGGCTCGGCCGAGGCTTGCGGCCGGTCGCGGACCCAGAGGCTGAGCCCGACGCCGACGGCGAGCACCATGGCCGCCGCCACGATGGCCGCAACGGGATCGGCCGTGCGCCCGGCAACCAAGGCAATCAGCGCCGCCAGCGCCGCCGCCGCGACGGCGAGCGGCGTCCAGGCGACGCCGACGGGCGTGCGGCGCGGCGGTGCTTCGACAGGCTCGACGGCCATCAGCGGCGACTCAGCATTGGACTCCGGTTGCATTTCAATAGGGCCATGTGTCGTGCGCGTGACAGTGGCGCGGGGTTTGCGCTGTAGCTTGAATGCGGCCGTATTGCAGTCGCATTAGGCGTCAAGGCTTGCTATCGACAATCAGTCGGCGGCTGTCAGAGAGTTCGTTTCATGCGCAGAGTCCTCCTGACCGCGGTCGCTGTGGCGCCGCTGCTCGCCCTGATCGGCGGGTCGGCGTTCGCGGCGTGCCCGGCCGCGGGCACGGGCACGAACGGTTCGGACATTTCCACCGGGTCCAGCTGCACCATCACGCCCAAGACCGGCGGCAGCCCGCCGGCGTCGCCCAACACCACCGGCGCCGGCGTGATCCTGAACTCGAGCAACAACGTCACGATCGAGACCGGCACCAGCATCTCGAACACCGACGTGAGCAATACGGTCGGCGTGCTCGGCCTGGGCGGCAACACCGGCAACATCGATAACATCGGGTCCATCGGGCTCGGGATCAGTTATGTGGCCAGCGACCACAACAACGATGGGATCGCCGACGGCGCCTTCGCCACCGGTACGAACCGGATCGGCATCCAGGTGGTCGGCCCCGGCATCCTCACGGGATCGGTGATCAACGACACCGGCGCCACCATCGGCGTCTCCGGCGACAATTCCACCGGCATCTCGATCGAGACCGGCATCACCGGCGCGCTGACCGACATCGGCACGATCACGATGCTGGGAAACCAGACGACCGCGATCAACATCGCCGGCGCGGTTGGCGGCAATGTCAGCATCACCGGCGCCATCAGCGTCCTGGGCGTCGGGGCCCAGGGCCTCGTCACCAGCGCGCCGATCGGCGGCGCCCTCAACCTCGGCGCCGCGATCACCGCCACGGGCTACCGTTCGACCGTGGCCCCGACGACGCTATCCATTCTTGGCAACGTCAGCGCCGACGAAGTCGAACAGGGTGGCTCGGCGGTTACGGTCGGCGGCAGCGTCGCGGGCGGAATCACCGTCGCCGCGGCGATCACCACCGGCACGGGCACCAGCGCGGTGACCACGGCCGCCGCCACCATCTCCCAGTTCGGCTCTGCGCCGGCGATCGTGATCGGGGCTTCGGGCCAGGCGATCACCGTCGGCAACACCAGCGCCGACCCGTTCGGTCTGGTCATCGGCGGCACGGTCAACGCCGCGGGCGTCTACGACGTGCAGACGACGCCGCATCTGCCCGGTCCGGTTTCGGCGACCGCCGTCCAGATCGGCAACGGCGGCACGGTGAACCTGACGGGCGGGGTGCACGTCACCGGCGCCATCAGCGCCTCGTCGCTGAACGCCAGCTCGACGGCGATCAGCATCGGCTCGGGCACAACGGCGACGTCGCTGGTGAACGACGGCTCGATCACCGCCAGCATCACGGCGACGACGCCGCAGAGCGTGCTGGCCATCACCATCGCCCCAGGCGCGAACGTCGGTTCGATCGTCAACACCGGCTCCATCGCCGCTTCGATCACCGATTCGAAGGCCACCAGCGGCACCGCCGGCGCGATCATCGACCAATCGGGCACGGTGGCCTCGATCACCAACACCGGCCAGATCGCCGCCGGGCTGATCCCGACCGACAGCAGCTTCGTGCTCACCGGCAACAGGACGGCGATCGACGTCTCGGCCTCGACCACCGGCACCGCCATCACCGAGACGCCATCGGTCACCTTCGAGGGCAAGCCGGCGCCGCAGTTCACCGGCTCGATCTCCGGAACGACCCTCACGGTCAGCGCCGTCGCCTCGGGCAACCTCGCCGTTGGCCAGACCCTCTACGGAACGGGCATCGCCGCCGGCACCACCATCACCGCCGCGGGCACCGGCACAGGCGGCACCGGGACCTATACCATCGCCGTCAGCCAGACCGTCGCCAGCGAGGCGCTGATCGGCGCCGGCGCGCTGCCGTCGATCACCGGCGACGTGCTCTTGGGCGCGGGCGTCAACAGCTTCAACATCCAGGCCGGCGCCACCAGCGGCGGGCTCAGCGAGTTGGCAGGCCAACGCAACCTGACCCTCGATGTCGCCACGACCGCCGGCTCCACCGCCAAGGTGGACATCACCAAGGCCGAGGGCCACCAGGTCACCACGCTGGCGGTGGGCTTGGGCGGCGAACTGACGGCGCGGGCCGATCCGACCTTCGCCATCGGCGCGGCGAACACCACGCCGCTGTTCGACACCACGGTTCACGCGGGCCAGTCGGGCCCCGACGGCACGGCGAGCTTCGCCAACGGCGCGCAGATCGGCATCTCGCTCGACGGCATCCAGACCGCGCAGTCCGCCACGTATCTGTTCGTGCAGACCAGCGGCGCGGCGGGCGCGTTGACGGTCGGCAATCTCGGCTCGACCCTGCTCAGCAATGCGCCGTTCCTCTACACCGCGTCGTCGTCGAGCGACGCCGCCAACCTCTACGTCACGCTGACACTGAAGTCGGCGCAGGAGCTGGGGTTGAACGCCAGCGGCACAGCGGCCTTCAACGCGGTGTTCCAGGCGCTGACCAAGGACAGCAACCTCGCCAACGCGATCATCGCGCCCACCACCAAGTACGGCTTCCTGCAGCTCTACAACCAGATGCTGCCCGACCAGGGCATCGGCACCTTCGAGTCGCTGGAATCGGCGACCCAGAAAATCTCCAACCTGGCTGGCCAAACTCCCGACGCCGGCACGCGCGTCGCGGGCGCCAGCGCCTGGCTGCAGGAGGTCAACGAGACCCTGAAGCGCAACGACGGCCAGACCCTCGGCGAAACCGACAAGATGTTCGGCCTGGTCGGCGGCTACGAGAAGGCCGGCGCGGCCGGCGGCGCGATCGGCGTCACCGCAGCCTACATCAACGTCGGCAGCCAGGGCACGGCCTCGCCGGTGACCGGCAACCTCGTCACCGACATCGCCGAGATCGGCGCCTACTACCGCCGCGCCTGGGGCGGCCTGCGCTTCTCGCTGCGCGGCGCGGGCGGCTACGCCTGGTTCAACGAACGGCGCGACTTCACAACCAGCGGCGTCGCCGAGACCAGCACCGGCAAGTGGAACGGCTATTTCGCCGACGCCCACGCCGGCGCCGCCTACGAGTTCCACATCAGCCGCTTCTACATCCGGCCCGAGATCAGCGCCGACTATCTCGATCTCAGCGAGAACGCCCACGCCGACAGCGGCGCCGGCCCCGGCTTCGACCTGTCGATCGCCCGGCGCAACAGCGACCGGATGACCGGCGCGGCCCTCCTGACCATCGGCACGCAATATGGCCACGACGCCTGGTTCCGGCCGGAGATCTTCGGCGGCTACCGCCAGGTGTTCTTCGGCAATATCGCCAGCACCACGGCCGCCTTCACCGGCGGCAATCCGTTCACGCTCTCGCCAGGCGACGTCAACGGCGGCTGGATCGTGGCCGGCTTCTCGCTGAAGGCCGGCACGCCGCTCTCCTACGTCGCGCTCGAGGGCGAGGCGGACCTGAAGAACAACGAACAGCAGTACAACGTCTACATCTCCGGCCGGGCGCTGTTCTGAGCCTCGCTCCAGGAACCCGGACCGCGACCACCCGCTGACTTAACGCGGCCGCCCGCGCAATATCCGGCGCGGAGGGTGCGATTCGATGCCGGTCTACTTCGAGGGCTTTCCACGCATCGTCGAGCGCGAGACGATGAAGCCGGGCCGCTGGTTCGTGGCCGCGGAAGGCGCGCGCCCGTTGATCTGCTTTTCCACCGAGGACGGGGGCGAGGCCGGCGAGCGGGTGATCCTGACCTTCGGCACGACCCGGCCCGAGACGCTCGACTTCGCGCCGACGACGCTGCAGAGCCTCGCCGGTCCGCTGGCGACGCTGGAACACGAGGTGGTGTTCGCGCCCGGTCTCGCCGGTCATTCGCCGCAGCTCACCGCGCCGCTGCGCCGCCCGTTTCGCCCCGGGGCGCTGCTCCGGCTGAAGAGCGGCGATCTTGGCCTTGGCTTCGCGGGCGCCGGCGGCGCGCTGACCGCGGTCTCGTTGTCGAGCGGCCTGCGCGCCGAGGGCTACGACCTGGTGTTCGACCGCTGGACCCTGTCGCTGCGGCGCGGCGGCGGCGAGCTGCTGGTCGGCGCGTTCCGGCCGATCTAGCCGCCCGGCTCGCCGGTATCCCAGCGCAGCGGCGTGTCGACCACGATGGCGCGGCCGTCGGTCAGCGCCCGCACCGAGTGGCGGGTGTTCGGCGGCGTGATCGCCACCATGCCGGCCCGCGCCACCTGCGCGGCGCCGTCGATCGTCACCTCGAGCTCGCCCTCGATGACGTTCCACACCTCTTCTTGCTCGTGAGCGTGCTCGTGGATGCTGGAACCGGCGTCGAACTCGTAGTGGACGAAGGTCATGCTGGGCGAGTTGAACACCCGACCGCGCCAGCCCGGCAGGCGTTCGACGACCTTCAGCTGCGCGGTGTCAACGATGGCCATACGGCCAGCCTACGCCGGTTCTCGGGACCCGTCACCGCCGCCGGCGTCGAACAGCTCGCCGGTGTCCATCCGCACCGCGCGCAGGCCGCGCGTGGCGTCGTAGCTGTCCCTCAGCGCTTGCACGACATAGGTCGCCAGCAGCGAGCGGCGGGGGGCGCCGCTGACGTTGCGTGTGGCGCCGTGCAGCAGGTTGGCGTCGAACAGCAGGATGTCGCCGGCCGCGCCCTCCAGCACCCGCGCCTGCGGATGCG
>DATNIH010000310.1:0-19490 GCA_035604515.1 Caulobacteraceae bacterium | reverse complement strand
GCCCGGCCAGGAAAAGCCCGGGAATTCTGCGGGTTTCAAGGCTCGCGCCCAATTCGCGCGGATCGACGAAATCGTATTCGATGGCATAACCCGGCCGGATCATGCGCGCCCGCTCCAGGCCCGGGATGGTCTTGAGCAGCGCCTGCTGTATTTCCCGCGGCAGCGAAGTCGAGATGCCGTTGGGATAAACCGTGTCGTCGTCCAGCCCTTCGGGCTCGAGGAAGATCTGGTGCCGCCCGCGCTCGGCGAATCGCACCACCTTGTCCTCGATCGAGGGGCAATAGCGCGGCCCGCGCCCGCCGAGGCGGCCGCCATAGACCGCCGACTCCGAGAGCCGCTCGGCGATGATGCGGTGGGTCTCGGCGGTGGTTTCGGTGATGCCGCACTCGATCTGCGGCGTGGTGATCGCCTCGGTCAGGAACGAGAACGGCGTCGGGACCGCGTCGCCGGCCTGCATCTCCAGCGCGCGCCAGTCGATGCTGCGGCCGTCGAGGCGCGCCGGCGTGCCGGTCTTCAGCCGGCCCATGCGCAGGCCGAGGCCGTAGAGCCGGTCGGCCAGACCGATCGCCGGCGCCTCGCCGACGCGGCCGGCCGGGATGCGCTCATCGCCGCGGCAGATCACGCCTTTCAGGAAGGTGCCGGTGGTGAGCACGACGCGCGCGGCGGCGTAGGTGGTCGCGCTCGCGCCGACGACGCCGGCGATGCGGCCGTCCTCGATGACCAGGTCTTCGACCGCATCGGCGCGGACCTCGAGGTTCGGATAGTCCAACAGCTCGGCCTGCATCGCGGCGCGGTAGCGGGCGCGGTCGATCTGCGCTCTCGGACCACGCACCGCCGGACCCTTGGACCGATTCAGCAGCCGAAACTGGATGCCAGCGGCGTCGGCAAGGCGGCCCATCAGGCCGTCGAGGGCGTCGATCTCGCGCACCAGGTGGCCCTTGCCCAGGCCGCCGATAGCGGGATTGCACGACATCTCGCCGATGGTCTCGATCTTATGCGTGAGCAGCAGCGTGGCCGCGCCGACGCGCGCCGACGCCGCGGCCGCCTCGCAGCCGGCGTGGCCGCCGCCGATCACAATCACATCCCACCGCCGGGTCATGGTCCGCAGATAGCGAACTTGCGTCGCGAAAGCGAGGCGGCGGGCGCACAAGCCGCAGGGTTACGCTGCGGAATGTTTCACGTGAAACATTCTGACGGCCACGCCCAAAACGTTTCACGTGAAACATCACTTGCCGATGCAGAACGCGCCGAACACGACGTCGAGCACATCCTCCGCGCCGATCCGTCCCGTGATGCGTTCTAGCGTCCGGGCGGCGAGGCGCAGGTCCTCCGCCGCCAGCTCCGGTGTTTCCAGCGCCGGTTCGTCTACCTGGCTGAGCCGGCCAAGCGCTTCCATCAGCAGCAGCTCGTGGCGCACCCGGGTCACGGCCGGGAACTCCGCGCCCGTGAGGTCGCGGACAACCCGGGCCGACAAAGCCGCCATCAGAGCGCCGATGTCCCCCTGCGTCGCCGAGACCTCGAGCGACTGCAGCTCCCCATCGACCGACGCCAGCGGCCGCCGGTCCGCCCCCTTCGGCAAATCGGCCTTGTTGAGCGCCAGCAGGTCGCCGGGCTGAACCAGGTCGGCCGCTTCGCGCGAGGCGCCGTCACAGGCCGACCCGTCGACGACCCAGACGCGCAGCGCCGCCGCCTCGGCCCAGGCCCGCGCCCGGCGCACGCCCTCGGCCTCGATGGCGTCGCCGGCCAGGCGCAGGCCAGCCATGTCGGCGAGGATCACCTTGTAGCCGTCCAGCACCATCGGCGCCTCGATCACGTCGCGCGTGGTGCCGGGGGTCGGGGTGACGATAGCGGCGTCACGCCCAAGCAGGGCGTTGAACAGCGCGCTCTTGCCGGCATTGGGCGCGCCGATCAGAGCGATGCGATAGCCCTCACGCACCCGCTCGCCGCGCCGGGCGTCGGCCAGCGCCGCCTCCAGCGCGTGCGTGAGGCTGGCGACCAGCGGCAGCGCCCGCGTGGCGACGTCGGCCGGGACCTCCTCGTCGGGGAAGTCGACCGCGGCTTCGACGTACGCGAGGGCGTGGGTCAACGTCTCGCGCCAAGCCTCATAGCGTCGGCCGAGCGCGCCGCCCAGCTGGGCCAGCGCCTGCCGCGCCTGGGCGTCGGTCTCGGCGTCGACCAGATCGGCGACGCCCTCGGCCTGAGCGAGATCGAGCCTTCCGGCCTCGAATGCCCGGCGGGTGAACTCACCCGGCTCGGCCAGGTGCAGACCCTGCGCGACGAGGGCGCGCGTCACGCCGGCGACCACCGCTGCGCCGCCGTGAACCTGCAGCTCGGCGACATCCTCGCCGGTGTAGCTGTCGGGGCCGGGCATCCAAAGTATCAGCGCATCGTCGATGAGCTGGCCGTCGCCGGCGCGCAGCCGCCGCATCGTCGCCCGCCGCGGCCGGGGCAGACGCCCCGCGATAGCCCGCAGGACCGATCCAGCGGCCGGCCCCGAAACGCGGATCACCGCCACCGCCGCCCGCCCCGGCGCGGTGGCCAGGGCGAAGATGGTGTCCCTCATCGGGGCTTGGCGCCGCCCATCCCGCTGGACGCGGCGGTCAACAGCTTCATGAACTGGTCGGTGGCCTGGCCGCCAAACGCGAACCAGTTCTTCATCAGCTCCTCGGGCGCGGCCATGGCGATGTTGGCGTCGACCCGTTTCTTCATCTCCTCGACCAGGTGGGAATTGAGGGCGGTGACGTCCGGCAGTCCGAGGAACGCGCGCGCCTCGGCCGGTGTGCAGTCGATCTCGACGTTCAACTTCATGCGACCGCTCCTTGACCGTGGCCTCGCCGCCATGCGACCGGCAACGGTCGCGGGCCCACTCTGGCGGGCCGCGCGCACCCGCACAAGCTATGGGGAGCCGCCAATGGGCGAGATGCAGACGATCCGCACGCCCGACGGCGAGTTCGGCGCCTATGTCGCCCGCCCCGCCGCGGCGAAGGCGCCGGCGATCGTGGTGATCCAGGAAATCTTCGGCGTGAACGCGGTGATGCGCGGCATCGCCGACGACTTCGCCGCGGAGGGGTATCTGGCGGTCTGCCCCGACTTGTTCTGGCGCATCGAGCCCGGCGTCGACATCACCGACCGCACCGAGGCCGAGTGGAAGAAGGCGTTCGCGCTCTACAACGCCTTCGACGTCGACCTAGGCGTGAAGGACATCGCCGCGGCCATCGCCCACGCCCGCCAGGATCCGAGCTGTTCGGGCAAGGTAGGCTCGGTCGGCTTTTGTCTCGGCGGCCTGCTGGCGTTCCTCAGCGCCACGCGCACCGACGTCGACGCGGCGGTCGGCTACTACGGTGTCGGCATCGAGAAGCACCTCGCCGAGAGCGACATGCTCAACGACCCGCTGCTGCTCCACATCGCCGCCGAGGACCAGTTCGTGCCCAAGGAGGCGCAGGCGCTGATCGTCGCCTCGCTGAGGAACCACCCGCAGGTCGAGCTCTACAGTTATGCGGGCCGCGACCACGCCTTCGCCCGGCCAGGCGGCGAGCACTATGACGCCACCGACGCCGCGCTGGCCAAGACGCGAACGCTGGCGCTGTTCAAGAAGGCCCTGAGCTGATGCTGGCGATCCAGGCTGTCCGCGCCGGCGGACCTGAAGTGCTCGAGGCGGTCGAGCTCGAGCGGCCAACGCCGGGCCCCGGCCAGGTGCTGGTCCGCCACGAAGCGATCGGGCTCAACTTCATCGACACCTACCAGCGCAGCGGCCTCTACCCGATGCGCTACCCGGCCGTGCTCGGCCAGGAAGCGGCCGGCGTGGTCGAGGCGCTCGGCGAGGGCGTCACGTCGTTCAAGGCCGGTGACCGGGTGGTCTACAGCGGCCAGGGCGGCGCCTATGCGCAGTTCCAGGCCGTGCCGGCGGCGCGCGTGCTGCCTCTGCCCGATGGCGTCAGTTTCGAGGTCGCCGCCGCGTCACTGCTGAAGGGCATGACCACCGAGTTCCTGCTGCGGCGCTGCTATCCGCTCAAGGCCGGCCAAACCATCCTCGCCCACGCCGCGGCCGGCGGCGTCGGCACCCTGCTGGTGCAGTGGGCCAAGGCGATCGGCGCCAGCGTGATCGGCACGGTGGGGTCACCGGCGAAGGCGGCGCTGGCGCGCCAGCTCGGCTGCGATCACGTGATTCTCTATCGCGAGGAGGACGTGGCGGCGCGGGTGCGGGAGATCACCGGCGGCGCCGGCGTGCCGGTCGCCTACGACTCGGTGGGCAAGGACACCTTCGAGGCGACGCTGGCCAGCCTGGCGCGGCGCGGTCTGTTCGTCAGTTTCGGCAATGCGTCGGGCCCGGTCCCGGCGTTCGAGCCGCTGCGGCTCTCGCGCGCCGGCTCGCTCTACTTCACCCGCCCGACCATGGGCGACTACACCGTGACCCGCGCGGAGCTGGAAGAAAGCGCCGGCGCCCTCTTCGAGATGATCGCGGCCGGCAAGCTGCGCATCGAGATCGGCCAGCGCTTCAAGCTGGCGGACGCCCGCCAGGCGCATGAGGCGCTGCACAGCCGCGAGACCATCGGCGCCACGGTGCTGCTGCCCTAGTCCACCGTCCGTAGACTGACGGTTCTCCCTCCGCTCTCCCCCCGCGAAAGCGGGGACCCATGCGGCGTGACTACGTGTTCATCGACTGGAAGAACTCGTCGTTGGTCTTGGTCTGGCGCAGCTTGTCGAGCAGGAACTCGATCGCGTCCTGCGCGCCCATCGGGTTGACGATGCGGTGCAGAATGTAGGTTTTCTGCAGCAGGTCCTTCGGCGTGATCAGCTCTTCCTTACGGGTGCCCGACTTGATGATGTCGATGGCGGGGTAGATGCGCTTGTCGGCGACCTTCCGATCCAGGATGATTTCCGAATTGCCGGTGCCCTTGAACTCCTCGAAGATCACCTCGTCCATGCGGCTGCCGGTGTCGATCAGGGCGGTGGCGATGATGGTCAGCGAACCACCTTCCTCGATGTTCCGCGCCGCGCCGAAGAAGCGCTTTGGCCGCTGCAGCGCATTGGCGTCGACGCCGCCGGTGAGCACCTTGCCCGACGAGGGCACGGTCGTGTTGTAGGCGCGCCCGAGGCGGGTGACGCTGTCCAGCAGGATCACCACGTCGCGCTTGTGCTCCACCAGGCGCTTGGCCTTCTCGATCACCATCTCGGCGACGGCGACGTGGCGGGTGGCCGGCTCGTCGAAGGTCGAGGAGATCACCTCGCCCTTCACCGTGCGCTGCATGTCGGTGACTTCTTCCGGCCGCTCGTCGACCAGCAGCACGATCAGGTAGCACTCGGGATGGTTGGTCTCGATCGACTTGGCGATGTTCTGCAGCATCACGGTCTTGCCGACCCGCGGCGGCGAGGTGATCAGGCAGCGCTGGCCCTTGCCGAGCGGCGCGGCGATGTCGATTACCCGGCCGGTGCGGTCTTTGACCGTCGGGTCCGGCAATTCCATGGTCAGGCGCTCGTCCGGATAGAGCGGCGTCAAGTTGTCGAACGCCACCTTGTGGCGGACGTTGTCGGGGTTCTCGAAGTTGATCAGCGTCACGTTGGTGAGGGCGAAGTAGCGCTCGCCTTCGCGGGGCGCGCGGATGGCGCCGTCGACGGTGTCGCCGGTGCGCAGGCCGAACTTTCGTATCTGCGAGGGGCTGACGTAGATGTCGTCGGGTCCGGGCAGGTAGTTAGCCTCGGGGCTGCGCAGAAAGCCGAAGCCGTCCTGGACAACCTCGAGCGTGCCGGAGCCGGAGATTTCGACACCCTCTTCGGCCAGCGTCTTCAGGATCGCGAACATCATGTCCTGCTTGCGCATGGCGTTCGCATTTTCGATGTCGAGCTTCTCGCCGAACGCGAGGAGGTCGGCGGGTGAGTTCTTCTTCAGCTCGGCCAGCGACATGCTGGTGAGGGAGAGCTCGGCGATCGCCCTGGCGGCGGCGCCCGGCTCGGCCGGCTCGGCGGCGACCTCGGCTTCGAGCACATCGGCGCCGTCGGCGTCGGTCTCGGCGGATTCGATTTCAGTGATATCGGACATTCAGATGACTTTACGGTTGGGCGTCCGGGCGCAATTCGCCCGGGCTGGGAAGGTTGTCGTTTGCGCCGCGCTGCTAGGAAATCGTTGGGATGCGCGGTGGGTGGTTCAGGGGGCCGGAGCGTCAACGCCAGTCTGAGGCGGCGATCCGGTAAGAGGCGGGGGAGGCCGACGCGCCGTTGCGGCGACTCGGCTTCGGCTACCAGCGAAACCACAAGCGGCCTCGCCGGTCAAGGCGGATGGGCTGTGGTCAGAAGGCGAATTTGGTGGTGACGGCGAGCACCATGATGATGGCGGCTAGGAACGGCAGCTCGTTGGTCATCCGCCAGAACCGCGCCGATTTCACGCGGCGTCCAGCCGCCAGCACCGTTCGCGCCACCCCCAGATAGTGATGCCACCAGGTCAGGAAAAGGACCCCGGCCAGCTTCACCAGCATCCACGGCGTCAGCAGGAAGCCCCAACCCCAGCGTTGCTGGGTGGCGTCGAACCAGATCAGGGTTACGCCCAGCACCCAGACCGCGATCATCGCCGGGTTCATGATCCCGCGGTAGAGCAGCCGCTCCATCTTCTGGAAGGTCTGGTCCATCTCGGAACCTGCCTCGGCGGGCGTGTGGTAGACGAATAGGCGTGGCAGATAGAGCAGCCCGGCCATCCAGGCGATCACCGCGAGAATATGCAGGCCGATCAACAGGTTATGGTAGAAGTTGAGATGGCTCATGCGGCCAGCGTCCGCAGCGCGCAGCGGCTGAAGCCGGCCTCGCAGGGCGTGGCCCCGGGCGCCAGACCGGGCGCGCTCAGCGCCCGGTCCACCAGCGCCGCCAGGCCGTCGATGAACCGCGGTTGCACGCCCAGCGCCGGGACCCGGATGTAGGGCGCGGCGCCCACTCTCTGCGCGACCGCCGCATAGTCACGATCGAGTTCCACCAGCGTCTCGACATGCTCGGACACGAACGCGATGGGGTCGATAACCACGCCCAACCCATCGGCGCCGGCGCGCTCGATCTCCTCGACGGTCGAGGGCCCGATCCATTTCAGCGGCCCGACCCGGCTTTGGTAGCAGATGCGCCAGTCCCACGGCCGTTGCAGCTTCGCGACGACGGCAGCGCAGGTGCGTTCCACCTGCCAGCGGTAGGGATCGCCCGAGGCCGCGACCCGTTCGGGGACGCCATGGGCTGAGAACAGCAGGCGCACCTTCGGCGGTGATCCCGCAGCCTCCCAGGCCTCGCCGATGAGGGCCGCGTGGGCGTCCGCCAGCGCATCCAGGTCCGGGTAGCAGCAGACGGCGTGGCGCCGGCCCGGCCCGGCGTAGCGCGTCTTCCAGGCCGTCAGCGACGAGGCGGTGGTGGTGGTCGAGAACTGGGGATAGAGCGGCAGCAGCACCACCTCGTCCGGCTCGAACCGCGCGACCTCCGCGGCGACCTGGTCGGTCAGCGGCGACCAGTATCGCATCGCTACGAACACCCGCGTGTTGTCGGCCGGCCTCAGCGCCGCCAGCTTCGCCTGCAGCGCCGCCGCCTGCGCCTGCGTTTCCCCCGTGAGCGGCGTGCCCCCGCCCATCACTGCGTAGTTGGCGATGGCGCTCCGCTCGCGAACGCGCGAGATCAGCTCGGCCAATCCCCAACGCAGCGGCGCCGGCGCACCGATGATCGCTGGGTCTGAGAACAGGTTCCTCAGGAACGGCCGCACGGCCTTGGGACCATCGGGACCGCCGAGGTTGAACAGGACGACCGCGATCCGGCTCATGCGCCGCCCGGCTCGGCGTTGCGCCAGTTGGTCACCTGCTCGACGGCCTTGGCCAGGTGCTCCAGCGGCGTGTCGAGCAGCACGCCATGCCCCAGGTTGAAGATATACGGACCGCCCGACCATTGCCGCAGCAGCTCGTCGATCCGCGCCGCCAGCGCCGGTCCGCCAGCGCGCAGCAGCTGCGGATCGAGCGCGCCCTGGATCGCCACCTTGGCCTGCAATCGCACCCCAAGCTCCGTCGGCGCCTCCGTCCCCAGCCCCACAACCTGCACGCCGGTCGCCTCGGCGTACCGTTCGACCAGCGCTGGCGCCGCCCCGCGGGGAAAACCGATGATCGGCACGGTGATCCCGCGCTCGCGCAGGCCTTCGACGATGCGCCAGTGCGGTCGGATCACCAGGCGTTCGAACAGCGCCGGCTCCGGCAACACCTCGGCCCAGGATTCGAACAGCTGCAGCGCCTGCGCACCGGCCTCGGCCTGCATCGCGACGTAGTGGATGCTGGCCTCGGCGACGATGTCGACCAGTTGGCCGACCCGCCCCAGATCCGCCAGCGCCATCGCCCGGGCCTCGGCCCGCGCGTCTTCGCCGCCGCGGCCGACCAGCATATAGGTCGCCACGGTCCAGGGTCCGCCGACGAAGCCGATCAACGCCCGGCTCGGCGCCAGCTCGGCCCGCACCCGCCGCACGGTCTCGCCAACGCAGGCGAGCTCTTCAGCCGCGCTCTCGATCCTGGCCTCCAGGCTCTCCAGCGAGGGCAGGGCGCCAAAGCGCGGCCCCTCGCCGGCTTCGAACCACAGGTGCTGCCCCATCGCCATCGGCAGGGTCAGGATGTCGGCGAACACAATGGCCGCATCGTAGGCAAAGCGGCGCATCGGCTGCAGCGTCACCTCCGCGGCGGTCTCCGGGTTCATGCAGAGGTTCAGGAAGCCGCCGGCCTTGGCCCGGAGTTCGCGGTATTCCGGTAGACACCGGCCAGCCTGACGCATGAACCAGATCGGCGGGCGTTCGACCGGTTCGCGATCGATGGCGCGCAGCAGCAGAGGTCGGGTCGGGTTCATTGAGCCCCTTAAACCGCCCTGGACGGCAAGGCTCAAGGGCCGCCGCGCCGAACGCCTTCCACTTCAACTCCTTAATAGAAAGTTAAAGGAGGCATGTAGGAGTAGTGACGGAGGGGACAGGTGGGGATCAGTGCTGCGCCGTCCCCCGTAGCGCCAACCTGTCTCGACCTCACTCCACAGATGGCGGCTCGTCGGCGCAGGGCCTGTGAATTGCGGTGAGAACCGGGCAAGCTATTGTTTCGCCCATCCAACCTGCCGGGGCGAACGGGCAGGACTGTTGAAGGAATGCTGTTGTCCACACGGCCGGCCAGGACTGAAGCGGTCACATTCCACCGGGCTGACGGCCTGGGGATGATGCTAGCGATCGGCGCCCCGCTGGTCCCCAGGCGCGGCGGCCTGTCGCAGCGGTGCTCAATCCGTCCACTCCAGAGGGGGCCTTGGAGGGGCATGGTTAACGAGACATTAACCGTCCGTGCACAGCCTTGTTCGCAGGTTTATTTACGCGGCTCGCCGTCGTGACCGCCCGCGCGCGCCTCGCCACCTACTTCCACGTCCACCTGGTGTCGGACTCCACCGGCGAGACTCTCAACGCGCTGGCGCGCGCCGCCTGCGCCCGCTTCACCAATGTGCTGCCGATCGAGCACATCTACGCCCTGGTGCGCTCGCCGCCGCAGCTGGAGCGGGCGCTGGAAGAGATCGCCAACGCGCCCGGTGTCGTCCTGCACACGATCATCGATCCGGCGCTGCGCAGCGCGCTGGAGATCGGCTGCCAGGCGATGGAGATGCCGTGCATCCCGGCGCTCGATCCGCTGGTCTCGGCGCTGTCGCGCTATCTTGGCGCGCCGCTCTCGACCCAGGTCGGGGCGCAGTACTCGCTCGACGCCGACTACTTCAACCGCATGGACGCGCTGAACTACGCCATCGGCCACGACGACGGCCAAGGCGGGCAGGATCTGGAGCGGGCCGACGTGATCCTGGTCGGGGTCTCGCGCACCTCCAAGACTCCGACCAGCATCTACCTGGCGCACCGCGGGGTTCGCGCCGCCAATGTCCCGCTGGTCGCCTCCGGCGTCCCGCCGAGGCTGCGCGCGGTGAAGGGCGTGCCGATCGTCGCCCTGACCCTGGCGCCAGACCGGCTGCTGGAGATACGGCGCAACCGATTGAAAAGCCTCAACGAGCAGCGCGAGAGCAGCTACGTCGACAGCGATGCGGTGCGCCAGGAGGTGATCGACGCGCGGCGTCTGTTCGAGCGCGAAGGCTGGCCGGTGATCGACGTCACCCGGCGTTCGGTCGAGGAGACCGCGGCGGCGGTGATGAACATCCTCTCCGGCGGTCGCGGCCAGGTCGAGGTGCTGGGGTGACGCCGGTGGTGCTGGCGTCGAAGAGTTCGTCGCGGCAGGCGGTGTTGAAAGCGGCGGGCGTCACGTTCGAGGCCGTCGGGTCCGGCGTGGACGAGGACGCGGCCAAGGCGCGCCTGCTCAGCGACGGCTGCGGGCCACGCGACATCGCCGCCCAACTGGCCGAGGCCAAGGCCGTCGCCGTCTCCCAAGCACGACCAGAGGTGATCGTGATCGGGGCCGATCAGACGCTGGAGCTGGACGGGGCGCTGTTCGACAAGGCCGAGACCCTTGGCGAATGCCGGCAGCGCCTGCAGCAGCTGCGCGGGAAACCGCACTTGCTCCACTGCGCCGTGGTCGCGGCCCAGCATGGCGCGCCGATCTGGCGCCACGTGGAAAGCCCCCGGCTGAGCATGCGCGCGGCCTCCGACGCCTTCATCGACGCCTATCTGGCCCGCCACGGCGAGTCGCTGCTGGGCTCAGTGGGCTGCTACCAACTGGAGAACGACGGCGCGCAGCTGTTCGACGCGATCGACGGCGACTACTTCGCCATCCTCGGCCTGCCGCTGACGCCGCTGCTGAACCTGCTGCGCGAGAATGGCGCGCTGGCCACGTGAGGACCGCCGAGAAGAAGATCAGCGGTTCGACCATCGTCGCGGGCGTCGCTGGCGCGCCGGTCGCCCACTCGCTGAGCCCGCTGATCCACAATGCCTGGATCGAAGCGGCGGGGCTGGATGCGGTCTACGTCGCCTTCGCGCCGCCCGCCGACGGCTTCGCAGGGTTCGCGACCGGTCTGCGCGGCGGCGCCATCCGCGGCCTCAACGTCACTGTGCCGTTCAAGGAGACCGCGCTGGCGCTCGCCGACCGCTGCAGCGACCGGGCGCTCGCCGCGGGCGCGGCGAACCTGCTGGTGTTCGAGCATGGCGGGGCAATCACGGCCGACAACACCGACGGCCTGGGTCTGTTCGCGGCGCTCGAGCAACAGGCGCCGGGCTTCGACGTCACCGCCGGCGCGGTGGTCATCCTCGGCGCAGGCGGTGCGGCCCGAGGCGCTGCAGCGGCGCTGGCCGCGGCCGGCGCGCCGGAGCTGCGCATCGTCAACCGCACTCACGGGCGCGCCGAGGCCCTGGCGACAGCGATCGGACCCGTGGCGCGCGCCGTCGAGTTGACCCAGGCGGCGTTCAAGGACGCCAATCTGATCGTCAACGCCACCACGCTCGGCCTCGGCGGCGGCTCTGGACCGGAGGCAGCGTTCGAGGTGGCTCGGAAGGGAGCGGTGGCGCTGGACATGGTCTATCGGCCGCTGCGCACGGAGTTCCTCGAGCGGGCGGCCAAGGCCGGGCTGGCGACCATCGACGGCCTGGCCATGCTGATCGGCCAGGCCGCGCCGTCGTTCGAGGCTTTTTTCGGCGCGCGGCCGCCCGATATCGACGTCCGCGCGCTCTGCCTCGCCACCCTGGGAGAGACGCCATTGGGAGACGCCGCATGATCACGCTGGGCCTCACCGGCTCGATCGGTATGGGCAAGTCGGCGACGGCGGCGATGTTCGCCGAGCAAGGCTGCCCGGTCTACGACGCCGACGCCGAGGTGCACCGGCTCTACGCCGAGGGCGGCGCGGCGGTCGGACCGGTCGAGGCGGCGTTTCCCGGCGTCGAGGAGGATGGCGCGATCAACCGGGCCAAGCTCTCGGCGCGGGTTGTGAACGACAACGAGGCGTTCCAGCGCCTCAACGGCATCGTCTGGCCGCTGCTGGGCACGGCGCGCCGCGAATTCTTCCGCAAGGCTGAGGAAGACGGCGTGGCGATCGTGGTGCTGGACATCCCGCTGCTGTTCGAGACCGGCGGCGAGCGAAACATGGACGCGGTGGTGGTGGTCTCGGCGCCGGCCGACGTGCAGCGAGCGCGGGTGCTGGCGCGAGCGGATATGAACGGGGCCAAGCTCGACGCGATCCTCGCCCGGCAGATGGCCGACGAGGAGAAGCGCGCCCGCGCCCACTTCGTGGTCGACACCAGCCGCGGGTTCGATGCGGCCCGCGCTCAGGTCCGCGACATTATCGCCGCGCTTAAACACCCCGATTGGCGCTCGCCGCGCCTTGCGGCGGGCCAAGAACAGTCACACTGAAGGGCATGGCGCGCGAGATCGTCCTCGACACCGAAACCACCGGCCTGGATCCCCGCGGCGGCCATCGGCTGATCGAGATCGCCTGCATCGAGCTGGACGACCTGATCCCGACGGGCCGCTCGTTCCACCGCTACATTCACCCCGAGCGCGACATCGACGTCGACGCGCAGCGGGTGCACGGCATCTCGCTGGCGTTCCTCGCCGACAAGCCGAAGTTCGACGACATCGACGTGGTGGACGCGTTCCTGGAGTTCATCGGCGAGGCCACGCTGGTGGCCCACAACGCCGCCTTCGACCGCGAGTTCATCAACGCCGAGCTGGAGCGGCTGGGCCGCGCGCGACTGCACGAGCGGCGCTGGGTCGATACGCTGGGCCTGGCCCAGAAGCGCTATCCGGGCATGTACAATTCGCTCGATGCGCTCTGTAAGCGGTTCAAGATCTCGCTGTCGGAGCGCGAGAAACATGGCGCGCTGGTCGACACCAAGCTGCTGGCCAGCGTCTATCTCGAGCTGCAAGGCGGGCGTGAGCGCGGGTTCGATCTCTCGCTTGGCGGTTCACGCGCCCCGGGGCTGGCCGGTGCGCCTGCGCCGCGGGACTACGGCCCAAGACCGCGGCCGCTGGCGGCGCGACTCACCGAGGTCGAGCGCGTGTTGCACGCCGCCTTCATCCGCGACGCGCTGAAGGACGCGGCCGTGTGGCTAGAGTTCGAGGAACTCGGGCGGGCCGTTCAGGCCTGACCGATCGGCTGGCCCTGAGCGGCGGCGCGGCGGCTGGCGTAGATGCCGGCGAAATCCAGCGGCTCCAGCATGAACGGCGGGAAGCCGCCTTCGCCGGTCAGATCGGCGATGATCCGCCGCGCGAACGGGAACAGGAAGCGCGGGCACTCGATCATCAGCACCGGTTCGAGGTCCTGCTCGGACACGCCGACGATCTGGAACAGGCCGCCATAGACCAGCTCGACGTGGAACACCGCGTCGTTGTCGCGCATCGCCCTCGCGGTGAGCTTCATCTCGACGTCGAAGAAGCCGTCGGGCCGGCCCTTGGCGTTCAGCTCCACGCCGAGATCGATCTGCGGCTGTTGCGTGCCGGCGCGCAGCGAGTCCGGGGCGAGCGGGTTCTCGAACGAGAGGTCGCGGATGAACTGCGCGAGCACCCTAACCCCAGGCGGGCCGGCGGCGGGATCGCCTTCGGGGCCGTTCTGGGGGCCGCCCATGGGGCCGCCGGGGGGCGGAAGATCGGTCATTCGGGCTTGGTTTCCGTCGCCTGGGTGCGGGGCCGGCTCGCTAACATGCGACCATCGGCGGCGCAACGCCGCGACTTAAAGGTCCCACGGCTTAAGACTTACCTGGGAACCGCATGCGCCTATATTGACTTCGAAGCTAGAACGTCGCGAAAGCTCATCTGTGCAGGTCGTCGAACTCGTCATCCTGGCCGCGGTCGCCGCAGTGGTGCTGTTTCAGCTCTACGCGGTGTTGGGCCGCCGTGTCGGCCGCCAGGCGGAGGACCTCGCCCAGGCGCAGGGCGCGCCGACGACGCGCGAGCCGGCCACCCCGACCACGCCCGGCGTCACCGAGCCGGCGGCGCTCACCGGCCTCGCCGCCCTGCGCGCGCGCGATCCCAGCTTCGACGTCGCCCGCTTCATGCAGGGCGCGCGGCAGGCTTTCACCATGGTGGTCAAGGCCTTCGCCGCCGGCGACCGCAACACCCTGAAGCCGCTGCTGGCCGCCGAGGTAATGACCACCTTCGAGACGGCGATGGCGGAGCGCGAGTCCGAAGGCCGCACCGAGCAAGTGGAATTCCTGCAGGAACCGCGCGCCGACCTGGAGAGCCTGGGCGTGATCGGCGACCTGGCCAAGGCGTCGGTCCGCTTCCTGGCCGAGTTCCGCAGCCGCTCCAAGGGTCCCGAAGGCGAAGCGGTGGACGATCGCCGCACCGCCGAGGTCTGGACCTTCCAGCGCAACCTCACCAGCCGCGATCCCAACTGGACGCTGATCCACGTCGATCCCGCCGAGGCGTGAGCCGGCGACGGCCGCGAACGTCCGCGCGGTGGGCGCTCGGTCTTGCCGCCACGATGCTCGCTGCCTGCGCCACGACGCCGTCCGCAATGCTCGCCCCGCCCTCGTCGCTGGCCCGGCTTCCAGGTTGGGGCGCCGAGGACCACGCCGCCGCCTTCGCCGCCGTGCAGTACGCCTGCCGGCAAGCGCCCAGCGCCGCCCGGCGCCGCCTTTGCGCCGAGGTCCTGCCGAGCGGGCCGCTTGGCGAAGAGGCTGCGCGCGGGTTCCTCGAGCGCCACTTCCGCGCCGAACCCATAGACGGCGAGGGCCTGCTCACCGGCTACTTCTCGCCGTCGTATGAGGCGCGGCGCTCGCCGCAGGGCGACTTCACCGCGCCAGTGAGGCCGACGCCGCCGTATGATCAGGCGGGGCCCGAGCGAGCGGCGATCGAGCGGACGCCGGCGCCAGACGCGCTGGCCTGGATGCGGCCCGAGGACCTGTTCTTCCTGCAGCTGCAAGGCTCGGGGGTGCTGACCTTCGCCGACGGAACACATCGCCGCGCCGTTTTCGCCGGGACCAACGGCCTGCGCTTCGTGGCGATCGCCAACATCATGATCGCTCAGGGCCTCATCGCGCCTGACAAAGCGTCCGCGAGCGCCGTGCACGACTGGCTGGCGGCCCATCGCGGCCCCGCAGCGACGGCGGTGATGGATCAGGACCCGCGCTTCGTCTACTTCCGGCTGATCGCGGACGACGGCGGCGAGCCTCAGGGCGCGTCCGGCGCGGCGCTGATCCCCGGTCGCAGCCTCGCGGTCGACCCGGCCTACCACCCCGACTTCGAACTGCTGTGGATCGACGCCCGTGACGGAACGCTATCTGGCGCTCGGCCGGCCTATCAGCGCCTCGCCGTCGCGCTCGACCGGGGCGGAGCGATCAGCGGCCAGGTCCGCGCCGACCTCTATGTCGGCAGCGGGCCCGTCGCCGGCGAGGAGGCGGCGCATATCCGCCACAGGCTGCATCTCTTCCGCATCGTTCCCAGCGAACCATGAAGCGCGATCTGGACGTCGAGGACCTGCGGCTCTGGGCGGTGGTCAGCTCAACGGTGCGGCCGCTGAAGCCGCCCTCCCCTCCGCGCCCTCCCGCAGCCCCAGCGGCGGCAATGCCTGACGCCCGCGCCAAGCCGGCGAAGCCCAAGGCGGTCGCGGGGCGCCCGCACCCGGTCGCGGCCCGGCCTTCGCTCCCCGCGAAAGGCAAGGAGGGACCGGCCGACGTCGATACCAACCTGCACCGCCGCCTGGCGCGAGGCCGCGAAGCGCTGGCGGCGCGGATCGACCTGCATGGCCTGACCCAGGATGCGGCCCGCGCGGCGCTGACCGGTTTTGTCCGCCGCTCGGTCGACGACGGCTGGCGCGCGGTGCTGGTGATCACCGGCAAAGGCGTCAGTGGCGATGGCGTGCTGCGCCGCCGCGTCCCCGAGTGGCTGGCCGCGCCGCCGATCCGCGAGCACGTCGCCGGCGTCTCCGAGGCGCACCGCCGCCACGGCGGCGAAGGCGCGCTCTATGTGGCGCTGAAGCGGAAGCGCTAGCGGCTTGCCTTCTCGTCGATCCCGGAGCGGCCCTCGCGGGCCTCGAGCGTGGCGGCGACGTCGTCGAGGCTGACGCCGGCGGCGGCGAGCAGGGCCAGCCAGTGGTAGACCAGATCGGCGCTTTCGGCCGCCAGCGCGTCCTTGTCGCCCTTGGCGGCCGCCAGCACGGTCTCGATCGCCTCCTCGCCGAGCTTCTTGGCCGCCAGCGTGGGGTCGGCCAGCAATTTCGCCGACCAGCTCTGCGCCGGATCGGCGCCGCGCCGCGACTCGATCACCGCCGCCAGCCGATCGACGACCTCGCTGAAGCGGCTCATGCGCTTACAAGCTCGGTCGGCCGTACAGGCACCCCGGCAGCGGCCATCGCGGCCTTGACCTCGCCGATCGAGAGCTCGCCGAAATGGAAGATCGTGGCGGCCAGCACGGCGTCGGCGCCGCCCTGCTTCACCGCGTCGATCATGTGCTGCGCATTCCCGGCGCCGCCGCTGGCGATCACCGGCACCCCGACCGCGCTGGAAACGGCCGCCAGCAGCGCCACATCGTAGCCGGTCTTGGCCCCGTCGCGGTCCATCGAGGTGAGCAGGATCTCGCCGGCGCCCTTGCCGACCACGTCGCGGGCGTACTCGACCACGTCGAGGCCCGTGGCCGTGCGGCCGCCGTAGGTGAACACCTCCCAGCGTTCGCCGGCCTGCTTGGCGTCGATCGCCACCACCACCGCCTGCGAGCCGAACGCGTCGGCGCAGCGGCTGACCAGGCTGCGGTCCTCCACCGCCGAGGTGTTGATGGAGATCTTGTCGGCGCCGGCGCGCAGCAGCGCCCGCGCGGTGTCCACCGAGCGGATGCCGCCGCCGACCGAGACTGGCATGAAGCAGACGTCTGCGGTGCGGGCGATCACGTCGAAGATGGCGTCGCGGCCCTCATGGCTGGCGGTGATGTCGAGGAACATCAGCTCGTCGGCGCCAGCGGCGTCATAGGCGCTGGCCTGCTCGACCGGATCGCCGGCGTCGCGCAGTTCGAGGAACTGCACGCCCTTGACCACGCGGCCGTCCTTCACGTCGAGGCAGGGGATGACGCGGACTTTCAACATCTTACGCCGCCGCCGCCAGGGCCTCGGCCGGCCGGATCGCGCCGACGTAGAGCGCGCGGCCGAGCACAGCGCCGGCGATCGGCGTGCCCGGACGATCGCGCAGCCGCTCGATGTCGGCGACGCTGGCCAGGCCCCCGGCGGCGATCACCGGGATGTGCACGGCCTCGGCCATGGTCCCGAACACCTCGACGTTGAAGCCGGCCAGCGCGCCGTCGCGGTCGATGTCGGTGACGATCAGCGCCGAGACGCCGGCGTCCTCGAAGCGCCGGGCCACGGTCAGGGCGTCGAGCCCGGAATCCTCCAGCCAGCCCTGCACCGCGACTTGGCCCTTACGCACATCGACGCTGACCGCGATCTGCTCCGGCCACTGCCGGGCGGCGGTCTTGACCAGCTCGGGATCGCGCACCGCGGCGGTGCCGAGGATCACCCGGCTGACGCCGGCCTCGATCCAGGTCTCGATGTTTTGCAGCGAGCGCACGCCGCCGCCGAGCTGCACGGGGATCGACACCGCGTTGAGGATCGCTTCCACCGCCGCGCCGTTCACCGACCGCCCCTCGGCGGAACCGTTGAGATCGACCACGTGCAGCCATTCGAACCCGGCCGCGACCCAGGTGCGGGCCTGGTCGGCGGGATTGTCGTTGAACACCGTGGCGGTGGCGAAGTCGCCATGCACGACGCGCACGCACTGGCCGTCCTTGAGGTCGATGGCGGGGTAGAGGATCACGGCCGCCACTCCAGTATGTTGGTGAGCAGCCGCGCGCCGGCCGCCTGCGACTTTTCGGGGTGGAACTGCACGCCCGCCACATTGCCCCGCATCACCGCCGCCGCAAAGCGCCCGCCGTGATCGGCGGACGCGGCGACATCGTCCGCCCACGCCGGGAAGATGGCGAAGGAGTGGGTGAAGTACATGTGCGGCGCCGCTCCCAGGCCGCCGAACATCGCCGCCGGCAGCGCGCCTTCGAGCGAGTTCCAGCCCATGTGCGGGACCTTGCAGTGCGGGTCGTCGGGCTCGATGCGCCGTACGTCGCCTTCGATCCAGCCCAGACCCGGCGTCTCGCCGAACTCCAGGCCGCGTTCGGCCAGCAGCTGCAGCCCCACGCAGATGCCGAGGAACGGCGCGCCGCGGCCCTTCACCGCCGCGGTCATCGCCTCGATCACCCCATCCCGGGCCGCGAGCGCGCTCATGCACGCCGCGAAGGCGCCGACGCCCGGCAGCACCACCAGGTCGGCTCGGGCGATGCGGTCGGGATCGTCGGTGGTGACGACTTCGGTCGGCCGGCGCCGGCCCGCGGCCGCCTTCTGCAAGGCCTTCTCGGCCGAGCGCAGGTTGCCCGACCCATAATCGATCAGGGCGACGCTCTGCATGGGAGCCTAGAGCACGCCCTTGGTGGAGGGGGCGTGTCCGTGGGTCTTCGGGTCCGGCTCTACGGCCATGCGCAGCGCGCGGGCCAGGGCCTTGAAGCCGCTCTCGGCGATATGGTGCGAGTTTTCCCCGTACAGGGTCTCGAGGTGGATGCAGGCGCCGGCGTTCATGGCGAAGGCGTGGTGGAATTCCTTGAACAGCTCCGTGTCCATCTCGCCCACCTTCGGTCGGCCGAAGGTGACGCGCCAGATCAGGTACGGCCGGTTGGACAGGTCGATGGCGCAGCGCGTCAGCGTCTCGTCCATCGGGATGTAGGCGTGGCCGAAGCGGCGCACGCCGGCGAAGCCCGCCAGCGCCTGCTTGACCGCTTGGCCCAGCACGATGCCGGTGTCCTCCACCGTGTGGTGCATGTCGATGTGCAGGTCGCCCTTGGTCTCGACGGTCAGGTCGAAGCCGCCGTGGCGGGCGAAGCTCTCCAGCATGTGGTCGTAGAAGCCGATGCCGGTGGAGACGTGCGCCTCCCCCGTGCCGTCGAGATCGACGGCGACGCGCACCTGCGTCTCCTTGGTGTTGCGGGTGATGTCCGCGGTCCGGTTCATGGCGCGGCGTAATGGTGGGAGGCGGCCGGGATGTCTAGGACTTTCGTCCCCCATCGCCGCGCATCGCCTTTATCCTCTGGGGGTCTCAGCCCCCCAGGAACAGCTCCCGCGACGGGCACAGATCGCCCACCAGGCAATCCGCGCACTTCGGTTTGCGCGCCAGGCAGGTGTACCGGCCGTGCAGGATCAGCCAGTGGTGGGCGCGGGTTGTGCCGGCGTCGGGGACGATGGCCATTAGGTCGCGTTCGACCTCGTCCGGCGTCTTGCCCCTCGATAGCTTCAGCCGGTGGGCGACGCGGAACACGTGGGTGTCAACTGCGATCGCGGGCTCGACGCCCAGTTCGTTCAGCACCACGCTGGCGGTCTTGCGCCCGACGCCGGGCAGCGCCTGTAACGCCTCGCGCCGCAGCGGCACTTCGCCGCCGTACTGTTCGACCAGGATGCGCGAGAGCGCGACGACGTTCTTGGCCTTGGTGCGGAAGAGCCCGATCGAGGCGATGTAGGGGATCAGGCCCGCCTCGCCGAGCGCGAGCATCGCCTGCGGCGTCGAGGCGACGGCGTAGAGCTTCTCG
>DATNIH010000309.1:0-2679 GCA_035604515.1 Caulobacteraceae bacterium | reverse complement strand
CCAGCTGCTGGTTCTCCTGCTGGCGGATGAAGCCGGCGCAGTAGTTCATGGCGATGCCGGTGCGGCGCTCGCCGGTGACGTTGGCGCCGCCACCGTGCCAGAGCGACCCATCCCAGATCAGCACGCTGCCCTTGGGCATCGCCGCGGGAATGGTCTCGTAGGCGCCGCCGTAGTCGGGGTTGGGTTTGAGGTGGCTGCCGGGCACGAGGCGGGTCGCGCCGTTGGCCTCGGTGAAGTCGGTCAGCGCCCACATCGAGTTGCAGACGATCGAGCGGTGCGGCTTGTCGAGCGGAATCACCATGTCGTCGGCATGGATCGGCTGGGCGATCTCGCCCGGATCGATCGCGATCGACGACAGCGACGAAATGAGACAACCTGCGTCGAGCACACCTTCGACGATCGGCAGCACCGAGGCGTGGGTGGGGATATTCGCGAACACCGCGCCGTGGGCCAGCAGGTTGTAGATCCGCACCGTGCGGTGGCCCTCGAAGCCGTTCGTCGCCGGCTTGGCGTCGAGGTCGCGCTCCAGCCGCAGCAGGGTCTCGCTCAGTTCGTCGACCAGCGCCGGCTCGATGGCGTTCTCGACGATGGTGAAGCCATCACGCCGAACCCGTTCGACGTGCGCGTCGCGGGCCGCTTGATCCATCACGCCTACAGCTCGATCACATAGCCGTCGGGATCGGCGACGTAGGCAAAGGGGTGTTTGCCATCGTGCTTGCCGCGCGAGACCAGCGAGCCGCCGGCGCGCTCGACCTGCTCGATGGCGCGGTCATGGTCGCTGGCGTTGAGCTTGAAGCCGAAGTGCTGGAACCCACCCGCCATGCCGACCGGTTCGTCCGGGCCGACCAGATGCAGCGCCAGCGAGTGCCCGCCGTCGGACGGCTTCATGAAGATCAGGTCGGGGCCGGCGCTGAAGCTTACCTTCAGCCCGAACGCGGCCTTGTAGAACCGGATCGAACGCGCCAAGTCCCGCACGTTGAGGTGCAGGTGGTTGAACCCCACCGCGGTGATTGGCTGGACATCGACAGTCATGCTGCGCGCCTCTTCAGGGGTTCTCGAGCCGGCGCGACTATCCTCCCGCAGCCATCACGCTGCAACCAAGTGGGCGGCGCCGTCAGATCAGCAGCTCGATCAGGAACGGGCCGGGGCGGCGTAGCGAGCTCGCCAGCAGATCGGCGAGGCCGTCGGCGGTGTCGGTGCGCGCGGCCTCGACGCCCATGCCCTCGGCGAGCCTGGGCCAGTTCAGGTCCGGGTTGCCGAGATCCATCATCTCCAGCGCCGTGCGGCCGGGATTAGCGCCGACGTTGGCCAGCTCTCCCAGCAAAATCTGGTACTTGCGGTTGGAGAGGATGATGGTGGTGACGTCGAGCCGCTCGCGGGCCTGGGTCCACAGCGCCTGCACCGTGTACATCGCCGAGCCGTCGGCCTGCAGGTTGATCACCCGCCGTCCGGGCCCGCCGACCGCCGCGCCAGTCGCCATCGGCATGCCGCCGCCGATCGCGCCACCGAGCACACTCATCCAGTCGTGCGGGGCGGCGGCCTGGGTGAAGCGGCCCAGGCTGCGGCCATAGGTGATCGACTCGTCCACCACCAGCGCTCCCTCGGGGATCAGCGCGCCGATGGTGGCGCCGAACGATTCCGGCGTGATCGGCCCACGCCCGACTTCCGCCTTCGCGCCATTGTCCGGCGGCGGCAGCGGCGGCGCGTTCAGGGTCTCGGCCAGCCGGGTCAGCGCCTCGATCGGGTCCTGCTCGCGGCGCGCCAGCACGTGGGTCTCGGCGGACTCGGGGATGGAGGTCTGCGGCTTGCCGGGATAGGCGAAGAAGGTCACCGGCTTCTTGGCCGAGCAGAGGATCAGGTGCTTGGTGCCCGCCATCGCCGCCACGGCCACGTCGACCACATAGGGCACACGGTCCATCATCAGCCGGCCCTGGCCGCGTGGGACCTTGCCGCCGGCGTCGGCCATCACCCGGCAGCCGGTCGCGCTCGCGATGCGGTGCGCCAGCGCCTGGCCGGCCTCGGTCAGGCCCGCGTGCCCGATCAGCAGCACGACGCCCTCCCCGCCCCGGCGCAGGATCGTGGCGGCATCCTCGACCTGGCTGGGCGCGGCGAGCGGCGTGGGTATCCGAGGCAGCGCGTCAGCGACGACACCGCCGTCGTTCCAGGAGGTGTCGGAGGGCAGGATCAGGGTTGCGACCTGGCCCGGCGCGATCTGCGCCGCCTGCACCGCCGCGGCCGCGTCGGCGCCGACGCTGGCGACGTCGCTGGCTGTGCGCACCCAGCCGGAGACGCCGCGCGCGAAGCCCTCAGTGTCGGCGGTGAGCGGCGGATCGAACGGGCGGTGGTAGGTGGCTTGGTCGCCGACGATGTTGACGACCGGCGTCGAAGCGCGGCGGGCGTTGTGCAGGTTGGCCAGGCCGTTGGCGAGGCCGGGACCGCAGTGCAGCAGCGTCGCGGCCGGCTTGCCGGCGGCCCGCGCATAGCCGTCGGCGGCCCCGGTCACCACGCCCTCGAACAGGCCGAGCACGCAGCGCATGCCGGCGATGCGGTCGAGCGCCGCGACGAAGTGCATCTCCGAGGTGCCGGGATTGCAGAAGCAGGTGTCGACGCCGCTCTTCAGCAGCGAATGCACCAGACTCTCAGCGCCGTTCATGACCCCTCCCGATGACCGATGGCTCG
>DATNIH010000308.1:0-36694 GCA_035604515.1 Caulobacteraceae bacterium | reverse complement strand
AACGCCTGCTGGCCCGCGGCAAGCCCGCCAAGCTCGTCCTCGTCGCTGTCATGCGACACCTCATCGAAGCCGCCAATCTGGTCCTCGCCAGAGGACAGCCTTGGGTCAACCATGCCCAGCCCTGACATGGTTGCTCCCCTCGCGAGCGAGGGGAGGAAACTAAGCGTTGAAGTTCAGCTTCAGCCCCGGCCTGGGCCAGCGGCACTTGAACAGCTTGCCGGTCGACGAGCACGTCACCCAGGCGTCCCGCATGTCGGCGCCGCCGAAGCAGATGTTGGTCGTGATCAGGTCCGGAAACGGATAGTGCTCGGTCGACCCGTCGGGGTCGAAGGCGGTGACGCCGCCGTTGATGATGGTGGCGACGCAGACCTTGCCGCCGGCCTCCACCGCCAGGCTGTCGAGCAGCTGGAAGCCCGGCAGGTTGCAGATCACCCGGCCGGCGCCGAAGCCCACCTGCGCCGTCAGTTTGCCGGGCGCCTCGACGTCGAACGCCCACAGCCGGCCAAGGTTGGTGTCGGCCATGTAGACGACTTTCTCGTCGGGTGAGAGGCCGACGCCGTTAGGCGAGATCATGTGCTCGCGCTGGCGGGTGATCGAGGAGCCATCGGGCTTGGCATAGTAGAGCCCGCCCCACTTGCGCCCGTCCTCGTCGCCACAGCCGTGGTCGGTGAACCACATGCCGCCCTGCTTGTCGAAGACCAGGTCGTTGGGCCCATTCAGCCGCCCGCCGGGGCAGGCGTCGGGCGCGTAGATCGTCTCCGCCTTGCCCGACTTTATGTCGACGCGCTGGATGTAGCCGCCCTTGTGGCTGGGCGGGGTCGGGCCGGGGATGTTCAGCCCGTTGGCCTTCATGAACTCGAACGAGCCGCCGTTGTTGGTGACGTAGATCGCCCCGTCTGGGCCGATCGCCGCGCCGTTGGGCCCGCCGCCGGTCTCGCACACGGTCTCCTTGCGCCCGTCCGGCAGCACCCGCGTCAGCGCCTGCCCCTCGATCTCGGTCAGGATCACCGAGCCGTCGGCCATGGCGATCGGGCCTTCGGGAAAGCGCAAGCCTTCGGTGACGAGCTCGATGTCCATGATGGTCTCCCTGGCGTTCTGATTGGCGGCGACCATGCCGCCCGGTGGCGGCGCCGTCCAGACTGGCGCTAGGGAAGGCAGGTGCGGTTTTCGGGGACAGGATACCTATCCCCTCCCTGCGTTTCGGAATCAGCCACGGGATAGGTATCCTGTCCCCGAAACCCTCAAGGGCGAGGGGAGCGTTCCAGCACCCGGAACACCGTCGCGAACTCGTCGTCCGGCCCGGCGGGGCAGGCCTCGCGCGACACCTCGGTCCAGCCGGTCTCGTCCAGGGCCGCCATCACCACGTCGCCGTCCGGTTCGCCGTCGACCTCGGTCAGGTAGATCCGCCTGGCGCGCGGCAGGGCCAGGGCGAAGAGGTCGGCGCCGCCGATCACGCAGACCTCGTTCTGGCCATCCTCCGCCGCCTGCTCGCGAGCGATCTCGAGGGCTTCGGCGAAGTCGTTGCAGACCACCGCGCCGGCCGCTTCGGATTCCGGCTGGCGGGTGAGCACCACGTTCAGCCGCCCCGGAAGCGGGCGACGCGGCAGACTCTCCCAGGTCTTGCGGCCCATGATCACCGGCTTGCCCAGCGTCAGCGCGCGGAACCGGCGCATGTCGCTCCCCAGACGCCACGGCAGGGCGCCATCGCGGCCGATCACGCCGTTCTTCGCCCGCGCCACGGGCCCCAGCGTCAGGTGGACGGGCAAGCGGCGTCACCGTAAACAGGCCCCGGCGCGGCGCAGAGGGGACGGGTAGTGAACAAGTACATCCCAGGCATTGTGATCGGCGTCGTGGTCGGCGTCATCTTCGGCTTCATGATGACCTTCGTTTTCCCCGAGGGACCGGCGCCGATCGGCTACGGCGTCGGCGCCGCGATCTTCGTGGCCTACATCGCTTCGAACCTGGCCGGCAACCGCAAGGTGCCTCAGGCCAGCGGCGCCGAGAAGCAGGCGGCGCTGCAGATGCAGCCGCCGGCGGGCAAGTCGCTGCTCTACGTCTATCGCGAAGGCTTCGTCGCTAAGCTCGCCGGCCTCAACCTACAGCTCGACGGCACGGAGTTCGCCCAGCTCACGGCGCCCAAGTTCACCTGCCTGGTCGTCGCCCCGGGGCCACACACCCTGACCTGCGGCTTCGGCGGCCTCGCCGGACCCCAGAGCCAAAAGGGCGTCTACGAGTTCGTCGCCCCGGCCGACGGCGTCGCGGTGGTGGGGATCGGCGTCAAAATGGGCCTGGTGGTGGGCGCCATGTCTTTCACCCCGATCACCAGCCCAGACGCCGCGAAGATGAAGCTCAATGGCATGCCGATGGCCGTGGCCAGCCCGGCGGAGATCTGAGGCCGCGGAGCCTTCGAGGCCGGCGCGCGCCGCGGGCGCCCTCAAGGCTGAACGCAGAGGTCGCAGAGAAGGCGCGGAGTTCGCAGAGGAACCGAGCAGCTCCGCGTCCTCCGTGTTAAATCTTCCTGTCAGCGGCAGGCGCCCGATCTATACCGCGATTGGCGCCTTGATCCCCTTGTGAGCCTGGTAGCCTTCCAGCGTTACGTCGGCTTGCTCGAAGGCGAAGATGTCGTCCTTCGGCGCCAGGCGCAGGGTGGGGAAGGGCAGCGGCTCGCGGGTCAGCTGCAGCTTCGCCTGGTCGAGGTGGTTCAGGTAGAGGTGCGCATCGCCCAGGGTGTGGACGAACTCGCCGGGCTCGAGGCCGGTCGCCTGCGCCATCATCAGCGTGAGCAGGGCATAGCTGGCGATGTTGAACGGCACCCCAAGGAACACGTCGGCCGATCGCTGGTAGAGCTGGCAGGAGAGCCGGCCGTCGGCGACGAAGAACTGGAACAGGCAGTGGCAGGGCGGCAGCGCCATGTCCTCCACCTCGGCCGGGTTCCAGGCGCTGACCACGTGGCGCCGACTCTCGGGATTGCGGCGGATCGAGTCCTGTACCGCAGCGATCTGGTCGATCACCCGCCCGTCCGGCGCGGTCCAGGAACGCCACTGCTTGCCGTAGACGGGGCCAAGTTCGCCATCGGCGTCGGCCCACTCGTTCCAGATCGTCACGCCGCGGTCTTGCAGCCAGCGCACATTGGTTTCGCCGCGCAGGAACCACAGCAGCTCGACCAGGATGGAGTGGAAGTGCACCCGCTTGGTCGTCAGCAGCGGGAACCCCTGCGAGAGATCGAACCGGAGCTGCCGGCCAAACACGCCGAGCGTGCCGGTGCCGGTGCGGTCGCCGCGCTGGGCGCCGCTGGTCATGATGTCGCCGAGCAACGCGAGGTACTGTCGCTCCGGATGGTCGGGCGAGGCTCCGTTCGCTTCGAAACTGCGCGCCAAGGCGTTCAGGCTGATTCGCTCCACCTACCCATCATCAATCATGCCGCACAAGATATGGCATCCGCTAGTGGACCGAACCACAAGCCCCGGGGACGGTTTCGCGATTGCGTGGATAACCCATCATCGCAACCGTGTGCGCCGGAACGCAGTATCGATGCCCAGTAATGTCGTTCGCAGGCACACGGCGCCGCTAACTTGCTGTCAGCCAGGATTGACTATCTAGCAGACGCCGACCGGAGATTGGAGTTAGGATGCTGCTATGAAATCATCGTACTACGTCAAGGCGCTTTGGGACCCCGAGGCTGCCGTCTGGACGTCTGAATCCGATATCCCCGGATTGGTGATCGAGGCGAACACGCTGACCGAGTTCGAAGTGCTGATCTGGGAGTTGGCCCCAGAGATGCTGGCCGCGAACGAAAACATCAGCGGTGAGCGTGTTTCGGTTGACTTCTCGGCCGCTACACGGCGCGAATTGGCGATCGCCTAGACTTTTTTTTCGATCCCTAGCTGTTTCAGTACCTCGTTCGCCGTGTGTCGGCTCTTGGAACGAGGCACCGTGACCGTTCGGCCATTGATCGGACTGCGCCATTTTTGGTGGCTGCCTTTGCCACCCTCTACGCGCCAGCAACCGTGCTCCCGCATGATTTTGACGAGTTCGTCGTAGTAGGTGGGCATCTCGGCGGCTCAATCGCTTCCAGCTTCCCCCATCATAGGGGTCCACCGCTTAGCCCTTGTGCGAACGTAACGGGAACCCAACAAAATCTTGTGAGTCATTTGGCTCACCCCGCGAAGCCGCCGTCATCCAGGAACGCCTGCTCCTGCGGCGTCGTGATCCGGCCCAGCGCGTGGTTGCGGTGGGGGAAGCGGCCGAAGCGGGCGATGATGTCCTGGTGGATCAACGCCCATTTCAGCGGCTCGCCGTCGCCCGTCTCGGCTTTCTCGAGTTCGCAGAGCGCCACGCTCTGGGCCTGATCGGCGAGATCCTCGGAGTGCTCGAACGGCAGGTAGAAGAACTGCCGGAAGTCCCCCGCCACGGACCGATGGTGCTCCCGCTCGATAGCGTCGGCCGCGAAGCGCCGCGCCTTGGAGTCGGTGGCGAAGGCGTGGCCCGAGCCGCGGTAGAGGTTGCGCGGAAACTGGTCGAGCAGCAGTAGCAGCGCCAGGGCGCCGTCAGCGCTCTCGATCCAACGGTCGTATTCGCCGCGGGCCGCCGCATGGTGGGTCGGCTCGAATTTCAGCCGGATCGCCGCGTCGAAAGCGTCGTCCTTCTTGAACCAGCGGGGCGGCCCCGCGGCGCGCCAGAAGTCAACGATGTCGGCGGGATGGGCGGCCATGGGCATTGAACTCCGGACGGCTTAGATCGTTTTCATCCTGAAGCGGATGCGCCGGCGCCGTTCAAGGCAGGTTCATCCCGGTGCGTTCACTCCGCCGGCAAGGTTTGGCGCAGCAGCTGCGCCGCAAGGGAGCACGATCAATGCGATACCTCACCACGGCGGCCATGGCGCTCGCCCTCGCGGCCGGCGCGGCCGCGGCGGGCGCCGATCCGCAGAACAACAATCAGAACACCACGACGACGACCACCACCCCAAGCGGCCGCGCCAGCGGCGGGCAGGGCGGCCAGGGACAGCACGGCGGAGGTCAAGGCGGTCACGGCGCCCAGGCTGGCGCTCAAGGCACAGTCCAGGGCGCGCATGCTGGCCAGACGTTCACGACGCAGGGCGGCGCGACGGGCGGCCAGCAAGGAACCCACGGCTTCAACGGCCAGGTGACCGGCGGCAATCAGAACCACTTCCACAGCCAGGGCAATTTCAACGGCCAGGGCAACGGCCAGGGCAACGGTCAGTCCGGTGGCGCCGGCGCGCAGAACTATCGCGGCTACGGCCGCGGACCGGGCGGCTACGTCGGCCCGAATGGCGTCCAGGGCGGCGGCCAGGGCAACCAGTTCCAGGGCAACGCCAACGCCCACGCCTTCAACGGCAATGTCCGCGGCGGCGTCCCGGGCAATGGCCATCAGCTGCGCGGCCGCGACCAGGGCCGTGGCTGGTACCAGCCGGGCGCGGTGCCGGACCAGTTCCGCGCCGAGCGGCGTTTCCACGAGGACTGGAACGACCGTCCGCACGGCTGGTACGCGCGTCGCTGGCAGTTCGGCGAGTTCCTGCCGTTCGGCTGGTTCGCGCCGGACTACTACCTCGACTACCAGGACTACGACCTGCCCGACCCGCCGATCGGCTGCGAGTGGGTGCGCGAGGGGTCGGACGCGGTGCTGGTCAACGTCTGGACTGGCGAGGTCCTGTCGGTCGCTTACGGCGTGTTCTGGTAAAGCAGGGCCGCCTCGCGCGGTCCGCCCAGCTTGACGCGCGGGGCAAAAACCTATCGATAGCGGCCCTTCCTCGGGGACGGCGCCCAATGCCGCCCCCGACAGCGCCTGACTGGAGATAGGACCATGCGCGTCTACTACGATCGCGACGCCGACCTTGCCCGCATCCTGGACAAGAAGATCGCCATCGTAGGCTATGGCTCGCAGGGCCACGCCCACGCGCTGAACCTGCGCGACAGCGGCGTCGCCAATGTCGCGGTCGCACTGCGCGCCGGCTCCGCGTCGGCAAAGAAGGCTGAGGCCGAGGGGCTGAAGGTGATGACCGTCGCCGAAGCCGCCGCCTGGGCCGACGCGATCATGGTGCTGGCCCCGGACGAGCTGCACCGCGACATCTGGCTGAAGGACATCGAGCCCAACATCCGCGACGGCGCGGCGCTGCTGGTCGCGCACGGCCTTTCCATCCACTTCAAGCTGGTCGAGCCGAAGCCGTCGATCGACGTGCTGATGGTGGCGCCCAAGGGGCCCGGCCACACCGTGCGCGGCGAGTTCCAGAAAGGCGGCGGCGTGCCCTGTCTGATCGCCGTGGCCCAGAACGCTACCGGCAATGCGCTCGACCTCGGCCTCGCCTACGCCTCGGCGATCGGCGGCGGGCGCTCGGGCGTGATCGAGACCAGCTTCCGCGAAGAATGCGAGACCGACCTGTTCGGCGAGCAGGTGGTGCTCTGCGGCGGCCTGGTGGAGCTGATCCGCGCCGGGTTCGAGACCCTGGTCGAGGCCGGCTACGCACCCGAGATGGCCTACTTCGAGTGCCTGCACGAGGTGAAGCTGATCGTCGACCTGATCTACGAGGGCGGCATCGCCAACATGAACTACTCGGTCTCCAACACCGCGGAGTTCGGCGAATACGTCTCCGGCCCGCGCGTGGTCACCGCCGAAACCAAGGCGGAGATGAAGCGCATCCTCGCCGACATCCAGGAGGGCCGTTTCGTGCGCGACTGGATGCTGGAGGTCGCGGCCGGCAAGCCCAGCTACAACGCCATCCGCCGCCGCAACGCCGAGCACCCGATCGAGGAGGTGGGCGCGCGCCTGCGCGCCATGATGCCCTGGATCGCCAAGAACAAGCTGGTCGACCAGGCGAGGAACTAGGTCAACCGGCAAGTCCAAGTTCAAAGGTTCAGCGCCCGGTGCGGCTCGGGCCGGGGCGGGGCGACGTGGGCGGCTTCGAGGAATTTGTTGCGGGTCCAGATGTCGCGCGAAGCCTGAACGTCGATGCGGTGGCACTCGCGCGAGGCGGCGACCCAGTCCTCGCGGGCGACCGACTCGCGCAGGCGGTGGAACTGGTAGAAGCCGTGCTCGCGCATGCCGGCCTGCCGCTCGGCCGCGGTGATCTCCCCGCCCTCGCCCATGTTGTAGACCATGTCGAGCAGGGCCAGCTGCGCGGCCAGCGGGAAGTGCTCCCAGCCGCCGAACATATTGCGGCAACCGTCCTCGGCCCGCTGCAGGTCCTGGTTCAGCAGCCGGTCGGATTCCCCGGGCGCGAGGTCGAGGTCGGTCAGGTCGCGGTAGGCTGTCGCCACTCGGTTGTGAACCGCGCCGCGCACGGTGAGGTACGCGGCGATGATCTCGGCCGCGCTCGCCAGTTGCATGCCGCCGCGATGCACGAACCGGATCGCCACCGCATCAGCCGGCGTCGGCAGCATCTTGACGATCCCGACGGTCACGGCGCCGCTGCTGCCGAGATACATGTGGGGTATCGAGCCCCCGAATGGACCGGCCAGCAAGGCGCGGTACTCACGGTCGTAGGCGGCGGCGTAGCGCGTGTCGGTCGGTCCAGCTGTGGGCGGACGGCTGTAGATGATCATCCGCCCGCTTGCCACCTCGCGCGCCAGCCGCTCCAGGATCTCCAGGTCCGACATCGCCTGCGCCCGGCCCCGGGTCAGGATGCGCCGCAGCGAGCCCATCAGCGCGCCGTCCTCCAGCGCCCGCCGCAGTACGCTCAGCGCCTCGAGGTAGCCGCCGCTGGCGCCGTGCACGGTCAGCTCGTCCGGCGTCGGGCGATGGATCAACACCGGGTGCGGCATCGCCTCGTGCAGCGTACGCCGGCGGCCGCGATAGCGCCGGTGGACCTCGTCGGCGGACAGAGCCTGGTCTTGGATCTGCGCCATCCAGCGTCAGCCCAGGTCAGTTGTTGCCGCTGAAGATGCTGCCCAGGATGCCGCCCACCACGCCGGCCGCGGCTGCGCTGCCGCCGATGGTCGCAGCGTTGTTGTTCTGATGGGACCCCGGCAGATAGCGGGCGATCTCCTCGGCCAGGTTCAGGATCGGCATCGACTGCAGGTGCACTTCGCCCGGCCCGGTCAGGGTGGCCAGGAACAGGCCCTCGCCGCCGAAGATGATGTTGGAAAAGCCCGGCAGCATCTGGATGTCGAACGCCACGGTCGGCTCGTGTACGCCGACGTGTCCGGCGTGCACCAACAGCTTCTCGCCGGCGCCCAGCTGCTTGGTCACCACCTCGCCGGAGAGGTCCAGGAACACGGTGCCGGGCCCCGTCACCTTCTGCAGGATGAAGCCGGCGCCGCCGAAGAAGCCGGCGCCGATGCGCTGCTGCCAGGCCATCTCGATGGTCACCGATTTCTCGGCGCACAGGAACGTCTCCTTGCGGCAGATCAGCGCCTGGCCGGGCGCTAGCTGCTTGGCCATGATGGTGCCGGGAAAGCGCGGCGCAAAGGCGATGTGGCCGCCGCGGTCGGCGCTGAACTCGGTGATGAAGAAGCTGCCGCCGGTCAGGCTGCGCTGCAGCCCGGCCAAGAGGCCGCCGCCGGTGTGGGTGTTCATGCGCACCCCGTCGGTCATCCAGGCCATGGTCGCGGTCTGGCTGTAGATCATCTCGCCGGGCGCGAGGTCGATGCCCACGGTCTGCATCGTCGTCCCGGAAACTTCGTAGCGCATGCCTGCAAGTCCATCTTTATGGCGGCGGAGCGCCACCATACCTTGAGGTCGGCGACGAAACGAGGGCTAGTCTAACCGCCTCACATCAGGAGCGCCGACCATGGACGACAGCCTCTCGCTGTTCGAGCTGCCGCGGGCTTTCGTGAAACCTGCGCTTGAACTGTGCCGGACGTTCAACTCGACCCTCGACGTCGCCTTTTACGATGTGCCGACCATGGTCGCCGAGTTGCGCGCCCGCGGCGCGGCCGTCGGCGACGGCAAAGGGGCGGCGACCATCGACCTCGACGCCCTGGCCAACCCTGAGGGCGCCCTGCTGGTGGTGGACGCCGCCCGCGCGCCGTTCATCCAGCGCTTCGAGGCCGTGCCGGCGTTCCTGGCCTGGCACAGGGACGCCGAGTCGCCGCCGAAGACCGTCTCGATCACCGGCGTCGGCTCATCGGCGCTTGGCAGCGCGGCGATGGCCTGGGATCTTTCCAAGTCGCTCGCCACGCCGGTGCTCGCCATTGTGCCCGGCTACGGCGTCGCCGACGCGCTGCTGCAGGGCCTGGGCGGCTGGTTCGGATTTGGCCTGCATGACGCGCTGCAGACCAAGTCGCGACTGCAGGACACCCTGGCGGTGATGACGCCCGAGCTCGCGAGCGTCGGCCGCAACCTGGTCGCCTCTCTGCCCGACACCCGCCGGCTCCACGGCGCGCCGGTGTTCCGCACGGGCGCCGGCTCCTCGGACGTGCTGCACGCGCTGATGGTGGCAATCGAGATCACCTGCGTGGTCGGCCATAGCAAAGGCGCGCTCTCGATCGCCAATGCGCTGCGCTCGCTGCCGCCGGCCGACACTGAGGGCCTGCGGATCGTGACCCTCGGTTGCCCGGTCCCGGAGGAGCTGGGCGGCGCGACCTACCACCAGTATCTCGGCCTGTTCGATGCGCTGGGCGCGGCCAACAGCTGGGGCTCGGCGCCCGATCACTGGACCCCGACCGATCACAGCACCAATACCTCCCTGCCGCTCAGCATGGATGCCGGGGCGCTGGCGGCAGGCTGAGGCCAGCCCTCATCAGCTCCGCCCAACAGTCGGATCGGCGCCTGCCGTCTTCGATGCTGCGCTCGAACATCGCCAGCGTTGAAATCAACCTCTACGCTAGCCAAACCCTTCACCACCCGCGCCAGTGTCGCTTGGTCAGCTGTATAGAGCGACGTCTAAACAGGTATTTTATTCGAGTCTTTACGCCTTTGGGGTTTGAAGTCTGGTCCTATTGGTAGGGGCTTGCGTGACTAAGATTGACCGACGACGGAGTCGCGAAGGTTGGATCACGCCTTCTTCTGAAGCACTGCTGACCAGCCCGGTTCCCGGCGCGGCGAGCAGGCATGAAGCAAAGGCGGAACGCTCAACCACCTCGCTCGGCGAGCGCCTCGATGAAGCGGCCGCGCTCCTTCATTCGATTGTGCTCGTCAGAGCGGGGCTGTTTGCGCTGGCCGGCCTGGTGGCCGCCCTCATCCTTCCAGGTTCGATGTGCGTCGCGTGGGCGACCGGGGGCTTCGTCGTGGAGCTTTGGGCGTGGTTCGCCACCCAGGCTCAGGCCGGGGACAAGCCCATCAACTGGCTTGGACGCGCGAATTTCATCGCCAACTATCTGACGATGAATGCCTGGTGGCTTCTGCTGGGTGCGCTTTTCTTGCGCAGCGGCACGTTGGCGGGCCTGGCCTGCGGCGCGATCATGTTGCTGACCATCGCTTCGGTCTTCGCTTTGCTGTTCTACACGACGCCGATCGTCTTTCTGGCGGCTGGCGCTGCGCCGGCCGTCGGCGCCCTGACCATGATCGCCTTGGCGGGCGGGCGTGACTGGCGCCAGCTGCTGCCCGTTTGGCTCATGCTTGGCCTGGCCGGCATTTTCAATGTCGGCCGCGCCATTGGCGCACCGTCGACCCAGCAGCAGCAGCGCTGGCTCCGCGCCACCCTCGACGGCTATGATTTGCTGGCCGAGAACATCGCCGACGTCATCGTCCGCGTCGACCCGGAAGGCGTATTCCGGTATGTCTCGCCCGCTGCCCTGGCTGCGCTCGGCTACCGTCCGGCGGAGCTCGTCGGCGCAAGCGTGACCGTCCTGGCGCATCCTCGCAGCGTCATCGCGATGAGACGAGCGCTCGCCAGATTGACCAGCGCCGGCGGAGGATCGGAGGCGCTGACCCTGCGCGTTCGACACAAGGACGGGCGTTGGCTGTGGCACCAGACCAGCGTCAAGACGGTCTTCGATGGCGACGCTGTGACCGGGGTGATCGGGGTCAGCCGTGACGTGACCGAGCGAACGGCCGCCGACACCGCGTTGCGCGAGGCGAAGGCCGAAGCCGAGGCCGCCAACGCCGCAAAGGCCAGGTTCCTTGCCAATGTGAGCCATGAGATCCGCACGCCGATGAACGGCATCCTCGGGACGCTGCATCTTCTCGAGGATGAGGCCTTGTCCTCCGAAGCGCGCAACCTGCTGCGCCAAGCCGACGATTGCGGCCGAATGCTCTCGTTGTTGCTGAACGACATTCTCGACTTTTCGAAGATCGAATCCGGCCAACTGGAGCTGGCGACCGAGCCGATGGATGTCGTGGAAGCCGTGGTGTCCGTCGTCGCGTTGCTCGGCGATCAGGCCCGCGCAAAGGGTATTCAGCTCAGGTGCGAAACCCCGGACGGCCCGGACACATGGTTGGAAGCAGACCCGGTGCGCGTGCGGCAGGTCATGTTCAACCTTGTTGGCAATGCGGTCAAATTCACCGAGGTGGGCGGTGTCGTCGCGCGCCTTGCCGTCGCGCAGACGGCTGACGGCGCCCGGAGCGTCCGTCTGGAAGTGGATGACACTGGGATTGGCGTGACCGAGGACGCCCGGCGCCATCTGTTCGAACGTTTTCGTCAGGCCGACGGCGACACCACCCGCCGGTTTGGCGGCACCGGCCTCGGCCTTTCGATCTCCCGAGCGCTCGCCCGGATGATGGGCGGTGATGTCGGTTGCGTCAGCACCGAGGGCGAGGGGTCGACGTTCTGGTTTGAGTTCGAGGCGCCGGGCGCGAGCCCTCGCGCCGCCGAGCCGGCGTCGGTGGGAATGCTTGATGGCGTCAAGATCCTGCTGGTCGATGACAACGCCGTAAACCGTCTGGTGGCCAGCACCATGCTCAGGCGCCTGGGCGCCAGCGTGGAGGAGGCGGCCGACGGGCTGATCGGCGTGGCGGCGGCGCGCCAGGGCAGGCATGACCTCATCCTGATGGACGTGCAGATGCCGAATATGGACGGTGTCGAAGCCACCAGGGCAATCCGCCGGTTGTCCAGCGACGCCGCTCGCGCGCCCATCATCGGTCTGACGGCGAACGCCATGGCTCACCAGCGGCAGGCGTATCTCGCCGCGGGAATGGACGGTGTCGTCGCCAAGCCGATATCACCTGCCGCGCTCTTGGCGGAGATCGCACGACTGATCGCGCCTGCCGAGGGTCCGCCAGCCAGCGCGGCGTCCTTGACCATGTCCCAGCTCAGTTTCGACGCCAGCGCGCGCGCCTCAGGCTGACAGCAGCCGTTCCAGCAGCACCCGGATCGAGCGCTTGCCGAGCGCTGCGGCGGCAGGGCGGTCGTCAGCGCGGGCGATCAGCATGGCGACCTCGGTCAGGGCGGCCATCAGGATGTGGGCGTAGCTGTCGACCAGGTCGGCGGGCAACGATCCGCCCGCGCTCGCCGCGCTGAGCGCGGTCTTCAGCAAGCCAAAGCCGTACCGCTCATCGATCTCGCGCCATTTCTCCCAGCCCAGCACCGAGGGCGCATCGATCAGCACGACCTGGCGCACCGCGTCCTCCTGGACCAGGTCGAGGAACGCGTCGCAGCCAGTGCGAAGGCCGTCGGCGGGGCTGGTCGCGTCCGCGGTGGCCGCCGTCGTGCGCCGCATCAGGTCGGCCTCCATCGCCTCGTACGCCGCCTCGAACAGCGCCTCCTTGCCGGCGAAGTGGTGATAGAGCGCGCCACGGCTGACGCCGGTCGCCGCCAGCACAGCCTCGATCGAGACGCCGCCATAGCCGAGTTCGGCGAACAGCCGCATCGCCGCCTGGGCTATCTCGCGCCGCGTGGCCACGCCCTGTTCGACTTTCCGGTTCAACGTCGCTCCATCTCGGCAAATCCTGTTTGACATACCGACGGTCGGTATCTAAATGTACCGACTGTCGGTCGGCAATGACCGTCTCTCATATCTGAAGGTGATTCCCATGGCGCGGGACAAGCAGCGCGTGATGACGCGCGTCGGTGAGGTGGCTTATGTCGATCGCGGCGAGGGCCCGATGGCGCTGTTCGTTCACGGCGTCTTCCTCAACAGCTATCTGTGGCGGCACGTGATCGACCGCGTCTGCGACCAGCGGCGCTGCATCGCCGTCGACCTCTACGGCCACGGCGACACGCCGGTTGGCCCGGAAAACGACGTCTCCCTGCGCGGCGAGGCCGCGCTGTTGGCGGCGTTCTGCGAGGCGATGGGCCTGGACCAGGTCGACCTGGTCGCCAACGACAGCGCCTGCGCCATCGCCCAGATCTTCGCGGTCCGCCATCCCGAGCGCATCCGCACCCTGACTCTGACCAACGGCGACACCCATGACAACTACCCGCCGGCCGACTTCGAGCCGACCCGAACGCTCGCCGCGACCGGCGCCTTCTCCGCCCAGCGCCAGGCGTTCCACGACAATCCGGAACTGTTGCGCAACGGTTTCGGCACGGGTTACGAGGATGTGAGCCAGGTCGCGCCCGAAACGCTGGCGACGTACGTGCGCCCGCTGTTCGCGACGCCAGAGGCGACCCACGGGCTGGAGCGCTGGCTCGCCGCCCTCGGCGACACCACCCAGACCACCGAGATCGAGCCGCTGCTGCGCAAGCTTGCCGCCCCGACCCTGATCGTCTGGGGCACCGGCGACCACTTCTTCCCGATCAAGTGGGCGTACTGGCTGAAGGCGCGGATTCCGGGCGCCCGCGAGATCGTCGAGATCGAGGGCGCCAAGCTGTTCTTCCCCGAAGAGCGCCCGGACGAACTGGCGGCCGCACTGAAGGACCACTGGCGGGCGACGTCGCCAGCAATGGCCTAGGATCGCGCCCTGATCGTCTCGGCGAGAGTCCGCTTTGGAGAGAAGCCGGTGACCGGGTTCGACCCCGAGCGGACTTGGCGCGGCAGCCGCAGATTCTACCGTATCTGGTTGAGGAAGCGCCCAAGGCGTGGATCGTCGCATAGCGCGACGTTGAATCGCATCCAGGCCGACGGCTCCAGATTGGGCCGAAAGACATCGCCGATCCCCAAGATCACACCCTGGTCGCGCGCCCGTTCTGCGAGCTGCTTGGCGTCGTCAATTCCGAGAAATCGCGCCCATAGAAAATTTGCGCCGCGAGGTTCCACGAACACCTCCATGCCGGCGCCGCGTAGCAGCGACAGGGCCGAGCTTCGCGCCTGCGCGATGCGGCCTTGCACCCGTCTGAGGTATCGCCCGTGGTGGCCGTCGACCAGCAGGCGGCAGACGAGTTTTTCGGCGAACTGAGAGGTCGATATGGCCGAGAGCACTTTGATGTTCGCCAGCCGGTCGATCCGCTCCCGGCTGGCGGCGACAAAGCCTACGCGCAGGCTGCCCGACAGCGTCTTCGAGAAGCTGCGCACGTAGATCACCCGCTCAAGCTGATCCAGCGTAGCCAGGCGCGGCCCTGGCGCTGGGTCGACGTCGCAATAGGTGTCGTCCTCGACCAGGGTCAGGTCGAGGTCTCTTGCCGCCTGCAGAAGCCGGTGCGCCACCGCCGGGGAGGTGTCCGATCCGGTCGGATTTTGAAGCGCCGACTGCGTGAAGAACAGTTTCGCGCCATGCTCCGTCGCCAGCATCTGCAGAGCGGCGACGTCCGGACCGTCGATCAGCCGTGGCACGCCGATGAGTTTCGCCCCGTGGAAGCGGAGAAAGCCGAACAGGTTGTAGTAGCCGGGGTCCTCCACCAGAACCGCATCGCCGGGCCTGATCAGGCTGCGCGCCACGAGATCAAAGGCCTGACTGGTTCCGTTGGTGGTCAGAATCTGGTCCAGGCCAGCCTCGATGCCTAGCTGCGAGAGTAGGCGCTGGAGCTCCTGGCGCAGGGCTGGATAACCGAGGGGCCGCCCGTAGCGGGTGAGGTGGCTGGCCTCGCCCCGCCCCAGGGAGCGCACAGCTTGCTGCAGGGTCCCCACGTCCATCCAGTCGTCGGGCAGCCATGGGCCGCCGATCTTGAGCCAATCGTCGGAGGCTTCGAGCACCTCACGGATCAGCCACGCGACCTCGTAGCCTCGGTGGTCATCGGACTGCGGCCGCGGGGCTGGGCGGCGATGACCTTCGGCGACGTAAAAGCCAGAACCCGGACGAGCCGTCAGGTAACCGCGGTCGGCCAGCCGGTCGTAAGCGTCCACCACCGCATGGCGGCTTGCGCCGCAGGCTTGGGCCATGGTCCGGATTGAAGGCAACCGCGTCCCACTAACCAGCGCCTTTCGATCAACCTGCAAACGCACAGCGTCGAACACGCAGTCAGCCGCCGACCGCGGGTCGCCGGGGCGGCGTTGAGCATCGACAACTAAGCCGTGTGACCTAGTGATCATGCGCGACTGTACCACTCGGTTTCCGGTACAGTGCCGGACAATTTCGTCCAAATTGTCCGGGCCAATTTCGCGCGGACGCGGCAGCTTCGGGTTATCAACTCGGAGGATCGCCCCATGGGCAAGCTCTTGCAGCTGACCTACGCCACCGCGGCTTATGTGCTCTTCCTCGGCGCATTTCTCTATTCGGTCGGTTTCGTCGGCGACCTCCTGGTCCCCAAGACGATAGACTCGGGACCGCGGGGGCCGTGGATTACGGCGCTCGCCGTCGACGCCGTCCTGCTCGGCGTCTTCGCGGTCCAGCACAGCGTCATGGCCCGGCCGGCGTTCAAGCGGTGGTGGACGCGGATCGTGCCCATCGGCATCGAACGCAGCACCTATGTTGTGGCGTCCAGCCTTTGCCTGATTCTGCTGTTCTGGCAGTGGCGCCCGCTCGGGGCGACCGTGTGGGCGCTGAACGGTCTCGCGTACCAGATCGCGCTCGTCGTCTTCTTCCTGGGCTGGCTGGTGGTTCTGACCTCCACCTTCATGCTCAGCCACTTCGAACTATTCGGTCTCACCCAGGCCTATTCGGCGTTCCGTGATCGCGCCGTCGAAACGCTGCCGTTCCACACCCCGATGCTCTACGGGCTGGTGCGCCACCCGATCATGCTGGGCTTTGTCATCGCGTTTTGGGCTGCGCCGGTCATGACCCTTGGTCATTTGGTGTTCGCGAGCGCGACCACGTCCTACATTCTGATCGCCCTGCAGCTGGAAGAGTCGGACCTGATCGCCAACTTCGGGGCGAAGTATCTGGACTACCGCCGCCGCGTCCCGATGTTGGTCCCGTTCACCCGTTGGCGCGCGCCGACAGCGCCCAAGCAGACCGTCACTGGCCCCTAGCGAACGGCGGCGAACCTCGGCATCCCGCTAGGCGGAGGGACTAGCTGGCGGCCAGCGCCGCAAGCTTGGTCGCCGTGTTCCAGTTGCGGGCGGTGCCGCGCGTCCCCAGCCGGCGCTCGATCACGGCGCCGGTCAGCTTCGATGTGCCGATGCCATCTGGGTAGGTGATGTAGAGCTCGCGCCCGACCGCCTCGATCGCTTCGCGGCCGGGGATCCAGGCGCGCAGGCCCTCGAGGCCGGCCGCGCCGGGCGCCGACTTCAGCGGCATCACCACCAGGTGGCTGGGATCGTCCCTGGCCATTGCCGCGAATGGGTTGGCGGCGACGATGCGCGCCCACTCGGCGGCGGTGCGGACGATGTAGTCCGTCGCGAGGCCAAGCCGCGCCTTGGTCTCCCGCTCGAGCAGGGCCTCCAGCGCCGCGCCGGTGGGCTGGCTGCGGAACACCAGGTTGCCGCTTTGCAGCAGCGACTGCGGCGCTTCGAAGCCGAGGTCGGCGAGCATTTTGCGCAGATCGGCCATCGGCGCTTTGCCGCGGCCGCCGACGTTCACCGCGCGCAGCAGGGCGATGTGGGTGGTCAGAGCCACGGCAGGTCCGCCGCGCCGCGCAGGATCGCCTCGGCCTCGGCGGTGTGTTTGGCGCCGCCGCGCTCGTGCAGCACCAGCGCCGGCAGCAGCCGCAGCGGCGCGCGTCCGCCGCGCACCGCCCGCACCAGCACGCGACCGGCCGGATCGTCCGCATACGGAAGCACCGGGCGGACCTGCAACGAGCCTGCCCTTTGCGAGAGCAGGGTCAGCAGGTCGGCCAGCCGGTCGGCGCGGTGGATCACGGTGATGGTTCCGCCATCGCGCACCGCCCCAAGCAGGTAGCCGGTCCATGCCGCCAGGCCATCGTCGGCGATGAAGGCGCCGGCCTTGGCCGGATGCGGACCGCGCATCGCCGCACGGTCGTCGAAGAAAGGCGGATTGCTAAGCGCGGCGTCGAAACGCCGGCCGGCGCCAGAGCCACCCACGTCGCCTTCGACCGCCTCGACCCGCTCGCCGAGGCCGTTGGCGATGACGTTCGCCTTGGCGAGCGCCAGCGCCGCCGGATCGCGCTCGATGCCGAGGAACGAGGCGCCCGGCCGGCGCGCCGCCGCCGCCAGCATCACCGCCCCGACGCCGCAGCCGGCTTCGATCACCTGATCCCCCGGCTTTGCATCGCAGGCGGCCGCCAGCAGCGCGGCGTCGAGCCCCGCGCGGTAGCCCTTGGCCGGCTGCCGCAAAATCAGCCGCCCGCCCAGCATACGATCTTCGGTGACAGGGGCCGCTGTTTCGACCATCGCGCGGGTTCGCAGCCTTGTGCTCGCCTTGACGCTCCCCTATCCCCTACCCATTGTCCGTTCGCAACGGTGGCCCGGCCAGGCGGCGCTGCCAGGAGCAAGTCTTGGACGCAGTGAAAGCGGCCATCGCTCGGCCCGCCGGCTCCGTCGACCGCCTCGTCCGCCTCTCGCGTGAGGACATGGACGGCGTCGATGCGCTGATCCTTGCCCGCATGCAGAGCCCGGTGAGCGTGATCCCGCTGCTGGCCGAACACCTGATCTCCGCCGGCGGCAAGCGGCTGCGGCCGTTGCTGACGGTCGGCGCCGCGCGGCTGGCCGGCGGCAAGGGCGATGCGGCGCTGAAGCTCGCGGCCGCGGTCGAGTTCATCCACACCGCTACGCTACTGCACGACGACGTGGTCGATTCCTCGCAGCTGCGCCGGGGCAAGGTGGCCGCGCACCTGATCTGGGGCGCGCCCTCCAGCGTGCTGGTCGGCGACTTCCTGTTCGCCCGTGCGTTCGAACTGATGGTCGAGACCGGATCGCTGCAGGCGCTGGAGATCCTGGCGCGGGCCTCGCGGGTAATCGCCGAGGGCGAGGTGCTGCAGCTGACGCGCGCCCACGACCTGCGGCTCTCGCAGGCGATCTACCTGGAGATCATCGGCGCCAAGACCGCCGAGCTGTTCGCCGCCGCCGCCGAGGCCGGCGCGGTCTCAGCCGGCGCCGATCCGCTCCGCGCCGAGGCGCTGCGCAGTTACGGCCAAAGCCTGGGGCTCGCCTTCCAGCTCGCCGACGATGCGCTCGACTACGCCGGCTCGGCGGAGACGCTGGGCAAGAACGCCGGGGACGACTTCCGGGAGGGTAAGGCCACGCTGCCACTGATCCTGGCCATCTCCCGCTCCGGCGCCCGAGAGGCCGAGTTCTGGGAGCGCGTGATCGGACGAAAAGAACAGATTCCCGACGACTTCCGCCGCGCCCGCGATCTGGTGATCGGCGCCGGCGCCCTCGACGCCACCCTGGAGCTCGCCGGCGACTACGCTGACGCCGCCAAGGCCGCGCTCAGCCTGTTCCCGGCCAACGAGTGGCGCGAGGCGCTGCAGTCCCTGGCCGACTTCGCCGTCAGCCGGCGAGCTTAGGGCGCGGCGCCGGCCGCGGCCGGCAAGGCCCCTTGGGCGTACCGTCCGATCGTGAGACAAAGGGGCGATGGCGGCGCTGCTTGAACAACTGCGGCAGGTCCTTGGCGACGGCGGCGTGCTGGTCGGCGACGACGCGATCGATGCCGGTCGCAGCCCCTGGACCCGGACCGGCGCGCCCAAGGCGGTGCTGCGCCCGCGCTCTACCGAACAGGTTTCCCAGATCCTCGCCGCCGCCAACGCGGCCGGCGTTCCGGTGACGCCGTGGGGCGGCCTGACTGGGCTGGTCGACGGCGCGCGGGCCGACGGCGCGCTGGCGCTTTCGTTGTCACGCATGAACGCGGTCGAGGCGATCGACACGGTGAGCGGAACCATGCGGGTCCAGGCCGGCTGCGTGCTGCAGACCGCTTGCGAGGCGGCGGAGGCGCAGGGCCTGCTGCTGCCGCTCGATCTCGGCGCGCGCGGCTCGGCGACCATCGGCGGCAACATCTCCACCAACGCCGGTGGCAACCGCGTGCTGCGCTGGGGCATGATGCGCGAGATGGTGCTGGGCCTGGAGGCCGTGCTCGCCGATGGCACAGTGGTCAGCGCCCTCAATCCGCTGATGAAGAACAACACCGGCTACGACCTCAAGCAGCTGTTCATCGGCTCGGAAGGCACGTTAGGCGTGGTCACCCGGGCCGTGTTGCGGCTGCGCCCCAAGCCTGTCAGCGACAACGTCGCCTTGCTGGCGGTCGACACGTTCGAGGCGCTGCCGCAAGTCTTGAACCGGCTGCGGCAGGCGATCGGCGCCCAGCTGTCGGCTTTCGAGGTGATGTGGGCCGACTTCTACGAGCTGGTGACCACGCCGCCGGCGAACGGCCGCCCGCCGCTGCCGCACGGCCACCCCTATTACGTGCTGGTCGAGGCCATGGGCGCCGATCCCGAGGCCGACGCCGAGCCGTTCGAGCGGGTGCTGGGCGAGGCGCTGGAAGCGGGCGAGATCGCCGACGCCGCGATCGCCCGCTCGGTGGGCGAGCGCAACGCCATCTGGGCGCTGCGTGATGACGTCGGCCAGACCGGTCGCAACGCGCCGATCCTCGCCTTCGACGTCAGCCTGAACATCGCCGACATGGAGGCCTACGTCGCCGAGGTCCGCGCCGCGCTGGCCGCCCGCTGGCCGGAGACATCGAGCCTGGTGGTGTTCGGCCACCTCGGCGACGGCAACCTGCACGTGATCGCCGGCGTCGGCGATCGCTCGCCCGAGGCGCGTCACGCGGTGGAGGAAACCGTCTACGGCCCGCTGCGGCGGATCGGCGGATCGATCAGCGCCGAGCACGGCATCGGCCTGCAGAAGCGCGAGTTCCTCAGCTGGACGCGCTCGCCGGCGGAACTCGGCCTGATGCGCACGCTGAAACGCGCCCTCGACCCCAATAACATCCTCAACCCCGGCAAGATCCTGGAAGACGCGGGCGCGGCCGGCGCCTGACGCCGCAGCTCGGCAACAACGGCTTCGGGATCAGAGTTCATCGAAGGGCGGGGGCAGCTGACCTGCCTTGAACAAGATCAGAGGGTTGTCGTCATAGTCGCCCAGTTCGGCATCCGCGGAGGCGGTGAAGGCGACCACCCCAAGCCGCACCGAGGACAGACGCTCGGCTCTTCGACGAGCCTCCTCAGCGGACTTGCAGGAGATCACAGGTTCCGATCGCAGCGCCTTGCCCCGGCCAGCGATGAAAGCCTGCACCAGGTGGACCGTCTCTCTCGACATCGGATCCAATCCCAAACGCGATAACCGGCGGCGCTACTTCTTTTTCTTCTGCATGGGCGCCAAGAAATCCCGCGTTGCCGCGGCGGGTTTAGGTTTCGCCGCCTTCGGTTTGCGAATCTCGCGATTGCTCTTCTTCTGACTTTTCGCCACCGCGCTCTCCTCTCAGGATGAGCTGGAGTCTGCGCCAGGGGTTCCTGGCGCTAGTAGTCCATGCCGCCCATTCCGCCCATGCCGCCGCCCATCTGCGGGGCGCTGGAGGCGGGCTTTGGCGCTTCGACGATGGCCGCTTCGGTCGTGATCATCAGACCGGCCACCGAGGCGGCGTCCTGCAGCGCGGTGCGGACGACCTTGGCCGGGTCGATCACCCCGGCCGCAACCAGGTCGCCGTACTCTTCAGTCTGGGCGTTGAAGCCGAAGGTCGCCGACTCGTTGTCCAGCACCCTGCCAACGACGATCGAGCCTTCGACCCCGGCGTTTTCGGCGATTTGGCGGATCGGGGCTTGCAGGGCGCGACGGACGATTGCGATGCCGGCGTCCTGCTCGGCATTTTCGCCCTTCAGGCCGTCGAGGACCTTGGTCGCCTTGAGCAAGGCGACGCCGCCGCCGGCCACGATGCCTTCTTCGACCGCCGCGCGGGTGGCGTTAAGGGCGTCGTCCACGCGGTCCTTGCGTTCCTTCACCTCGATCTCGGTCGAGCCGCCGACTTTGATGATCGCGACCCCGCCGGCCAGCTTGGCCAGGCGTTCCTGCAGTTTTTCCTTGTCGTAGTCGCTGGTGGTGTCCTCGATCTGAGTCCTCAGCTGTGCGATGCGCGCATCGACCGCGACCTTGTCGCCGGCCCCGTCGACGATGGTGGTGTCATCCTTGTTGATGGTCACCTTCTTGGCCTGACCCAGCATCTCGATCGTGACGTTTTCCAGCTTGATGCCGAGATCCTCGGAAACGAGCTGTCCGCCGGTGACGATGGCCAAGTCTTCCAGCATCGCCTTGCGGCGATCACCGAAGCCCGGCGCCTTCACCGCCGCCACGCGCAAGCCGCCGCGCAGCTTGTTGACCACCAGGGTCGCCAGCGCTTCGCCCTCGATATCCTCGGCCACGATCAGCAGCGGACGGGTCGACTGCACCACCGCTTCGAGCAGCGGCAGCAGCGGCTGCAGGGAAGACAGCCGCTTTTCGAACAGCAGGATCAGCGGGTCTTCGAGTTCGACCTCCATCTTGTCGGCGTTGGTGATGAAGTAGGGTGAGAGGTAGCCGCGGTCGAACTGCATGCCCTGAACGACCTCGAGTTCGGTCTCGAGGGTCTTGGCCTCTTCAATGGTGATCACACCTTCGTTGCCGACCTCGGCCATGGCCTTGGCAATCATGGCGCCGACTTCCTTGTCGCCATTGGCCGAGATGGCGCCGACCTGGGCGATCTCGTCGTTGGTGGTGACCTTGCGCGAGGACGCCTTGATGCTCGCCACCACCGCGATCACGGCCTTCTCCACGCCGCGCTTCAGGTCCATCGGGTTCATGCCCGCGGCGACGTACTTGAGCCCTTCGACCACGATGGCCTGAGCCAGCACGGTGGCGGTGGTGGTGCCGTCGCCCGCCTTGTCGCTGGTCTTGGAGGCGACTTCACGGATCAGCTGCGCGCCGAGGTTCTCGAACCGGTCTTCGAGTTCGATCTCCTTGGCGACAGTGACGCCGTCCTTAGTGGACCGCGGCCCGCCGTAGGACTTTTCAAGCACCACGTTGCGGCCCTTAGGCCCCAAGGTCACTTTCACGGCGTTGGCGAGGGTATTGACGCCGCGCAGCATGCGGTCGCGGGCGTCGGAGGCGAAGTAGACTTGCTTGGCGGCCATCTGGCTGATCTTTCAAGGAGTTCGGGAGCAAAAGAGGGGAGGTCGGAGAGTCGCCCTAGGCGGCCTTCGCCTTAGCGACGATGGCGTCGAGGACGCCCAGGATGTCGGACTCCTTCATGATCAGGAGTTCCTCACCGTCGATCTTGACCTCGCTGCCCGACCACTTGCCGAACAGGATGCGGTCACCGACCGCAACGTCGATGGGGATACGCTTGCCGTCTTCGTCCCTGGCGCCGGGGCCTACCGAGACGACCTCGCCTTCCTGCGGCTTTTCCTTGGCGTTGTCGGGAATGATGATCCCGCCCTTGGTCTTGGCTTCTTCTTCGACGCGTCGAATGACGACGCGATCGCCCAGCGGACGAAAGGCCATGGTTGGGAAACTCCGATGTCGGGGCGCGCGTGGATGCGGCAAACTTGGCACTCGGCACGTACGAGTGCCAAGCTCGCTTGCAAATGGCTAGGCTGGCTCGAAATACAAGGCTCGGAGCCCTATCGCAGGAAAAGATAGGCTGGACCCCCGGACGCCTCGGGAGCCACGCCCTCGAACCTCAGGACCCCCGCGGCCACTCGCCGACGCTCTCACGCTCGACGAAGCGCCTCACTCAGGCTTCGGTTTCATAGTGGCCGGCGAGGGCGTCGCAAGCAGCGACATAGAGGGCGGTCAGATCGCCATCTGGCCTGCCGGTCATTTCGGCTACGCGAGCGATCGTGTGTCCCTTCACCGCCACCATGTCGAGGATCGCGACCTGCCGCCGATCGAGCGCGGCGCGAGCGCGCTTGACCCGGTCGGCTGCGACGGCGCTGGACAAGCCGTTGCGGGCCGTCGACGCCTTCTCGACGTGCCGGGCATAGGTCTCGGCCGCGTCCAGGGCGGCGCCAGAGATTGGGACGGTCATTCTAAGGGGTCCTCGGGCGCTCGGTCAGCGACCCATGTACCCATGGGCGCGCAATCAACCGGCAACCGTACAAGGGTCCTCCATATTTCGCCCGGCGCCTAGAGCTTGCGTTGGGGTGGTGTGGCAACTGTCGTCACGGAGGTTCGGGGCGCTCGCTTGTCGGGGGCAAATGACCAGTTCCATTTCCGTGCGCCTCACTGTTGACCGGGGCTTCGACGTTGTGAGCACACACAACCCCGTCGGGCGTGGCTGCGCCGATGTCGCAAGGGCCTCGAACGATGAAGCTCTATCACTGCCATAACGCCCGCTCGCTCCGCCCGCTGTGGGCGCTGGAGGAGCTTGGGCTCGACTATGAGCTGGTGAACATGCCGTTCCCGCCCAGGGTCGGCTATCCGGGCTACCTGGCCATCAACCCGCTCGGCACCGTGCCGACCTTCGTCGACGGCGATCTGACGATGACGGAGTCCAGCGGCATCTGCCACTACCTGGCCGAGCGGCACGCGCCCAATGCGTTGCGGGTCGATCGCGCCGATCCGGCCTATGGCGAGTACCTGAACTGGCTCTATCGCAGCGACGCGACGCTCACCTTCCCGCAGACGATCGTGCTGCGCTACTCGCGGCTCGAGCCCCAGGAGCGCCGCCTGCCGCAGGCGGTGGAGGACTACTCGATCTGGTATCTGTCGCGGCTGCGGTGCGTGGAGGACGCGCTCGAGGGACGCGATTTCCTCTGCGCCGGCCGCTTCACCATCGCCGACATCGCCGTCTGCTACGCGCTGTTCCTCGGCCGCTCGCTCGGGCTCGACGCACGCTACAAGCCCAACTGCCGCCGCTACCTCGAACGCCTGATGGAGCGGCCGGGGTTCCAGCGGGCGATGGTCCGCCAGGAGGTCGACGCGCCCGCGCCCGGCGATTGAACGCCGGAGCGCGGCGGATAGGCCGTACAAGTTTGCACGCCGCCGACCCTCCATGCGAGACTCGGTGGCGGCGTCCACCAGCAGGGGAGGGGGCGGTCCATGATCCTGGCAGCGCTGGCCGCCGCAGCTGTCGCCGCTGCGCCGGACGCGTCGGTCCCGCCGACGGTTTCGCCGCTCACCGTGCAGCCGCTGCCGAAGACCGGCGCGCCGCCCGCGGCGACGGTGGAAGTCCCCACGGACGCGACCGAGCTCGGGCGGTGGGCGTCAGTCTGGCCCGAGGCGGCCTTCCAAGAACACATCAGCGGCTATGTAGTGTTGCGCTGCGACATCGACCGCCATGGCCTCGCCGAGTGGTGCCAGGTCGCCACCGAGACGCCGGCCAACAAGGGGTTCGGCGCGGCGGCGCTGGAGCTGCGGCCCACCTTCAAGGTGAAGCCCGCCATGGGGCCGGACGGGCCGATCGATGCGGTGATGAATATCGCCATCAACTTCAAGGTTCCCGACAACCGGATCGACTGGGGCGCTGGCCGCGGCGGCGGCTCGATGGGCGAAAGCGCCGGCGGGCCCTCGTCCGGCAAAGGCGACTTGACCATGTTCGGCGGCCCGTCGTCGCCGCGCCACTCGGTCTCGATGCTGAACAATCCGGTGTGGGCGAGCACCGTCAGCTACAGCGACGTGGCGGCGGCCTATCCGGCGAAGGCAGGCGGCGCGGAGGGCTACGCAGTGGCGCACTGCGAGGTCAGTCACGCCGGCGCGCTGTCGGGCTGCCAGGTGACCAAGGAAGACCCGGACAACCGTGGCTTCGGGATGGCGGCGCTGCGGCTGGCGTCGCGCTTCCGCGTCGCCCCGGAGTGGGCGCGGGCGCCGCACAATGCCGACCTCTGGGTCGACATCCCGGTCCGCTTCCCCGCGCCCGGCGCCGCGGACAGCCGCGAGGTGAGCTCGCCCTACTGGGTGGCGGGCTTCGACCCCGACGAGGCCTTGCAGGTGTTTCCGAAGGAGGCGGCGGAAAAGGGCCTCACCACCGGCTACGGCGTCGCCCGATGCGTCGCCGCGCAGGATGGCACACTCAGCGACTGCCAGCCGCAGCCGGGCGACCCGGACGGGCTCGGCTTCTCCGAAGCGGCGGTGAAGCTGGCCTCGACGATGCGGATGAACCCCTGGCAGCGCGACGGCGAGCCGGTGGACGGGGCCGTGGTGCAGGTCGGCGTGCGGCTGAACCTCAAGCCGTGATCGGCGGGCCGCGCCCTCGACCCTGCTGCGCGGTTCAGGGGCCCGACTTCGCTGCGGCCTGAACCGGCGCTTGGGCCGGCGGCTGGGCGACCGCGGGCGCTGCTGCGGATTGTGACGGCGGCTGGGGTGGCGCGGTGGTGACCTGCTGATTCTCCTTCAGGGACTTGAGCACCGCCTGCAGTATCTCCTCGCTGAATTCGCTGATGATCAAGGCCGAAAGCAGCAAGGTTTTCTGAACCGGCTGAAGGTCCATCTTCCGTATCGCCGCCACCTGGCTGAGCAGTGAGGTCCTGTACCTCACCGAACCCAACTGGCCGGAGATCAGCAGGCACTCGTCGATGAGTTGGTTGGCGTAGACATTGAAATCGATCGGCTTCAGCAACTGGAGCGTGAGGATCGACTGAACGACCTGCTTGGGCGGCGCGCTGATCAACCGCCGCAGCACGGCGACCGCCTCGCGCAGGACGCCCTCACCGACGATGTTCATCAGCGCCAAGCCCAGGTTGTTGGCCTTGATGACGTCGTCCATCTCGGTGTTCAGCAGGTCCTTGACCACCAGGCCAAGGGCGCGCTGCTCGTCCGAACTCACGTTCTGCATCAGGCCGAAGCACAGGGACGGCAGGGCGTACTGCGCCTTGGCGAACGAGATGTTGTTCATGATCTCGGCGACCGCTTGAGCCCGCGGCTTGGCGCGCGAGCGATCGCAGGCCCGGTCAGCCGACGACAGGATGACTTGCAGGAACCCCGCCGGTCCCACCTGGACGTCGGCGTTGCCGATGCGGATTGTAAACAGCGAGGAGCGGAAGAACGCCATCGCCCCGAACGAGGCGGTCAAGGTCTGCAGCACCAAGGTCTTATCCGGTGTGGGGCCCGCTTGGTCCATCCACCCCATCGTGCGGATCAGGTAGAGGGCGCCGAGGCTCGCCATGGCGTTGACGGCCAGATAGAGCACCGCCGGCGGCGTCCTGATCGCGATCAGCGGCGCATCCTTGTAGCGGGAGATCAACTCTGAGACGCCGATCAGGGCGCCAAAGCCGAACGCGATGACATAGGCAAGGACCGGGCTGGCAAGTTGGACCGCGCTCACGACGCGCGCCCCGGCGCCCGATGGCGAAGCCGCCGTGTTCCCGGGCTTAGCGCACCATGAACACGCTCAGCGCCTGCTGCGCGAACGGCGTCAGCGACACCTGCGAGGCGTCGTCGACCGTGATCATCTCGGATTGCTCGAGAAAGCGAAGCACATCGTCCAACTCGGCCGCTGCGATCGGCCCGCGGACCGGATCGATCTGAGCGAGCCGTTCCAGGAGCGCCGGCTTGGGGAGCGGCCCGGATGTGAGGGCGTTCAGCACCAGCTTTGCGGCCTGCTCCGGGTCTTCGCTGGGTGCGGCGGACGACGCCGCGGAACTCGACGCTTCCGCTGAAGCCGGCAGCTGAGACGAGCCCGCCGATCCGGAATGTCCGTCGGCGTTCACCGTCGTGAGGAAGGTTGCAATATTGCTCGATAGCGCCATCGACAGGGCCTTTTGTCGGGACTTCCGACCGTCTCAATACATAGCGACTGCGGCGCTCGAAAGCCACGGGCGGTTCGCCAGTTTGATCAGCGCGTAGCACCATGGGTCGGTTCCCCGGCCCATGGTTGCGTTTCTAGGAAAGGTTGTCTAGCCCGGTTTTCACCCTCGTTCGCCCCGGCGCCGTCTCGGGCAGCGCGATCATAGCGACCAGCGCGATCGCGACACAGACGCTCATGTACCAGGCCGGCGCCAGCGGGTTGTGCGTAAGGCCGGTGAGCCAGGCCACGGTGAACTGGGTCGAGCCGCCGAAGATGGAAATGGCGAAGGCGTAGATCAGGCCCAGCGCGCCGGCCCGGGCCCGGGCGGGGATCGACTCGGTGACCGACACCAGCACCGAAGTCTGGGTGAGGCTGGCGGCGATGGTCAGCACGATGGAAAGGCCGATCAGCACGCCGGTGGTGCGAAGGCTCGACAGCAGGAAGAAGCCGGGCACGGTGATCAGCAGCAGGGTGATCCACGGGGTCAGCATCATGCGCTTGCGCCCGAACCGGTCGGACAACCAGCCGGCGATCGGGTCGACGATTACGCCGGTCAGGCCGAGAAAGATGGTCGCCAGGAACCCGACGCTGGTGGCCATGTGCAGTGTCGAGGTGGCGTAGGTGGTCAGGTAGTCGAGCACGTAGCTGACCGTGGTGCCACCGGCCAGCATGACGATGCCGAACGTCGCGACGCGGGCCAGTCCCATGGGCATCCTGGGTGGGGCGAGGTGGGTTGCGGGCGCCTTTGGCGGCAGCGTCTCGGCGAGTTGCCGGCGCAGCAAGAGGCCGAACGGCACGATCGACGCGCCGAGGATAAAGGCGATCCGCCAGCCCCAGGCGTCCAGCGCCGCGTCGTTCAGCAGGCGCGAGAGCGCATAGCCCACCAAGCCCGAAGCCAGCACCGAGGCGTCCTGGCTCATGAACTGGAAGGAGACGTAGAGGCCGCGCCGGTGCGGCGGCGCGGCCTCGATGAGGTAGGCGGTATTGGGGCCGATCTCGCCGCCGAGGGCAAATCCCTGGATCAGGCGAAAGCCCACCGCCAGGATCGGCGCTGCGACGCCGATGGCGCGGTAGCTGGGGGTCAGCGCCAGGCCGAACATCGCCACACCCATCAGCGTGAAAGACAGCAGCATGGCCGGCTTGCGGCCGATGCGATCGGCCAGACGCCCAATGGTCAACGCCCCCACCGGCCGCATCAGGAAGCCGGCCCCGAAGGTCGCCAGCGAAGCCAGCAGGCTGCCGGCGGCGGTGGCGGAGGGAAAGAAGGTGCGGCCGATCTGGGCGGCGAAGAAGGCGTAGGTGAGGAAGTCGTAGAACTCGAGCGCGTTGCCGGCCGTCACCGCCGCCACGTGGCGAGCTTTGAGCGCCTGGCCAAACGGCGCCGACGCCAGGTCAACAGTGTCGGCGGCTGCGGTCATCAGAGTCCCCCGTCGGGCAGTTGGTCTTAGCGCGACGCGCTGGGCAAGGCCGAAAGCCTGACGGCGGCGCGCCAGCTCGTGGACGGTCAGTCCACCAGCGCCGGGCGCCCTACCAGGATCATGGTCGCGCCGCCGGCGATCAGCGCCATCGGCAGCAGCGCCAGCACCACGCCGGTCGCTCCGACCCCCTGGGCGAGCAGCGCGGCCGCCAGCAGCGGCCCGAAGATCGCGCCCAGCCGGCCCACGGCCACGGAGGCGCCAACCCCCGCGCCGCGGATCAGGACGTCATAGTAGCCGGGCGCAAGGCCGTAGAGCGGCAGCGGCACGCTGCTGACGAAAAAGCCGGCGGCGAACCCGGCGAACCCCGCGTTGGCGAATCCGGGACCGACCAGCGCGAGGGCGACGAGCGAGCCGGCGAGGCCAAGGTACCAAAGCCCGATGATCCAGCGCCGCCGCGCCCGCTCCAGCAGGTCGGCCAGGATCAGGATGCCGACGCCGGCGCCGAGGTTGAACAGCAGCGAGACCAGGCTGGCGGCCGGCTTGGCCAGGCCCTTGTCGCCCAGCAGCGTCGGCAGCCAGTTGAGCAGCACATAGAGCGACAGCAGCGAGGCGAACGACGCTGTCCACAGCAGCAGCGTCGGCGCGGCCCGCCCGCCGTCGAACAGGATCCAGAAGAAGTCTCGCCGCCCGGCGGTCGCTGGCGGCGCCGCGCGCGCGGCGAGGAAGTCGCGCGACTCGGGCAAGGCCAGCCAGATCACCGGCGCCAGGAGCAGCGGCGTGAAGCCGCCGACGTAGAAGATCGCGCGCCAGTCCAGGCTTGCGGCGACGACGCCCGCCATCGCGCCGCCGAACGGCAGCCCGCAGGTGATCCGGGTCACCAGCTTGGCGCGGCGCTCGGGCGACACCGCCTCCGCGCACAGCGCCAGCAGATTGGGCAGCGCGCCGCCGAGGCCAAGGCCGGTCAACAGGCGCACGGCCAGCAGCGCGTCGTACTGGGCGACGTGCGCCGTCGCCACCGAGAAGGCGCCGAAAATGACCAGGCAGCTGATCAGCACGCGCTTGCGTCCGTACCAATCGGCGATGCGCCCGAACACGACCGCGCCGATCAGCAGCCCGACGATGCTGGCGCTGAAGAGCGGTCCCAGCTGACCTCGGCCGATCCCCAGCGCCGGGCCCATCCGCGGCGCGGCCAGCCCCATCCCCTGGATGTCGAAGCCCTCGCACATCACCGCCAGGAAGCAGAGCGCCAGGGTCAAGGTGACGCGCCGCCCGCCGTGGACGGCCGCAGCCTGTGTCATCCGTGCTTTGTCCCCCAGACGCCCGCTTACCAGGGTGCGCAGGGACGGGCCGATTCACAAGCCGCCGCGGCTAGCGGCGCCGGCCGATCAGCCTTCCGCGGCCGCCGCGCGCAGTCCGGCGACCCAGGCGTCCTCGCGGGCCTTCTCCGCGGCCTTCAGCGCATCGTGGGCCTGGTCGACCGCGGCGTCGTGCTTGCGCCGTTCCATCAGGCCGCGCTCGCGGGCGGCCTTGGCGGCCTCGACGGTGCCGAAGCGGGCCAGCACGGCGAAGTTCGTGTAGGTGACCTGCTCGTCCGACTCGCGATCCGGATAGAACCCGGTCACGCCGTCCGCCGTTTCGGCTTCGACGCGGAAGATGTCCGCCCAGCCTGCATGGTGGCGCATCAGCGCCCAGGGCTTCGCGATCTCCGCACTCATCACTCTGCCTCCGCTGAACGTCCAGGCAACCCTTCGCCGCCTCCCCAGCGCGGGTCAAGCAGCTCCGTGCAACTTCGTCGAGAAGGCCGAGAAGCGGTCCAGGCGAAAGGCGGGGTCGGCGCTGAACGCGGGGTCGAGCGCCAGCGATCCGAGCATCTCACCGATCGCGCTGGCGAACTTGGCGCCGTGGCCGGAGCAGGGCGAGGCGACGATGATGCGCGGGTCCTGCGGCAGGCGGTCGACGATAAATTCCTCGCCGGCGTCCGGCCGCACGTCGGCGGGTGCGGTGTTGGTGTAGAGGCAGACGTCGCGCTCGAGGATCGTCCCTGCGGCGCCCGGAATGAACGCGGCCAGGGTGTCGCGCACCGGCGCCAGCTCCTGGTCGGTGGCCGGCGGACCCCAGGCGTCGGGGGTCGCGCGCGGACCGTGGTCGTGCCGCGCCGCCTTGACCCCGCGGCCCTCGAAATCGGGGAAGCCATAGATGAAGCCGTGCGGGCCATCGAGCAGGAAGACCGGGAAGTCGCCGTAGCCGACGGTCGCGGGCTTTGCGGGCGCGAACCACCCCACCGTCTGGCGCGTCACGGTCAGCAGGGGGGCAAGGGCCGGAAAGAAGTCGCCGATCCACGGACCCGCTGCGACGATCGCCTGCGCCGCCAGCACCTGTTCGTCGCCGGCAGTGATGCGGAGGCCCGCCGACGTCGCTTGCAGCCGCGCGGCCTGGGCGACGATGCGATCGCCGGCGCCGTTGCGAAACGCGCGCATCGCCGCCTCCGCCAGCAGCACGCCGCCGCTCTCCTGCACCACCACGTCCCAGTCGTCCGGCAGCTGGAACGCCGGATAGACGGTGTTCGCCTCCGCGCCGGTGCGCGGGCCGACTGGCGCCGCGCCGGCCGCCAGCGCCGCCGCCCGCGAGGCGCTGACCGTGGCGCAGCCGGGTGGTCCCGCCTCCAGCACCTGGCTCGGCAGCAGGATGGTGTGGCCGCTCGCCGCCTCCAGCGCCCGCCAACCGGCGAACGCTTGGTCGCTGAGCGCGGTGTACGCGGCGCTCTCGGCGTTGAAGCGGCGGAACACCCTGCAGGAGCCGTGCGAGGAGCCCCGGTCCGAGCCAACCGGCAGCGGATCGAAGCCCAGCACGTCCGCCCCGCGACGGGCGAGCGCATAGAGCGCGGCGCTGCCCATCAGCCCAAGTCCGATCACCGCGACGTCGCAGGTGCGCATCTAGGCCACCGTGCGTCGGCCGCTGCGGCGGCGGCCGACGTCCTTCAAGATCTCGCGGGCGGCGTTGTGGCCCGGCGCACCGGTGACGCCGCCGCCTGGATGCGTGCCGGCGCCGCACTGGTAGAGCCCGGCGATCGGGGTGCGGTAGTGGCCGTAGCCCAGCACCGGGCGGGCCGAGAACATCTGATCCAGCGTCAGCGCCCCATGCATGATGTCGCCGCCGACGAGGCCGAAGGTGCGCTCCAGGTCCAGCGGCGTCAGCACCATGCGGCCGAGCACCGAAGCCTTGAAACCCGGCGCAGCGCGATCGACCGTGTCGATCATCAGATCGGCCACCTCCTCGGGATGGTCGTCCCAGCTGCGGCCGTCCGGCAGGGTCGGCGCGACGTGCTGGCAGAACAGGCTGGCGACGTGCTGGCCGCTTGGGGCCAGGCTGTCGTCGAGGGTCGAGGGGATCAGCAGCTCGACGATCGGCTGTTTCGACCACCCATAAGCGCGGGCGTCGGCGTAGGCGCGCTCCATATAGGCGAGGGTGGGCGCGATGATGATGCCGCCGGTCAGGTGGTCGCCCATGTCGGGCAGGCAGGTGAAGCGGGGCAGCTCGGAGAGCGCCACATTCATCCGCAGCGTCGCCGAGCCGCAGCGGTAGCGCTCGATGCGCTCGTTGAAGTCGGCCGGCAGCACGGCTGGGTCGACGATGCTCTGGAACAGCAGCTTGGGGTTCAGGTTCGAGACGATGGTCGCCGCGTCGAACCGATCGCCCGCCTCGGTGACGACGCCGACCGCGCGGCCTTTCTCGACGATCACCTCGGCGACTGCCGCGTCGGTGCGGAGGTCGACGCCGAGCGCCGCGCAGGCCTTGGCCATCGCCTGGGTGATCGCGCCCATGCCGCCGATGGCGTGACCCCAGACCCCCTTCTTGCCGTTCACCTCGCCGAACACATGGTGCAGCAGCACATAGGCGGTACCGGGCGAATAGGGGCTGGCGTAGGTCCCGACGATGCCGTCGAAGCCGAACGCGGCCTTGATCGGCTCGCTCTCGAACCAGCCGTCGAGCCAGTCGCCGGCGGACTGGGCGAACAGCGCCAGCAGGTCGCGCCGGGCGGTGGTGTCGAGCCGCGCAAGGCTGCGGCCGAGCGAGACCCCCTTCAGCAGCTCGCCGAGACCGGCGAGGCCGCCGCCCATCTCGACGTTCGGCGGCGTCTTCAGCACCAGCTCGCGCAGCACGTCGGCGATGGCCTCGAGGCGCTCGCCGTAGGCGCCCAGGCGCTCGGCGTCGCGCTGCGAGAACTTGGCGACCTCGCTCTTCGTGCGGCCCTCCCCGACGATCAGGTAGTCCTTGTCGTTCAGCGGCAGGAAGTTGGAGGCGCGGCGGTGGACGATCCGCAGCCCATGGCCCGCCAGGTCCATGTCGGCGATGACCTTGGGGTTCAGCAGACTGACCGTGTAGCTGGCGGTGGAGTTGCGGAAGCCCGGATGGAACTCCTCGGTCACCGCCGCGCCGCCGACGACGCCGCGCCGCTCCAGCACCGTGACCTTCAAGCCGGCGCGGGCGAGGTAGAAGGCGCAGACCAGGCCATTGTGGCCGCCGCCGATGATCACGACGTCACTGGACTGGGTCATGCCGGCGGATGGGCGAGGGCGGCTTCGGGGATCGTCGCGCGCAGCCGCTTGGCGAAGGCGGCAAGGCACGGCTCGGCCGGCGACAGCGGCCCGCTGACGTAGCTGGGCGACGCCATGCCGGCCTGCACCCGCTCGATCAGCACGGTATCCTCCGCGTTGACCTGGCGGTTGATGCGCCAGTTGAGATAGCGCGCGGCGCGGGACTCGCGGCGGTCGTCCGGTCGGGCGTAGGCGATCTCGCGGATCAGCGTCTGCGTGGCCGAGACCGGGATGAACTGCATGAAGTCGACCTGGTCCGGATAGACGTCGAACGCCAGGTTCGGCCAGAGCTTGTAGTAGTTCCAGGCGCGCCGCAGCGGCGGCGGCAGGTGGTCGAACCCGTCAAGCAGCGCCTGGTAGCCGCGCTCCGACCAGTTGGGCGACGGCGCCCGGGTGATCACCCCCGACATCTTGTCGACCCAGGTCTTGGCTTCCACCGCATAGCTACCGGCGAACAGGCGCGAGAGGCCCGGATGAGCGACGGGGATGTGCAGGCCGTCGGCGTAGTTGTCGCCGACGTTCTTCCAGTTCACCGGCCTGGGCCGCAGCACGACCTTGCCGCGCGGCTGCAGCGCCTCAAATGCGTAAGCGTCGATCTCCGCGGCGTAGGGCGACATCATCGCCGCGACGCTTGGACCGTCGCCTGCAAGCCGGACGAAGACGAAGCCCCGCCAGATCTCCTGCTCGACCGGGACCAGACCATGCTCGGACCGGTCCAGATCGTCGAAGCCCTGCCAGCGCGGGACCGCGGCGAGCCGGCCGTCCAGCGCGTAGCTCCAGGCGTGGTAGGGGCAGACCAGGCGATGGCCGCAGTTGCCCGAGGTCCCGTCGGCCAGGCGCGAGGCGCGGTGGCGGCAGACGTTGTGGAAGCTGCGCACAGCGCCGTCGTCGCCGCGAAGCGTCACCACTGTCTCGTCCAGGAAGTCGAACGCCTGGTAGTCGCCCGTCTCGGGGATGTCGTTGACGTGGCAGACGACCTGCCAGCTGCGGCGGAACAGCCGCTCGCGCTCGAGGGCGAAGAAACCGGGATCGGCGTAGAGCCAGGCCGGCAGGCTCTGGGCCGGTGGCCGGCCCGCGACCGGTGCGCTCGCCCGCGCGGTCACGGGAGGGCCCTCGCCCGGGCGCCGGCGCGCCACTTGGCGGCGGCGTAGAATCCGACGCCGGAGAAGATCAGCACCCCCGAGGCGAACACCAGCTTCAACATCTCACCCATCTGGTCCTTGGCGTCGGGACTCGGAACCAGCGTGCAAAGCACCGCCACGACCGCCGCCGTCAAGCCGACCGCGCCAATCGCCAGCGCCACGCTCCGCCCGCCCGGCGTCTTCCAGGCGTCCGGCGGCGCGGGCCGCCGCTGCGCCGCCAGGAACACGGCGAACAGGAACAGGAAGGGCAGGGTGTAGGAGAGCACGGTCATGGCGACCAGGAAGTCATACGCCGCCTTCAGCGTCTCGCCCGCCTGCGAAATCACCACGATCACGGCGACGATCACCGTCTGCACCGCGACCGAGACCACCGGCGCGCCGGAGCGCGGATCGCGGCGGCCGAACGCCGCCGGCAGATAGGCGTCGATCCCCGCCGCGAACGGCAGCCGCGCGCCGACGCCGAACCAGGCGCTGTAGGAGCCGAGCGAGCAGAGGAAGGCGCCGAGCAGCACCAGCGGCGCGACCTGCCCCAGCCCCAGCGTCTTCAGGCCCAGGATCAGCGCGTCCGGCAGGCCCGAAAGCCGGGTCGCGGTCTGCGGGGTCAGGATCACCAGCAACGAGCCGGTCCCGGCGAGGTAGAAGGCGATCTGCACCAGCGCAACGGTCGCCAGCACCGCCAGGATGGTGCGCATGCCGCCGCGCACGTCGTTGCGCATGAAGGCGAGCGCCTCCGATCCGGCGACGCCGAACACCATCGTCGCCCAGAGAATCGCGCCGTTGGCGTCGAGCGGGGGGCGGTAGCTGGCGTGGACGAAATCGGTCGCCGAGCCCTGCTTCAGCCCGACGCCAATCGCCGCGACCGCGAGCAGTCCGATCAGGGCGAAGTTCGCCGCGCCGCCGATGTTCGAGAGCCACTTGCCGGTCCCGAGCCCGACGTAGTGCAAAGCGCCGACAGCGACGGAGAGCGCCACGGCCACCGTGGTGAACAGCCACGGCTGGTCCAGCAGCGGCTTGCCCGCTGGCCCCATCGCCAGAGCCAGCAGGTTCAGCATGAACACCAGCACGCCGGAGAAGAACGGCAGGTTGGACACCCAGTAGAGCCAACCGCACAGAAAGCCCCAGAACGGCCCGAACGTCTCGCCGGTCCAGGTGTAGACCCCGCCTTCGCCCGGGAACCGCCCGGTCAGCTCCGCGGTCGCCACGATCAGCGGCGCGGAGAACACCAGCACCGCCAGGGCCCAGATCGGCAGCGACGCCGGCCCGGCCGCCGCCGCCACGCTGATCCACCGGATCGAGAGCGCGACGGACGCGGCGTAGAAGAACAGGTCGGCGAACCCGAGCGTTCGCGGTGTCACGCCCGCGCTCGCCACTACCGTTGACTGTCCAGCTGCATCGCCCCGCCCTGCCTCGGCGGACAATGTCCGCATTCGCGGGCGGCGCCAACGCCGAGCCCCTTGTTGCGGTGGCAGGGGCATCCGCTAGCATCCGACCTATGCAACCGGCGGCGACGATCCAGGTCCGGCGCGCGCGGCCGGACGACGCGGCCGCGCTGCGGGCGATCCTGCGCGACACCTTCGAGAGCACATGGCGGCCCAACATCACCGCGGCGGCTGCGGATGCGTTCCTGCGCGAAGACCGGCCGGCCGCCTACGTTACCGAGCGGGGGCTGGAGTTCTGGGTCGCCGAGGTCGAAGGCGCGGTGGTCGGTCTGGTCCATTGGCAGAACGACTTCGTGCATGCGCTGCACGTGCGCGCCAGCCACGCCCGCCGCGGCCTCGGCGCGCGGCTGATGGACCGGGCGGAGGCCGAGATCGCCGGCGCGGGCTTCGCGGCGGCGCTGCTCGAGACAGACACCTTCAACCAGCGCAGCCAGGCGTTCTACGCCGCCCGCGGCTACCAGGAAGCCCGCCGCTATCCCGAAACGGAGTGGGGTAGCGGTCTGACAACCCTCCTGCTGGTAAAATCGCTCGGCTGAACGCCCGGGGAGGGGCCATGCCGACGCCGAACGACAGCCTGGTTCACACCGCGAACCACGTCGCCCTGGCCGCAGTCCTGCTGCTCGCGGCCTGTGGACGCTCGGAGATCCCGCAACAGCCACCGCTCGGTCCCGTCGCCCAGCGCGCCGTGGCTGAAAGGATCGCGCGCGGCTTCGCCGAGGTCTGCCTGACCACCACCGACGCCCTCTCCGCCACCCGCACCCTGCAATCCCAGGGCTGGCCGGCGTTCGGCGTGGTCTGGAACCACCCCGGCAGCGTCTCCTACGCCGCCACGCCCTCGCCAGCATTGCCGGCGGGCCTGTCCGTCATGGGCGATCGACGCCAGAGCGATGTCGGCGCGCCGGTGAACCTTCAGCTGACCTGTGTCGGTCACTATCAGGCCGACGGCGCCGCTCCGATGGTCCAGGCGATCGAACGTCGCTGGGGCGCCAGTCACGATGGCCCGCCGAGCCTTGCCGGCAGCCGCGCCTGGACCTTCCGGATGGAGAACGGCGCTTTCACCACCGTATCGACCAGCGGCGCCACCGACGGACCGGTCCAAGCCGCAATGCTAACCGCGCTCCGCCCGGGCGAAGCGCTGGTCTACCTCCAGGTCTTCTACAGTCCGATGATGCACGACGTTGCGTCGGTGATCTCCGTCTGGCGTCCCGCGCCATAGTCCCCCAACGGGCCGTCACCCGGGCCCGATCATGTTCTCCGGGCGGACGATGGCGTCGAACTCGGCGTCGGTGACGTAGCCGCCGCCGACCGCCTCCTCGCGCAGGGTGGCGCCATTCTTGAGCGCCGCCTTGGCGATCTTGGCGGCGGCG
>DATNIH010000307.1:0-4698 GCA_035604515.1 Caulobacteraceae bacterium | reverse complement strand
CTTGAGCAAGCCATTTCCCGGTCTCGGGGATCGGCCTGTTTGTTCGCTGTCGCAACTCCTCCTTGATCTCCCGGAGCTTCGCACACATGCGGTCCCGACGTGACTTCCTCCTGATCCGGAAGTCGCCTCGTCGGGATTTATCGCAAATGAGCACGAAGCCAAGGAACTTGAAGGTCTCCGGTTTGGACCGTCCGCGCTTCTTGCAGTTCTGCGCCGCAAAGCGGCCGAACTCAATCAGGCGGGTCTTGTCCGGATGAAGCGACAGCGAGAACTCCTTCAGCCTGTCGCGCATCGCCTCCCAGAAGCGGTGAGCGTCGCTCTCATGCTGGAAGCCGACGACGGTGTCGTCGGCGTACCTGACCATGATCATGTCGCCCGTGGCCTCGCGCCGTCGCCAGCGCTCAGCCCAGAGATCGAAGACATAATGGAGGTAGACGTTCGCGAGCAGCGGCGAGATCACCGAACCCTGGCCCGTCCCCTTTTCCTCTATCGTCACGATCCCGTCTTCGAGAACGCCGGCCCGCAGCCATTTCTGAACGAGCCGGAGGATGCGCGGGTCGCCGATCCGATGCTTCAGGAAGAGGATGACCCATTGCTGGGAGACCTCCGTGAAGAACGACCGGATGTCGGCGTCGAGTATGTAGTTCACCTTCTTGGCGGTGATCCCGACAATGAGCGCATCCAGCGCATCGTGCTGACTGCGTTTGGGTCGGAATCCATACGAGAACCCGAGGAAGCCCCCGGACTGGGATCCGGGGGTCGCGCTCAGCACCGCTGCCGTGGCCCTCTGGACGATTTTGTCTTCGAGGGCCGCAACCGCGAGCGGACGCTTGCTGCCATCTTCCTTCGGAATGTAGCTCCGACGGGACGGCAGCGCCCGGTATGCCCCGCTTTTGACCCGTGCGTGCAGGTCCTCAATCTTGCGGTCAAGGTCCCGTTCGTAGGTCTCCCATGTCATGTCGTCCACGCCGGGCGCGGCGTCACGCTTCATCGCGTAAAACGCCGTTCTCAACATGGCGACGTCGACATGGTGCAGGAGCGAGGTGAACTGCTCCTTCTTCCTGTGCCTTGCGGCCTGTCGGCGGCGGCGAGAATCCGCGTTTAGACGGCGCGAGCTCGCTTTCAGGCTGGGACAACGTCCGACGGATCGGGGTTGACGCAAGGGTGGCTTGCGCGAGCTCTTTGTCGATGAGTGCGTACGTTAGCTGGGGGCCTGGCCCTTTGGGGCTGGCTTGGGCTGACGCGGGGCGGATGGCGGGATAAGGCTTGCTCGTTTTCGAGGGCAAGCACGGCGCCGAGCCCAACTTGGCTGTTTCGCCTCGACGCCGTGCCCCACACCGTGCTGGGCACGCATGCAGGGGCATTATCCTGGCAATCGTGGCGTCCGTCCACTTGGCGTTTGCGGGTCCGAACACCGTGACGCGCCGCCGGCTCGACTGTTTCTTTGCGCGGACTGTCGCGCCCAGGCAGTGATCTGCAGCTGTTGCGACCGCGGCCAAGTCTACTGCGCCGGCAACTGCGCGCAGCGAGCGCGGCGCCGCAAGCAAGACGCCGCCGGACGGCGCTACCAGACCAGCCGCCGAGGGCGGCTCGCCCATGCCGAGCGAGCGCGTCGTTACCGGGCGCGCTGCAATAAAGTGACGCATCAGGGTTCACCCGCGCCGTCATCGGATGATTTTCTGTCGCTCGGCTCGCTGACGATTGCGAGCGGCGCAGCTTCCTCGGATGACCGACCTCGGCGAGCGGCCTCGCATTGTCACTGGTGCGGTCGCCGGCTCCCGGCTCTCGTCCGCCATGGGTTCCTGGGCCGCCGCTTCCGTCGTCGAGGTCTGCTGAGACACGACCGGACAGGACCCGAACATGGTGATTGCCCCTGACATCGAGGCCCAGATCCTGCGCTACCACTACGCTGAGAAATGGACGGTGGGCACCATCGCCCGTCAGTTGCATGTGCACCACAGCGTGGTGCGGCGCGTGCTGGCGCAAGCCGGTCTTCCCAGGATCGGGCCGCCGCCACGGCCGTCGCAGATCGACGCCTATCTGCCCTTCATCCGCCAGACGTTGGAGACGTTCCCGACGCTGACGGCCAGCCGCCTCTATGCGATGGCGCGCGAGCGTGGCTATCGCGGCAGCCCCGACCATTTCCGCCACCTGATCGCCTGCCATCGGCCGCGACCGAAAGCCGAAGCCTATCTGCGTCTGCGCAGCCTGCCTGGCGAACAAGCGCAGGTGGACTGGGCCCACTTTGGCCACCTCCAGATCGGCCGAGCGCGGCGGCCGTTGATGGCGTTCGTGATGGTGCTGAGCTACTCGCGCCAGATCTTTCTGCGCTTCTTCCTGGACGCCCGAATGGAGAGCTTCCTGCGCGGCCATGTCGGCGCCTTCGCCGCGTGGCAGGGCGTTCCGCGTGTTCTCCTCTATGACAATCTCAAGAGCGCCGTGCTTGAGCGGCACGGCGCTGCGATCCGCTTCCATCCCACCCTGCTGGGCTTCGCCGGACACTATCGCTACGAGCCGCGCCCCGTCGCGGTCGCCCGCGGCAACGAGAAGGGCCGTGTCGAGCGCGCCATCCGCTACGTCCGGGATTCCTTCTTCGCGGCCCGCAGCTTCGTTGATCTGGATGACCTCAATGCCCAGGCCGAGACCTGGTGCATTGGCCCCGCCGCTGACCGGCGCTGCCCCGACGAGCCGCAGCGCACCGTCCGCGCGGTGTTCGCGGAGGAAGCGGGCCGCCTGCTGGCGCTGCCCGACAATCCCGCGCCGCTGCTCGAGCGGGTGACGGTCTCGGTCGGCAAGACCCCCTATGTCCGCTTCGACCTGAACGATTACTCGATCCCGCACACCCACGTTAGGCGCGTGCTGTCGGTGCTTGCCGATCCGCACGAGGTTCGCATTGTCGATGGCGCCGAAGTGCTCGCCGTTCACCGGCGCAGCTACGACAAAGGCGCGCAGATCGAGGCCGCCGACCATGTCCAAGCCCTGGTCGAGCAGAAGCGCGCCGCTCGCGAGCACCGCGCAACTGACCGCCTCGCGCACGCCGTCCCCGCCAGCCAGACTTTGCTCGCGCGCGCCGCGGAACGGGGCGCCAATCTGGGCGCCATCACTTCCGCCTTGATCCGACTGCTGGACCGCAACAGCGCCGCCGATTTGCAGGCGGCCATCCTCGAGGCGCTGGAGCGCGATGTGCCGCATCCCAACGCCGTGCGTCTGGCCCTCGAGCATCGCCGCGAACAGCGTGGCCAGGCGCCACAGGTCGATCTCGCGTTGCCCGAGCATGTGCAACGGCGCGACGCCCCGGTGCGGCCGCATGCGCTGGAAACCTACGACCAGCTCAAGGAGCGTTCCGATGACTGACCTCGACGCTCTGCGCGCCCGCGCCGAGGCGCTGCATCTGCACGGCCTGGTGGCGCACTGGCCGGAGGTCGCGACCCAAACCTGGGTCGCGCCGTTGCTCGATTGGGAAGAGCGGCAGCGCGCCTGCCGCAGCCTGGAACGGCGGCTGCAGACCGCTCATATCGGCCGCTTCAAGCCGTTGTGCGACTTCGACTGGAACTGGCCCAAGCGCTGCGACCGAGCCGCCATCGAGGCGCTGATGGCGCTCGACTTCCTCAAGGAGGCCGCCAATATCGTCGTCGTCGGTCCCAACGGCGTCGGCAAGTCGACCCTGGCGCAGAACATCGCTCACCAGGCGCTGATCCAAGGGCACACGGTCCTGTTCACCAGCGCGGGCCAGTTGCTGGGCGACCTTTGCGCGCTCGATAGCGATTCCGCACTGCGACGCCGCCTGCGCCACTATGCGCGCCCGCAATTGCTGGTGATCGACGAAGTCGGGTATCTCTCCTATTCCAACCGCCATGCCGACCTCATGTTCGAACTGGTCTCGCGGCGTTATCAGAGCAAGAGCACGCTGGTCACCACCAATCGGCCGTTCGCCGAATGGCGCGAGGTGTTCCCCAACGCCGCCTGCGTCGTCTCGCTGGTTGACCGCCTCGTTCACAACGCCGAAATCATCGCCATCGAAGGCGACTCCTATCGCCTCAAGGAAGCTCATGACCGCGCCGAGCAGCGTGCGCGGCAGCGGCGCGGAGCCAAGCCATGAGCGCGTCGCCGCCGTCGCCTTTGCCCGCGCATCTGCGTCCGATCCCCGTCGAAATCCCCGCCACCTGGACGCCCGAGCAGGCGCTTGCCGTGTTCGAACTGCTCGACGAAATCAGAGACAAAATCTGGTCTCGCTACGGGAGTCGATTGCAAGGTCTAATCCAGGAGCAACAGACATCCTCCGAGGCCGACCACAGAAACGACATTACGACTTCCCCTGATCGGCCCAACTTCTGACAACGAGTTGAAAACCAAGCCCTGCAGCCGGCGCCGCGCTATTCCCGACGGTCAATCGGCGCGCAAATCGACTCCTTCAATATCGTGCGCTGCGGGTAGCGCTCGCCCCGGCGGAGCTGGTCGGGGTTGCGCAGCCGGGGCGAGCGCGGCGGCGTGAGGAACCGTCTCTTGAGGCTCAGGCCCGGTTCAGGCTCAGGCCCGATTCTTGAAACGCCAGCTCTCGTTGCCGGTCTCACCAACGCAGATAAGCCATCAAACCGAACACGCGCCGTCTATGCGCGCTTTCTCTCCGCCGCTAACATCCGTCTCAGTTCGGTGGCTATGCCTATGGCACGGCGGCGGATGCGCTGGGCCTGACGGCGG
>DATNIH010000306.1:0-3630 GCA_035604515.1 Caulobacteraceae bacterium | reverse complement strand
GAGACCGCCGCCATCGTGCGCGGCGAGCGCGGCGACATCGTCGGGTCGGAGGCAGGCGATGGCCGCAGCGACGACGAGCTGCTGGGCGGCGTCATCGCGGTGCATTTCCCGCACAAGATCTCGCCGCTGATGCGCCAGGCCATGTTCCACCCCAAGGTGGTCGAGGTGCTGCAGGCGATCATCGGGCCGCACATCAAGTCGATGCAGACCATGCTGTTCGTCAAGAAATCGGGGAAGCCCGGCCAGGCGTGGCACCAGGACGAGCATTTCATCCCGACCCGCGACCGCTCGCTCTGCGGCGCCTGGATCGCCTTGGACGACGCGACCATCGAGAACGGCTGCCTGTGGATGCACCCCGGCTCGCAGGCGCCTGGCATCCTCTACCCGATGCAGCCGCACGGCGAGGCCAGGTTCGATTCCGCCGACGAAGTGTTCGACCACCCTTACGAGCGCGAAGGCGGCGTCCCGGTCGAGCTCAAGGCTGGCGGGGTCGCCTTCTTCAACGGCTATGTGCTGCACCGTTCGCTGCCGAACCGCGCCCCGGACGGCTTTCGTCGCGCGCTGGTCACGCACTACATGTCGGCGACGTCGCTGCTGCCCTGGCACATGGGCGCGCCAAGAGCGCGGGAAGACGTGCGCGACATCGTCATGATCGCCGGGACCGACCCCTACGCCTGGCGCGGTCTGGAAGAGATCGCCATGCCCTATGTGCGGCCCGACAACCCCGAGCGGGCCGAGTGGGTCTACGGCGAACTGCGCCGGCGCCGGGCCGGAAGCTGAAGGTCATCCTAATGGTCCCTCTGGCCGTGCGCGCGGCGATCGCCTATATGGCGTTTACGACTTATGCTCAGTTTCAGCATAAGGGAGCGATGTGAAGCAGGATTTCCGCAGCCTCTACGCCCACGGGTTCGTCCGCCTCGCCGCGGCGACGCCGAAGGCGAGCGTCGGCGACCCGGCGGCCAACGCGGCGGCGATCCTGGAGCTGGCGCGGGCGGCGGACGCGGCCAAGGCGGCGGTCGTGGTGTTCCCGGAGCTAAGCCTCTCGGCCTACGCCATCGACGACCTGCTGCACCAGGACGCGTTGCTCGACGCCGTGGAGGCGCAGATCGGCGTCCTGGCCGAGGCATCGAAGGCGCTGTTTCCGGTGCTGATCGTCGGCGCGCCGCTGCGCCACAAGGCGCGGCTCTACAACACCGCCGTGGTGATCCACCGCGGCCAGGTGCTGGGCGTGGTTCCCAAGGCCTTCCTGCCCAACTACCGCGAATTCTACGAAAAGCGGCATTTCGCGCCCGGCGCCGGGGTGCGCGGCGAGACCATCAAGGTGGCCGGCGCGCAGGTCCCGTTCGGCCTCGACCTGCTGTTCGAAAGCGCCGGCGACATCGCCGCCACCTTCCACGTCGAGATCTGCGAGGACGTCTGGACCCCGATCCCGCCCTCCAGCTACGCCGCGCTGGCGGGCGCCGAGGTGCTGATCAACCTCTCTGCCAGCAACATCACCATCGGCAAGGCCGACCTGCGCCGGCTGCTGTGCGAGAGCCAGTCGGCGCGCTGCATCGCCGCCTACCTCTACACGGCCGCGGGACCGGGCGAATCCACTACCGACCTGGCCTGGGACGGCCAGGCCGAGATCTTCGAGGACGGCCAGCAGCTGGCCGCCTCGGAGCGGTTCGTCAGTGAGCAGATGATCACCGCTGACGTGGACGTGGGCCGGCTGCGCGCCGAGCGCATGCGCGTCGGCAGCTTCAACGACAACGGCGTCGCCGAGCTGCGCGCCGACCGCCCGTTCCGCACTGTCCCGGTCGCGCTCAACGCCCCCGCCGAGCCCGTGCGGCTGCAGCGCAAGGTCGAGCGCTTCCCTTACGTGCCCGCCGACCCCGCCCGGCTCGAGCAGGACTGCTACGAGGCCTACAACATCCAGGTCGAGGCGCTGGCCACCCGGCTGAAGTCGACCGGCTCGAAGACCCTGGTGATCGGCGTCTCCGGCGGGCTTGACTCGACCCACGCCCTGATCGTCTGCGCCCGGGCGCTGGACCTGCTGGGCCGGCCGCGCAGCCAGATCATGGCCTACACCCTTCCCGGCTTCGCCACCTCGGACGCCACCAAGGCCAACGCCGTCGCGCTGATGCAGGCGATCGGCGCCACCGCCGGCGAGATCGACATCCGCCCCGCCGCCCGCCAGATGCTGGGCGACATCGGCCATCCGTTCGCCGGCGGTGAGCCGGTCTACGACGTCACCTTCGAGAACGTGCAGGCGGGGCTGCGCACCGACTACCTGTTCCGCCTCGCCAACCACCACCACGGCATCGTCGTCGGCACCGGCGACCTCTCCGAGCTGGCGCTGGGCTGGTGCACCTACGGCGTCGGCGACCAGATGAGCCACTACAACGTCAATTCGTCGGTGCCGAAGACGCTGATCCAGCACCTGATCCGCTTCGTGGCGGCGAGCGGCGATGTCAGCGAGGAGACCGCGGCCCTGCTGCACGCCATCCTCGCCACCGAGATCTCGCCCGAGCTGGTGCCGGCCGGCGCCGACGGGGCGATCCAGTCGACCGAGTCGATCGTCGGCCCGTACGCGCTGCAGGACTTCAATCTCTACTACACGCTGCGCTACGGCTTCCCGCCCTCGAAGGTCGCCTATCTGGCCGAGCACGCCTGGGCCGACGCGACCGCCGGCGTCTGGCCGCGCAACATCCCGGACGCCGCGCGTCGCGGCTACGATCTGGCCGAGATCCGCCGCTGGCTGCGCGTGTTCCTGACCCGCTTCTTCGGCTTCAGCCAGTTCAAGCGCTCGGCCATGCCCAACGGTCCGAAGATCTCGTCAGGCGGCTCGCTCAGCCCCCGCGGCGACTGGCGCGCGCCGTCGGACGGCAACGCGGCGGCCTGGCTCGCCGAGCTGGAGGCAAACGTCCCGGAAAGCTGAGCAGCGAAGCGGCGTTCAGTTCGTGTGCAGGGCGAGGAAGGCGCAGAACATCACGACTTCCACCGCCAGCAACAGCTGCACCACGACCTTGGGCCACTTCGACTTGCGCTCTGGCTCTTGGACGTAAAGGAAAGGCATCCGCGACATGCCCAGAGACTGAGCCGGAGGAGGTTGATGCGGTCCTAATATTTACCCTTAACGAGCACTTTATTCGCCGACTCGACGACCCCTTTTGCTGGCGCACTACTGTTTTCGGCGAGTGATCGCAGCCCTACACGCCGAGATCGACTGTTTCCATCACGGCGTGACGCGTCACAATCGCGCCTTATTCTAACACTCAGCCGGCGCCCGGGAAGTTCAACACGACGCGAGCTTGACCGTGACTCGGCGCTTTTACTTTCGCGCTGACGGTTACGGTGGCGGCGCCACCAACCTGGCCACCCACCTTGAAAGGCTTGCCGGGCGGCAGCTTCAGTAGGATCCACGGCCCCTCGCACCAGACAGACAGCACTGCGGCCCCCTTGGCGTCGGACAGCACCAGGGTCGCGTTGGCAAGCAACTCGCCGCCCGGGCCGGCGTATTCGACCAGAACCGGATAGGCCTGCCATTTCGGGTCGTTCTTGGTCTGGCCGATGCCGGTGCAGGCGACGCCGATCCCGGCGATGGTGGTCTCGTGGTCGAGCGGAACGTGAACCGGCTGCGCGGCGGCG
>DATNIH010000305.1:0-11092 GCA_035604515.1 Caulobacteraceae bacterium | reverse complement strand
AGCTCTACCCGCCAGGCGTGCCCCCAACGTTGGCGATGGACTATCCCGACGCGCTGGCCATGTTCCGCGCCGCCGTGGCGCGGGCCGCGGACCGGCCGGCGGTCCACTACTTCGACGCCACCCTGACCTGGCGCGAGGTCGACGACGACAGCGACGCTCTAGCCGCGGCGCTGTGCGAGCGCGGCGTCGCGGCTGGGGAGCGGGTCGCGCTCTACCTGCAGAACACGCCCGATTTCCTGATCGGCATGCTGGCGGCGTGGAAGGCCGGGGCGATCGTCGTTCCGGTCAATCCGATGAACCGCGAGCGCGAGCTCGGTCTGCTGTTCGCCGACTCCACGCCGGCGGCGCTGATCTGCCACGACACGCTTCACCGCGACGTCATCGCGAACCTGCCGCCCGAGCAGCGCCGCCTCGTCCCGTCGATCGTGCTGACCGCCTCGCCGCTCGATCGGCAGAGCCGCAACGATCCGCGCCTGTTCAAGGGCCTCGAGCGTGTCGCCACGCCGGGCGCCGAGAGCCTCCAGGCGGTGATCGCGCGCTGGCGCGGCTGCAAACCCCCGGCGCGGCCGATCGCGTCCGACGACATCGCCTTCCTGGTCTACACCTCAGGCACCACCGGCCTGCCGAAGGGCGCGACCAACACCCACGCCAACGTGACCTACAACGCCCAGGTCTATCGCGACTGGATCGGGCTGGAGGACGGCGTCGGCGTGCTGGGGATCGCGCCGCTGTTCCACATCACCGGTCTGGTCGGGCACCTGCTGACGGCGATCATCGCCGCCAGCCCGGTGACCCTGACCTATCGCTTCGAGCCGGGCGTGATGCTGGACGCCGTCGCCGAGCGCCGCCCGGGCTTCACCGTCGCCGCGATCACCGCGCTGATGGCGATGATGAACCATCAGGACGCCCGCCCTGACAAGCTGGCGAGCCTGACCAAAGTTTATTCCGGCGGCGCGCCGATTCCGCCGGCAGTGGTCGATGCATTCCAGGCCAAGTTCGGCTGCTACATCCACAACATCTACGGCCTGACCGAGACCTCGTCGCCGACCCACGGCGTGCCGCTGGGAGTCGCGGCGCCGGTCGACCCGGCGACCGGCGCGCTCTCGGTCGGCGTGCCGGTCCCTGGCGTCGAATCCTGGATCGCGACCGACGACGGCCAGCCGGCCGCCATCGGCGAAGCGGGGGAGATCGTCAGTTCCGGGCCGATGGTCGTTCCCGGCTACTGGAACAAGCCGGCAGAGACCGTCGAGGCCATGCGGCCCGACGGCTTCCGCACCGGCGACGTCGCCTTCATGGACGCCGACGGCTGGTTCTTCCTGATCGACCGCAAGAAGGACATGATCAATGCCGCCGGCTACAAGGTCTGGCCGCGCGAGGTGGAGGACGTGCTCTACACCCACCCCGCCGTGCGCGAAGCGGCCGTGGTCGGGGTTAAGGACGACTACCGCGGCGAGACGGTCAAGGCGGTGGTGAGCCTGCGCGCCGGCGCGATCGCCACGCCGGCCGAGCTGATCGAGCACTGCAAGGCGCGCATGGCCGCCTACAAATATCCCCGCCAGCTGGAGATCATCGACGAACTGCCGAAGACGGTGACCGGCAAGATCCTGCGCCGCGAGCTGCGCGGCTAGATCAGCGGGTGGCGGCCCTTGCGGTCGGGCAGGTCGGACCCCCACCTCAGGTTCGACGGTTGACACGCCAAACAGCCCAGGAGGACGCCGCCATGCCCGAGATGAAGATCCCAGGTCCCGATCATCCGATCACCGTCACCGCCGCGCCCAATCGGATCCAGGTGCTCTACAACGGCCATGTGATCGCCGACACGCGCAGGGCCCTGACCCTCAAGGAGTCGAGCTACAAGCCAGTGCTCTACTTCCCGCGCGATGACGTGGAGATGGCGTTCCTCACCCGCACCGAACATTCGACCTATTGCCCCTACAAGGGCGACGCCAGCTACTACACCCTGCAGATGGACGGCCGCTTCGCCGAAAACGCGGTCTGGACCTACGAGACGCCCTATCCGGCGATGGAGACCATCCGGGGCCTGGTGGCCTTCTATCCCAACCAGGTCGAGATCCGCGAGCTCACCGACGCGGCGGAGCCGAATGCGGTGGCGGAGGCGATCCTGCACACCGACGACGGCGCCGGCCAGAGCCAGCGCGAGCACTGGGCGCCGACGGTGGACGCGCCCTAGCTAGTAAGCCGCCGCGTCGTAGATCGAGGCCAGGTCTTCGTTCCAGGCGCCGTGGTAGAGTTCCAGCCAGCGCTCGGCGGGCGTGACGCCGGTCTCGGCGATTTCGTCCAGGGAGGCGAGGAAACCGGTCTCGTCGGTCATCGAAGGGCCGATGCGGCCGCGGTTCTTCAGCCCGCGCCGGGCGATCGCCAGCACGTCGAGCGCCAGCGCCTGCAGGCTGCGACCGTCGACCTTGGCCATCAGCCCCAGCCGGGCCGAGTCGGCGCGCAGGCGTTCGTGATCCTCGATCTGCCAGTGCTTGACCAGGTCCCAGGCCGCCGCCGTGCCGGCGTCGTCGTAGAGCAGCCCCATCCAGAACGCCGCCAGCGCGCACAGCCGCTCCGGCGGGCCGGTGTCAGCGCCGCGCATCTCGAGATAGTTCTGCAGCCGCACCTCTGGGAACAGGGTGTTGAGGTGGTCGCGCCAGTCCTTGATGGTCGGGCGCTCGCCCGGCAGCAACGGCAGTCGGCCGTCCATGAAGTCGCGGAACGACATGCCGGAGGCGTCGAGATAGATGCCGTCCCGCTTGACGAAATACATCGGCGCATCGAGCGCCCAGCGCGCGTAATCGGCGAAGTTGAAGCTGTCCTGGAACACGAAATCCAGCATGCCGGTGCGGGCTGGATCGGTGTCGGTCCACACCCGGGCGCGGCTGGAGAGGTAGCCGGTGGGCTTGCCCTCGACGAACGGCGAATTGGCGAAGAGGGCGGTCGCCAGCGGCTGCAGCGCCAGCGAGAGCCGCATCTTGGCGGCCATATCGGCTTCGGAGGAGAAGTCGAGGTTGGCCTGCACCGTGCAGGTGCGGAACATCATGTCGAGGCCGAGCTTGCCGACCTTCGGCATGTAGGCGCTCATGATCTTGTAGCGGCCCTTGGGCATGACCGCGACGTCGGCTCTGGTCCACTGCGGCGTGAAGCCGAGGCCGAGAAACCCGAGGCCCAGCTCACCGGCGACCAGGCGCGCCTCGGTGAGGTGGGCGCCGATCTCGACGCAGATGTCGTGCACGCTTTCCAGCGGCGCGCCTGAGAGCTCGAACTGCCCGCCCGGCTCGAGGCTGACCGAGGCGCCGCCTCGCGACAGGCCGATCAGGGTCTGGCCGCCGTCGGCGCGCTGCTCCAGAATCTCGCTCCAACCGAAGCGCTTGATGCCGGTGAGCAGGGCGTGGATGCCGGCTTCGCCGGCGTAGGGCACGCTCTGATGGCCTGGGATGCGGAAGACGAACTTCTCGTGTTCTGAGCCGACGCGGAATTCGGACTTCGGCTTGAAGCCGCGGTCGAAGTCGGCGACCAGGTCGTCGAAGGTCAACGGCCGGTCGTCACAGAGCGTCTCGCCCATCCGGTTACTCTGCTCCCACCAGTCGCGTGATCGCGCGACGCCCCTCCCCGCCCGTTCATACGGGCGTTGGAATAGGTCATCTGGGCGTTGCGGCGGAGAAGCTCAAGGCCCCCCGAGATCACCGAGCGCCGCCTGCCATAGGGTCAGGGCCGAAATCGCGGCGGTGTCGGCGCGCAGAATCCGCGGCCCGAGCGAGACTGGAACGGTCGCCGGGTGAGCTCGGATCAGGGCTCGTTCGCCGGCCGAGAAGCCGCCCTCCGGCCCGATCAGCGCGCCCCAGGGACATGCCGCGCGGCCCTTTAGCGCGTCCAGGGCCGGCGGCGCATCGCCGGCCTCGTCGCAGAACATCAGCGGGCGATCGGCGGGCCATTCCGCCAGCATGCGGTCCAGCTTCTGCGGCGCTTCGATCTGTGGGACATCCAGCCGGCCGGTCTGCTCGGCCGCCTCGATGGCGATGGCGGTGAGCCGGTCGACGCGGCTGCGCTCGGCGTTGGTGCGCTCGGTGATCGCCAGCCGCACCCGGCGTGCGCCGAGCTCGGTCGCCTTCTCGACGATGGTCTCCAACCGGGCGCGCTTGACCAGGGCGATCACCAGGTCGAGGTCGGGACCGACGGTCTGGGGCCGGGACTGTTTGGAGACCGCCAGCGTGACACCGCGCTTGCCGCCGGCGAGTTCGGCCCGCCACTCGCCGTCGCGGCCGTTGAACAGCTGCAGCGCGTCGCCGGCCGCCAGGCGCATGACGTTGACGAGGTAGTGGGTCTGCTCCGGAGCAACCTCGATCCTGAGCCCGGCCTCCAGGCCCTGCGGGACAAACAGACGGATCAAGTTGGGGTTCCTACGTTCTCGCCTATCGCCACGGGATGATTATGCTGCCGCGATGAGCAAGGCCAAGGACTACAAGAAACAGCTGCGCGATCTCCAGATCGGCCTGGTGCGCTACCAGCAGTGGGCGGCGGACACCGGGCACAAGGCGGTGGTGGTGCTGGAAGGCCGCGACAGCGCCGGCAAGGACGGGGCGATCGCCCGCATCACCGAGCACCTGACCGCGCGGCGCACGCGCGCCATCGCCTTGCCCAAGCCGGACAATCGCGATCGCACCGAGTGGTACTTCCAGCGCTACGTCCACTACCTGCCCGCCGCCGGCGAGCTCGTGATCTTCAACCGCTCCTGGTACAATCGCGGCGGCGTAGAGCCTGTGATGGGGTTCTGCACGCCGCAGGAGCACAAGGAGTTCCTGCGCGACGCGCCGACCTTCGAGCATATGCTGGGCGAAGCAGGCATCAAGATCGTCAAGCTCTGGCTCGACATCTCCAAGGCGGAACAGGCGATCCGGCTCGACGCGCGCCGCGAGGATCCACTCAAGGCGCTGAAGGTCAGCGACCTCGACAGCGAGGCCCAGAAGCGCTGGAAGGCCTATTCGGAGGCGCGCAACCAGATGCTGCTGGCGACCTCGACCGAGTTCTCGCCCTGGTTCTGCGTCCACACCGACCACAAGAAGGAAGCTCGCCTCAACATCATCCGCCACCTGCTGCGCGAACTGGCGCCGAAGAGCATCCACAGCGACGTGGGGGCCCCGGACCAGGACGTGCTCTACCGCTTCGAGAAGAGCGCGGTGACCGACGGGCGGCTGGAAAAGTAGGGCAGGCGCACAGCTCTCGACCAACACCCCTCACCTAACCTCTCCCCCAACCTGCGATCGGGGAGAGGGATACGGTCAAGCCGAGCGCGCTTTGAGTATCCCTCTCCCCGCGAAGACGGGGGAGAGGTTAGGTGAGGGGCTGCCGGCCGCGGGATCGTTCCAAGAAAATCTGCCTTGCCGCCGGCCCCCGCCGCGCGCATTGCGCCGCCGCGGAATGATGGAGGATGGCGATGGACTATGTGCGGCTTGGCAATACCGGGCTGAAGGTCTCGCGGCTGTGCCTCGGTTGCATGACCTACGGCTCATCCAAGTGGCGGTCGTGGGTGCTGGATGACGAGGCGGCGATGCCGTTCTTCCAGAAGGCGATCGAGGCCGGGATCAATTTCTTCGACACCGCCGACGTCTACAGCCAGGGCGAGAGCGAGCGGGTCACCGGCAAGGCGCTGAAGGAATACGCCAAGCGCCACGAGGTAGTGATCGCCACCAAGGTCAACGGCCCGATGGGCGCCGACGTCAACAACCGCGGCCTCTCGCGCAAGCATATCCTCGACGGCATCGACCGCAGCCTACAGCGGCTCGGCGTCGACTACGTCGACCTCTACCAGATCCATCGCTTCGACTATGAGACGCCGATCGAGGAGACGCTGGAGGCGCTGAACGACGTCGTGCGCGCGGGCAAGGCCCGCTACATCGGCGCTAGCTCGATGTACGCGTGGCAGTTCATGAAGATGCTGACGACGTCCCGCGCCAACGGCTGGACCCCTTTCGTCTCGATGCAGCCGCAGTACAACCTGGTCTACCGCGAGGAAGAGCGCGAGATGCTGCCCCTGTGCAAGGATCAGGGCGTCGGCGTGATCCCGTGGTCGCCGCTCGCGCGCGGCTTCCTCGCCGGCGGCCGCGGCAGTCCGGGCGAGGGCAACACCGAACGGGCCCGCACCGACGAGTTCGCGCCCCGGCTCTACTACACGGCGCCCGACCACGCCGTAGTCGACACGCTGAGCGGCCTCGCCCGCGAGCGCGCCGTTTCCAACATGCAGCTGGCGCTGGCCTGGGTGCTGAAGAACGGGGCCATCACTTCGCCGATCATCGGCGCCTCCAAGCCCCACCACCTCGACGACGCCCTGGCCGGCCTGACGATCAAGCTCACCGACGACGAGGTGAAGGCGCTGGAGGCGCCGTACGAGCCGAAACCCGTACTGGACCACGGCTAGCGGCTGCTCATCGCGTCAGGCAGACCTTGAAGCCGAGCGCGCCGGCGTCGATCTCGCTCGTGGCGAAGCCGGCCGCGCCCACCATCCGCGTCAGCTCGGCGTGCGAATAGGCGCGGCTGCGCAGCGAGCGCAACGCGCCGCGGGTCATGAAGGCGTCGATCGGGCCGAGCCGCATCCCGGCCACCTCGTCGTCGATCGCCCCGTCAGTGGCGTCGCGACGCATGTCGATGACCATGGCGCGCCCGCCCGGCCGCAGCACCCGCCGCATCTCCTGCAGCGCCCCGATCGGGTTGCTGAAGTTCTTGAACGCCGCGCGGCAGACGACGAAGTCGAAGCTTTCCGCCTCGAACGGCAGGTTGGCGGCATCGCCCTGCCGGAAGGTCGCGTTGACCCCGGCCTTGGCGGCCGCGGCGGTCGCGATCCGCACGAACGAGCGGCTGACGTCGAGCCCGGTGACCTCCAGGCCGAGCCGCGCCAGTTCGATCGCCAGGTAGCCCGGACCCGGCGCCACCTCCAGCACCCAGTCGCCACGGTCGAGACCCGCGGCTATCTCGCGGGCGAGGGCGACGAACTCGGGCAGCGCGCTGGCGGTGTTGCGGGCGTACCAGGTGGCGATCGGCCCTTCCATGCCGACCCCCTTGTAAGGCTTGGGCTTGCGTGCTGTGAGCATGCTCATAAGATCACCTTATATCTTATTTGATAAGATAATTGTTCACTAAGGGAACTGGATGTCAAGCGGCTCGGATCGGGAGGCCTTGATGGCGGCCTTGAACGCGCTGCTGCGCGAGGTGAGCGGGCAGGGCGTGCTCTACAGCCACGCGGTGGCCAGCCGGCTGGGGATCAGCAGCAGCGACCTGGAGTGCCTGGGCTATCTCGCAAACGGGCCGATGACCGCCGGCGCCCTGGCCGAGGCGACCCGCTTGACCACTGGCGCCATCACCGGCGTCGTCGACCGGCTGGAGCGGGCCGGCTTCGCGCAGCGCGAACGCGATCCGAGCGACCGGCGCAAGGTGCTGGTGCGGCTCGAGCCGACGGCGTTCGAGCGCGCCGCCCCCTATTTTGCGCCGATGGAGCGGGCGACGCGCGCGGCGCTCGCCGGCTACGCCGACCAAGACCTCGCCCTGCTGCTGGACTTCCTCACCGGCAGCCGCGAGGCCGCCGCCGCAGCGATGGCGGAACTTCAGTCCCTGGCCGAGCCGGCTGAGGCGGAGGAGCTCGAATGAAACTTGGACTGATGACTCCAGGGCGGGCCGCCGCCTAAACTCGCCGCCAAAGCGGGGGAGACAAGGCGCTGGCGTCACAGGTCGACATCGACAACCGATTCCCGATCACCGGGGCCCTGATGCTGGCCACGTTGATGAACACGCTGGATTCGACCATCGCCAATGTCGCCCTGCCGCACATGCAGGGCGCCCTCAGCGCCAGCCAGGACCAGATCACCTGGGTGCTGACCAGCTACATCATCGCCACCGCGATCATGACGCCGCTCTCGGGCTGGCTCTCGCTGAAGATCGGCCGCAAGCCGATGCTGCTGGGCTCGATCGCCGGCTTCACCGTCGCCTCCATGCTCTGCGGCGTAGCGCAGAACCTGCCGGAGATGGTGATCTTCCGGCTGATCCAGGGCATCGCCGGCGCCTCGCTTATGCCGCTGTCGCAGACGGTGATGCTCGACATCTACCCGCAGCGGCAGATCCCGCAGGTGATGTCGGTGTGGAGCGCGGCGGTGATCATGGGCCCGATCATCGGCCCGGCGCTGGGCGGCTGGATCACCGAGAGCCTCTCCTGGCGTTGGGTGTTCTTCATCAACCTGCCGGTCGGCATCCTGGCCTTCCTTGGCACTTACGTGTTCATGGGGCGTGACCGCGGCGGCAACCAGCGACCGTTCGACTTCCTCGGTTTTGGCTCGCTGGTCACCTTCGTCTTTTCCTTCCAGCTGATGACCGACCGCGGCCCCAGCCAGGACTGGTTCGGCTCGCGCGAGATCTGGATCGACGCCATCATCGCCGCCGGCGCGTTCTGGATCTTCATCGTCCAGACCCTGACCTCCCCTCACCCTTTCTTTCACCGCGACCTGGCCAAGGACCGCAACTTCGTCGCCTGCACCACCTTCGGTCTGTTCGTCGGCGCGCTGCTGTTCTCCACCACCGCGCTGTTGCCGAGCTTCATGCAGAACCTGCTCGGCTATTCGGCGCTGCAGAGCGGCTACGCCAGCATGCCGCGCGGCGTCGGCTCCCTTTTGGCGTTCCTGTCCGTGCCTTTCCTGATCCCGCGCATCGGCGCACGGAAGGTGCTGGGGATCGGCCTGGTGCTGGCGGTGTTCGCGCTCTGGCAGATGGCCCACTTCGACCTGTCGATGACCTCGATGCCGATCATGACCTCGGGCGTCGTGCAGGGGTTCGGCGTCGGGCTGCTGTTCGCGCCGCTGAACACCCTGGCCTACGCCACGCTCAGTCCGATCCACCGCACCGAGGGCACCATTGTCAACACCATGGCGCGGAGTCTCGGCTCCAGCCTCGGCATCTCGATGATCTCGGCGACGCTCGCCAGCGATTCGGCGGCGGACCACTCGGTGCTGGCCGCCCACGTCAGCTGCGGCGATCCGGTGTTCGGCGCCACCCTGCCGGCGCTGATGAACCCGTGCAACGGCGGCAGCCTGGAAGCGCTCAACGGCGAGGTCTCGCGCCAGGCGGCGATGATCGCCTACGACACCATTTTCGCCTGGATGGCGCTGGGCACGCTATTCCTCGCGCCGCTGCTGCTGCTGATGCGCCCCCCGCCGCCGATGCAGGCGGTCGCCCAGGAGATGGCGGCGGAGTAGCTGACTGAAACGGGCCGGAACTGTTGCTAGCGTCGCCGCATGAGTCGCACGCTCTCCGCCAGCCAGGCGCGCCGGATCGCCCTCGCCGCCCAGGGTTTGGCCGGGCCGAAGCCGGATAAGCCGGTGGGGCCGGCCGGGTTCCACAAGCTGGCGCGGCGCCTGGGCGCGATCCAGATCGACAGCGTCAACGTCTTCGTCCGCACCCACTACATGCCGACCTTTTCCCGGCTCGGGCCCTACCCAATGTCCGTGCTGGACCAGGCGGCCTGGGGCCGGCGGCCGAGCCTGTTCGAATACTGGGGCCATGTGGCGTCGTTCATGCCGGTCGAGTGGCAGCCGCTGTTCCGATGGCGGATGGAGGTAGGACGGCAGAACGGACGCTCCGGGGAAATGTCCCGCTTCGCCACCGAGCGCCGGGCTTACATCGACGAGGTGTTGGCGCAGATCGTCCGGCGTGGGCCGGTCACCGGCGGCGATTTCGCGCCGGAGGGTCCGCGCAAGTCCGGTTGGTGGGAGTGGTCGGACGGCAAGATCGCGCTGGAGTGGCTGTTCCGCGCCGGGCTGATCACCACCAAGACCCGGCGCGGGTTCGAGCGGGTCTACGACCTCACCGAGCGGGTGATCCCGCCGGCGATCCTGGCGCTGCCGACGCCGCGCAAGGCGGACGCCGAGCGCGAACTGGTGCTGATCTCGGCGCGCGCGATGGGCATCGCCACCGTCGCCGACCTGGCCGACTATTTCCGCTTGTTGCAGGCCGATGTGCGGGCGAGCGTCGCGACGCTGATCGAAGCCGGCGCGCTGGAAGAGGTGCGGGTGCGGGGCTGGCGCGAGAAGGCTTACCTCGCGGTCGGCGCGAAGCTGCCGCGGCGCGCGAGCGGCGCCGCCCTGCTCTCCCCGTTCGACAACATGATCTGGCGGCGCGAGCGCACCGAGCGGATGTTCGATGCGCATTACCGCATCGGGCTCTACACCCCCGCCCACCAGCGCGTGCACGGCTACTACGTGCTGCTGTTCCTGTTGGGCGAGCGGATCGCCGCGCGGGTGGACCTCAAGGCCGACCGCAAGACCGGCCAGCTGTTGGTGCAGGCGGCGCATCTCGAGCCGGGCGCAGACGAGGCGGAGACGTCGGCGGCGCTCGCGGCGGAGCTGCGGTCGGCGGCGGCGTGGCAGGGGCTGGGCGAAGTGGCGGTCGCGAAAAAGGGCGGCCTTTCGACCGCCCTTTCACGGGAGTTGGATTGAGCTCGGCTCGCCCGCTTTAGAACGGGGCGACGATCCGGCTCAGGGCCTGGGGCGGCAGGTTGCCGAGGATTTCCAGGGCCGGAGCGAAAAACCGCGCGATCCAATCTGCAATGAACTTGAACATGGGGGACCTCATTGGTGCAGCGCAATATGTTGCGGCGCACATAAGTAGGTGGGGCTGCATAGTCAAGGTGTTAAGGCGCCGAGAGCGCCCGGCGTGGCGCATGCGTCGCATCAGGTGAACGCCGATCACCATGCGACGCAATACGCCTCTCTTCCCCCTGTTGGGGGGAATGGCCTGAAGGGCCGAAGGGGGCCTCTGGCCCTTGAGACTTGCGGCGGAGACCCCCTACCGCTCGGCGCAAGCGCCGAGTCGCTTCCCCCCGACAGGGGAAAGAGAGCCAGGTTAAGCCCCCTGGGTCACCGCGTGCAGCCGCGCGTAGGCGCCGCCCTTGGCCACCAGCTCGCCGTGGCGGCCCTCCTCGACGATGCGCCCGCCCTCGAACACCAGGATCCGGTCCGCCCCGCGGATGGTCGACAGCCGGTGGGCGATGACGATGGTGGTGCGCCCCGCCATCAGCTCCTCGGTCGCCGCCTGCACCTGCACTTCGGTCTCCACG
>DATNIH010000304.1:0-6157 GCA_035604515.1 Caulobacteraceae bacterium | reverse complement strand
CTGCTGCTGTGACTGCAGGTTGTTTTGGAGCTTATTGATCGAGTCGAGATAGCCTTGATCCGGGTCAATGGCGTAGGCCTGTCTGTAGTCGGCCAGCGCCGTGGTCAGATCGCCCCGGTTCCAGGCCGCGAATCCTTCAGTCATCGCCATGGTGGCGCGCGCCTTGGCGATATGGTGGGACACATACTGATCGTGCGGATCGATCTGCTGTAGTTGCTGATAGTAGCTTAGCGCCAGCGCGTAGTTTTGACTGTTGTAGGCTTCTAGGCCGTTTGCGAGCGCAAGTTCCTCCTGGGCATGGACATAGTCGGGCCGGATCGCCAAGGCCTGACGGAAAAAAGCCTCCGCGAGCGGATAGTTCTCCGACTTGATGGCGTCTAGCCCGTCGTTGTATTGGTCGATCGCCTGGTTTTCCCGCTCGATCCGATCCCGGTAGGCGTCATTTTGAGTGCGCCCGCCGTTCGATGATCCGCCGCCACAGCCGGGGGCGAGACCTTGAGATTGCGCGCATGCGCCACCATAACCCCCGAAATTTGGGTCGGCCAGCGCAGCAGAAGAAACCAACGCGCAGCCGCTGAGCACGAATAGAAAGAGGAATCGCCCGTCCATTCCAGCTACCATTTCTGTGAACTACTCGGTACAGCCTTACCTTTATTTACTCAGCGTGCCCAGCGACGTCGCCAACGATAACGACGGTGCCCGGTCCTTCCGGACAATTTGATTCCCGGCCGGGAAACGGACGAGTGCGCGTGACCTGCCGAACAGCACACCTTCGGAATTTCCGCTTTGGCTCGAAACCCGACGTTGGCCTCGCGCCCCTTAGCGGACGTTGCCAACGGCAGAGATGACTCATAGGCGGTCGCCTGGGCGGGTCGGAACGAATAAGGCGCTTGCCGTCGAGGACATGATGGCCGCCACCGGCTGGCAGGCCCACTCGGTACGCAGCGCGATGTCCGGCGCGTTGAAGAAGAAGCTTGGGCTCGTCATCGAGAGCGAGAAAGCCGCCGGGGGGCGGGTCTATCGCATCATCGACGGCAGCGCGGGAGCAGGGGGGTAGATGACCCGCATCCCGTCGGGACCCCACAAGTTCTGCCACATCCCGCCGGCCCGCTTGACGTGTCAGGCCGGGCCGGACTCGGCGGGACCATGTTCGCGTCGCAGCGCCGATGCCGCCGACACCGTCAAGCGCTAGCTGCGGCCCCGCGCGCCGACCGATCTCGTCGCTCGTTCCGATCGTTTGGGACGGTAAGCACAGGTAGCGAGCCTTCCTTGAATCGGCCGGGCCGTTCCTCTGTTCGCGCGTCTCTTTCCCCAGATCGATCGACCGGTTCAACTAGCTTGTGTATCGGACGTAACACTATGATATTGCGCCGGAAAGTGATCGCCCGGGCGCCCGCCCCAACAATCCGCCCGGCGACGACCCTCGCGGCCAGCTGAGCGAGGGGTCATCCAGGATTCGCGGCTTCATCGGCGCGTGCGAACCCGCTAAGGCTCAGTCTCCCAATCCGCGAGAGGACCGTCGATGCCGTGCGCCTTGATCACCGGAGTCACCGGGCAGGACGGCGCTTACCTATCGCAGCTGCTCCTTTCGAAGGGCTATGAGGTTCACGGCCTCGTTCGGCGCAGCTCGTCTGCGGACGTAGTGGATGCTCGGCTGGTCTGGCTTGGCATACGCGACAAGGTGCAGCTGCACGATGGGAATCTGACCGACCTCGCAAGCATCATTCGCATCTTGCAACTGGTGCAGCCGGACGAGGTCTACAATCTCGGCGCCCAATCCTTCGTCTACTCTTCCTGGAACCAGGCTTTTCTGACCGGTTCGGTAACCGGACTCGGCGCAACGAACATGCTCGAAGGCGTGCGGAACGCCTGCCCGTCGGCTCGCTTCTATCAGGCGTCGAGCTCGGAGATGTTCGGTCTTGCCCAACAGCCCCAATCCGAAAGCACGCCGTTCTATCCCAGATCTCCCTATGCAGTGGCTAAGCTATACGCGCACTGGATGACGGTGAACTATCGTGAAAGCTTCGGCCTGCACACGTGTTGTGGCATCTTATTCAATCATGAATCGCCGCTCCGTGGTATCGAGTTCGTCACCCGAAAGATTACCGACGCAGCCGCCCGAATAAAACTCGGCGTTCAGGACAGACTCCGGCTAGGTAATCTTGAGGCGAGACGGGACTGGGGCCACTCGCGCGACTACGTTGGCGCAATGTGGTTGATGCTTCAGCAACCAGAGCCGGTGGATTTGGTCGTCGCTACCGGCGTGACCCGTTCGGTCAGGGAGTTCGCTGAGCTCGCATTTGAGCGCGTCGGGCTTTGCGCGGAAGAGTTCATCGACATCGACCCGGCATTCATGCGTCCGGCTGACGTCGACGTGTTGCGGGGGGACGCCACCAAGGCGCACAACGTGCTCGGTTGGGCGCCTGCGACCACATTCGAGGAATTAGTGGCTGAGATGGTCGACGCGGACTTGGAACGCGTAAAGAAGCATTCCCACCTCTAGCGCGCCGACCGCATTTTCAACGAGGGCCTCGGCACTGCGGCATGGATAGGAAGCTTTGTGTCCTGGTCACCGGCGCGAGCGGCTTCGTCGGGAGACACCTGGTAACGCGGCTCCGATCGCGCTTCGACGATGCGATCGAGATTGTACCGACCGACAAGGAAGCGGGGCTAGACCCAGAGTTCGGCGCCGTGCAGGCGCTCGACGTCACCGACGACCGAGCCGCCGCGGACGTTATCGCGAGCACACAGCCCACCCACGTCGTGCACCTGTCTGCGATGTCTGCGCCTTCGGACGCGGACGTGGATCCACGAGCGGCATGGATGGTGAATGCGCTCGGCACCTTGTCCGTGGCTGAGGCCATCTTGCGCCGGGCGCCAAGTGCGTGCCTGGTCTTTGCAAGCACCGGCCTAGTCTATGGCGCCGCGGCGACGCCTGCGCGGCCGTTTACGGAAGATACGCCGATGGCGCCCATCAGCGACTACGCGGTCACCAAGGCGTCCGCCGACTTGCTGATCGGCGCGATGGCCTCACGCGGGCTGAGATCCATTCGGCTGCGGCTGTTCAATCACACGGGACCGGGCCAGTCGCGCCGTTTCGTCGTGCCCAACTTCGCTGCCCAGATCGCCCGCATAGAAGCCGGGGTGCAGGCGCCGAGGATGCAGGTCGGCAGCCTGACGGCGCTGCGCGACTTCGTTGACGTGCGCGACGTGGTGGCCGCCTACGTAGCCGCCATCGTCCGCTCGCAGCAGCTCCCACCCAGTCCGATCATCAATATCGCGTCCGGCCGCGGGCATACGATCGGCGAGATTCTGTCCAGGCTGATCGCCCTGAGCCCTGCCCAGATCGAGATCGAGGCCGGCGGTCCGTCGCCGCTGGGACAACCCGACAGCGGAGTAGGCGACGCCTCGCTGGCCGCCAGGCTTCTCGGGTGGAAGCCGGAGTACGGAATGCAGCAAACGCTAATCAGCGTCCTGGATTACTGGCGAGAACGCACCCAGGCAGAGGTTGCCTCCATACGCCCGCGTTGACGATCCCGCCGCGGTCAGGTCGCCGCTCAGGCCAGTGAGCGCCGGCATGCCTGCAGCGATACTTAGGGACCGGCCACTTCCCTTTTTCCCTGAATCGCCGGGCCACTTCCCTGTTCGGGCGTTTCCTTTCCCTGATCGACCGATCGACTCGACCAGTTTGCGCCTGGGCGTAACACTCTGTTATTATGCTGGAAAATGATCGCGCGTGCCGATCCAACCAAGTCCGCGGCGGTGAGAACTTGCGTTTTCCCTGTTGATTTCCCTGTTAGCAGGGAAATGGCATGCCATCCTTGCCTTCCATGATGCGCGGGCCTCCTTTCTGCAAAGCCGGCTTTTCGTTGATCGAGGCGCTGGTCGTCCTGCTGGTCGCCGGGATGGCGCTGATGCTGGTGTTCGCGATCGGTGGCCAGTCGGCCCGCACCGGGTTTGCGCTCGGGCGGCGCGCGCTGGCGGCGGCGGACGACGACGTGAGCCAGGACCAGCTGCGCAGCCTGATCCGCGACCTCACGCCGACCCCGATCGGGGTAGATCCGGCAGCGCTGGGCCTGGCGCCCTTCATCGGCGACGCCGCGGGCTTCGAGGGCGAGGCGGTGCTCGACCGCGCCGGCGCCTGCGGCGAGGCGGGGCCGGTCGGGCGCCTCCACGTTGCGATCGAGACCCGCCCGGACGGCGACGTCGTCACCTGCCAGACCGGCGCAGGGCCCCCGCGGCTGGTGGCCGACCTGCGGCCGCGGCGCGTGCGGTTCGCCTATTCGACCGATGGCGAGCAGTGGCGGGGCGGGTGGAGCGCGCCGGCCGTCGGCCCTACCCTGGCGACAGCCGGCCCGGTGCGCCCGAGCCGGGTCCCGGTTTCGGTGTTGATCCGGCTGGCCAGCGACGACGGGCGGATCGAGCTTGTCGAGCGGGCTAGCTCGGGGCCGTCTTGGCTGTTCCCGGAGGAGACGCATCGGCCGGCGCCGGTGGCGGCCCAATGAACACCCGTGCTGCGAGCGACGGACGCGGTGGGTTCGCTCTGCCGTCCGTGCTGTTCGTCGTCGCCATGGTGACGCTGGTGTTCCTGGTGGCGATCGAGGCGCTGACCAGCCTGGCCGCGGAGACGCGCGGCGCCAGGCGCGCGGTGCTGTTTCAGGCGCAGGCTCAGAGCCTCGAGGCCGACATCGCCTTCGCCGCCGCGACCCGCCCGCTCGGTCCGGCGGCGGTGATGCGGTCGTCCGAACCGGGCGCCGGCGCCCTCTTCGCCCTTGACGGCAGGCCGTACGCCGCCGGGACCGACCTGACGGTGGCGACGCAGGACGAAGCCGGGTTGATCAATGTCGACGACTTGCCGGTCGCCGCCATGCCGCGCCTGTTCGCGGCCATGGGCGTCCCCGGCGACGCTCAGACAATGATGACCGACCGGCTGGCCGACTATTTGAGCGCCGGCGACCTCAGGCGGCCGAACGGGGCGAAGGCGGACGACTACCGGCATGCGGGCCTGCCGGCGCCGCCAGACGGGCCGCTGCGCCGCCGCGATCAGCTGCTCGGCGTGATGGGCTGGTCGGACGAGGTCGGTCGCTCGGCCTGGCGCAGCTTCGCCGACAATGTCACCGCCGATCCGACCTCGATCACGGCCAACATCAACACCGCCACCCCGGCGATGCTGGCGGTGGTCTACGGGCTCAACCCGGCCCAGATCCAGGCGGCCCTGGCGCGGCGCGCGCAGGCGCCGTTCACGGCCCTGTCGGACATGGGACGCACGGTCGGGCTCGGATTGCCCGGCGACGCCGAGCTGGTCTACACCCAGCCCAGCGGCCGGTTCGCGGTGAAGATCGAGGACCGCGCCGCGGGCCTCGCCCACCGCTCGCGGATCCTTCTCTCGCCCGCGGACGATGGGCGTCCGTTCTGGGTCGCCGAGCCGGCGCTCTCGTCTCTCACTGCGGCCGAAAAGGCGACGCCGCCCACCCATGTCCTGGCCTTTCCCGACCCCGCCGCTTGAGCTGCTGTCGGCCGACGGCCGCTTCGCGCCCCTGACCGACGGCGCGGGCGGTCGGCGGCCCCGCGTGTTGCTGGCGCGCGAGCTGTGCAGCTTCGAGTGGTTCGAGCCGGCCGGCGGGCGCGCGGCGACGGACCAGGCGGCGCGGCTCTACGCCCGGGCCAGCGCGCCGTTCCTCAATCCCGGAACGCTCGTGCGCCGCGCCGGCGGCGGCTATGCGATCTGGTGGTGGGACCGCGAGCGCACCGATCCCTGGCTCGCCGCGCGCTATGGCGCCGATGCGCCGCCGGTCGCGCCCGAGACCCTGGCCCAGCCGGCGGCGACGGATTGGCGCGTGGTCCGCCTCGCCAGCGGCTTCGAGCTGCAATACTGGCGGCATTCGACCCTGGTCGCTTCGTCCTGGCGGCGCACCGCGCCCGACGCGGTGGCCTGGACCGCCTTCGCCCGCCAGCAGCGTGCACCGCAGGTCGCACCGCCCGCCGAGCCGCCGGCGCCGCAGGCCTTGCCCGTCGTCCAGGACGCCGATTTCGCCGAACGAGGCTGGCGCGACGTCAGCCCGGCGCAGACGGCTCAACTGGCGCTCGGCGCCGGTGCGGCGCTGCTCGCCGTCGTCAGCCTGTTCTGGGTCGGCCAGGCGCTGCGGCTCGGCCAGCT
>DATNIH010000303.1:0-25236 GCA_035604515.1 Caulobacteraceae bacterium | reverse complement strand
GCCGCGCGCTTGGGCGTGTTGCGGGTGTGGACGATGGGCCGGTGGCCCGCCTTGGCGCGCGCCTCGCGCCAGGCGCGCAGGTCCTCCGGCGTATCGGCGCCGACGCAAAGCTTGATCAGGTGAAGCGACATCGATTGGGCTCTAGCCGGATGGTTCGAGCCGCACCAGCACGGCGCCTTCGGTCACCTGGTCGCCGACCGCGCAGCGCACCTCGGCCACGGTCCCGTCGAACGGCGCGACCAGCGCGTGCTCCATCTTCATCGCCTCGAGCGTCACCAGCGTCTGGCCGCGGGCTACCGCCGCGCCGGCTGTCGCGTTCAGCGAGGCGATCCGGCCGGGCATCGGCGCCAGAATCTGGCCGTCGCCCGCGCCGGCCTCGTCGCCCGCGGCGCTCTTCGGCCGCGAAAACGCGAACGCCTCGCCGCCCTCGAACAGCACCACCTCGTCGGCGCCCGGCACGGACGCCGGCGCGATCTGGGGATCGACGCAGGCCTCGAACACGCGCTCGCCTGCCTGGATCAGCGACGGGGCTGGCGCTGCGCCGAGGCGCAGGCCGGCCAGCGCGCGCCGGGTCCAGGGCGTGCCGTCTTCGGCCGGCGCCAGGGCGGTCGCCGCCTCGATGCGCAGAAAGCTCGACGGTTCGGGCGGTGTGGCCAGGCGGTCGAGACGCGCCTCGATGAAGCCGGTGTCGACCTGCCCGGCGACGAAGTCGGGCTCGCTCAGCAGCCGGGCCAGGAAGCCGGCGTTGGTCTTCACCGGCCAAACCTCGGTCGAGCCGCAGGCGAAGGCGAGCCGCTCGGCGGCGGCTTGCCGCGTCGGCTCGTGCGCGATCAGCTTGGCGATCATCGGGTCGTAGAACGGGCCGATCTCGCCGCCCGCCTCCACGCCGCTGTCCACCCGCACGCCCAGCGAGCCGATGAAGAGTTCGTCCAGGCGCCCGGTCGACGGCAGAAAGCCCTTTGCGGGATCCTCGGCGTAGAGCCTCGCCTCGATGGCGTGGCCGTCCATTGCGATCTGGCCCTGGGTCAGCGGCAGCGGCTCGCCGGAGGCCACGCGCAGCTGCCACTCGACCAGGTCGAGCCCGGTGATCGACTCAGTGACCGGATGCTCGACCTGCAGCCGCGTGTTCATCTCCATGAACCAGATGCGGTCCGCGCGGAGGCCTTCCGAGGCGTCGGCGATGAACTCGATGGTGCCGGCGCCGACGTAGTCCACCGCCTTGGCGGCGCGCACAGCCGCGGCGCAGAGCGCCTCGCGCGTCGCCGCGTCCATGCCCGGCGCCGGCGCCTCCTCGACCACCTTCTGATGGCGTCGCTGCAGCGAGCAGTCGCGCTCGAACAGGTGGACGACGCTGCCGTGCGTATCGCCGAACACCTGCACCTCGATGTGCCGCGGGCGGGTGACGTAGCGCTCTAGCAGCACCCGGTCGTCACCGAAGGCCGCGGCCGCCTCGCGCCGGGCGGCTTCCAGCGCGCCGGCGAAGTCGCTGGCCGCATCGACCCGGCGCATCCCCTTGCCGCCGCCGCCGGCCACCGCCTTGATCAGCACCGGCCAGCCGATCGCCGACGCCTCGCGGGCCAGGGCCGTCGGCGACTGGTCGTCGCCGAGGTATCCGGGCGTGGTCGGCACGCCAGCCGCAGCCATCAGCCGCTTGGCCGCGTCCTTCAGGCCCATGGCGCGGATCGCGGCCGGCGGCGGCCCCACCCAGACCAGGCCCGCGGCCAGCACGGCCTCGGCGAAGTCGGCGTTCTCGGAGAGGAAGCCGTAGCCCGGGTGGATCGCCGCGGCGCCGGTCTGGCGCGCCGCAGCCAGGATAGCCTCGCCCTTGAGGTAGCTCTCGCGGGCCGGCGGCGGCCCGATCAGCACGGCTTCATCGGCTTCCGCGACGTGCGGCGCGTCGGCGTCAGCCTCGGAGTAGACCGCGATGGTGCGAACGCCGAGCCGCTGCGCGGTGCGGATGATCCGCCGAGCGATCTCGCCACGGTTGGCGATCAGGACCGAGCCGATCATGCGCCAACCTCGTAGAGCCCGATGACGACCAGCCCGGCGAGCGCGACCATGAAGCCGAACGCCGAGCCGATGAACAGCACCAGCATCCGCGACAGCGTGCCGAACATCCCCAGCCGATAGACGCCCTTGAGATGCGCGAACAGATGCACGGGTGCGATCAGCAACAGCAGCTCGAACGCGCCATTCAGCCGACCGGCCAGCATCGTGATCGACAGCAGCAGGCCCTGGAAGGATAGCGAGTGCATGCTGAAGATCAGGTGATCGAACAGGTAGATCCCACGACGCCAGAAGAACATCAGCCCCAGCAGGCCGGCGCTCGTCGGCAGCGCCAACACGGCCAGGCGCTGCGCCCAATCGAAGAGTGCGGTCTCAAACCGTTGCGGGTTCTTGGCGATGGTCTTGAGCCGCGCCGTGACCCAGGCGTCGGCGAACTGCTGTCCGTTGACGTTGAGGTCGAGTTTGACCTGAGGCTCGGCTGCAATGGCTTTGCCGTTGCCTAGGGGCGCCGGGCCGCTTCCGTTCGGTTCGAGGCTGACCGCGAGAAACAGGAGCACGATCACCACCAAGAACAGGCGGAACGGCGGGATCTGCGAGACCCGATGGCCGTCGAGGTAGGCGCGCGTCAGCCGGGCGGGGCGCAGGCACAGGTCCGGCAGCGTGCGCCAGAGCCGGCTGTCGACGTCGATCAGGCCGCCGATCGCCTCGGCCGTCAGCCGCGCCAGCGAGCGGTGATGGTCGTCGGACGACTGTCCGCAGGCGTGGCACCATGGTCCGGCCAGCGGCGTCGCGCAGTTGGGGCACGGCGCGCCGAGTGGCAAGGCGTGCCTGGGCGCATCGCTGCCAAGCACGGCCTTCACGCTGTCGAGCGCTGCTGCCTCGATCTCCCGCGACATCGCCCCCTCTGCGGCCTACTCGGCCCAGGGGGCTTTGCGCCCCTCCAGAAACGCGCGCACGCCGGCCTGGCCTTCGTCGCCGACCCGCTGCGCGGCGATCCGCTTGGCGGTGTGGACCATCAGGCCGTGGTCGATCGCCCGCCCCGCCACCTCGCCAACCAGACGCTTCGACTCCGCGACCGCGCCTGGCGCGCAGAGCGCTTGCGTGGCGATGATCCGGCTCTTCGCCGCTTCCAGCGCCGCGCCATCGGCCACGATCTCGTCGATCAGGCCGAACAGCCGCGCCTGCTCGGCGTCGAACACCTCGCCCGACGAGAACAGCCGCCGCGCCCGGCGCGCGCCGATGGCGGCGACGACGTAGGGGCTGATGGTGGCGGCGATCAGCCCGAGCTTGACCTCCGAGAAGGCGAACTTGGCGCTGTGCACCGCCACGCCCATGTCGCAGGCCGCCGCCAGCCCGGCGCCGCCGCCGAACGCGCCGCCCTCGATCAGCGCCACCGTCAGCGCCGGGATGTCGTGGAGGTGCTTGAGCAGGATCGCCATCTGCATGGCGTCGTCGCGGTTATCCACTTCGGTGTGCTCGATGGCGTCGCGCATCCATTCCAGGTCGGCGCCCGCCGAGAACGTCCCGCCGGCGCCCTGCACGAACACCACCCGGATTGTCTCCTGGTCGCGCAGGGTTTCGAACGTCTCGCGCAGCGCGCCGATCAGCTCGGCGTTGAACGCGTTCTTCTTGTCCGGCCGGTTCAGGGTGACGGTGACCGCGCCTTCCTCGGTGGCCTCCATGGTGACGAGGTCGGAGGTGGCGTCGGTGTCAGGGACCTCGACGAACGGATCGGCGATGGGATTGGACATGGCGTACTCCTTCCCCGGCTACATGCGGAAAACGCCGAACCGGGTCGGCGGGATGGGGGCGCCCAGGCTGGCGGCGATGGCCAGACCCAGGGCGTCGCGGGTCTGGGTCGGGTCGATGATGCCGTCGTCCCAGAGCCGGGCGGTGGCGTAGTAGGGGTTACCCTCGTCTTCGTAGCGCTGCCGGATCGGGGCCTTGAAGGCCTCCTCCTCGGCTGGCGTCCACTTGTCCGCGTCGCGGTTGACCGTCGCCAGCACGCTGGCGGCCTGCTCGCCGCCCATCACGCTGATGCGGCTGTTGGGCCAGGAGAACAGGAAGCGCGGCGAGTAGGCGCGCCCGCACATGCCGTAGTTTCCGGCCCCGAACGAGCCGCCGATCAGCACGGTGAACTTCGGAACCTCGGCGCAGGCCACCGCCATCACCATCTTGGCCCCGTCTTTGGCGATGCCCCCGGCCTCGTAGCGGCCGCCGACCATGAAGCCGGAGATGTTCTGCAGGAAGATCAGCGGGACGCCGCGCTGGCAGGCGAGCTCGATGAAATGCGCCGCCTTCAGCGCGCTCTCGGAGAACAGCACCCCATTGTTGGCCAGGATCGCGACTGGATAGCCCCAGATGTGGGCGAAGCCGCAGACCAGGGTCGCGCCGTAGAGCTGCTTGAACTCGTCGAACCGCGAGCCGTCGACCATCCGGGCGATCACCTCGCGCACCTCGTAGGGCGCACGCACGTCCGGTGGGATGATGCCGTAGAGCTCCGCCGGGTCGTAGGCCGGTGGCTCCGGCTCGGCGGGCTGCAGCGGCGGCGCGGGCCGCGCGCCCAAGTGTCCGATGATCGAACGCACCAGCTCCAGCGCGTGGGTGTCGTTGGCCGCAACGTGGTCGACGACGCCGCTCTTGCGGGCATGGGTGTCGGCCCCACCGAGTTCCTCGGCGCTGATCACCTCGCCGGTGGCGGCCTTCACCAGCGGCGGCCCACCGAGGAAGATGGTGCCCTGGCCGCGCACGATGATGGTCTCGTCGCTCATCGCCGGCACGTAGGCGCCACCCGCCGTGCAGGAGCCCATCACACAGGCGACCTGGGCGATGCCCTCGGCGCTCATGCGGGCCTGGTTGAAAAAGATGCGGCCGAAGTGGTCGCGGTCGGGGAACACCTCGGCCTGGTGCGGCAGGTTGGCCCCGCCGCTGTCGACCAGATAGACGCACGGCAGGCGGTTCTGCAGTGCGATCTCCTGGGCGCGCAGGTGCTTCTTCACCGTCACCGGGAAGTAGGCGCCGCCTTTCACCGTGGCGTCGTTGGCGATGATCAGCGTCTCGCGGCCTGCGACGCGGCCGATGCCGGTGATCAGGCCGGCGCCGGGCGCCTCGCCGTCATAGAGGCCAAACGCCGCGAGCTGGCCGATCTCGAGGAACGGCGAGCCGATATCGAGCAGCCGCTCGACCCGCTGGCGTGGCAGCAGCTTGCCGCGCTCCGTGTGCCGCCTGCGCGAGGCCTCCGGCCCGCCAAGCGCCGCCTCGGCGACGCGGGTCCGCAGCGTCTGCGCCAGCGCCAGGTTGAGCTCGGCATTGCGGACGAAGGCGTCGCTTCTGGGGTCGATGGCGCTCTTCAGCCGGGGCATGACGTCACCGATACACCGCGCTCAGGTGCGCCGGAAAGCCATCGGCGCGTCGGTGGCCAGTGCGAACACGATATCCTCCCAGCGCCCTTCCCCCTCGCCCTGCGTTTCCCGGCCGACCGCCCTGGCGCCCACCGCATCGTAGAACGCCAGCGCGTTCGCGTTCGTCGCCACGGCCTTGAAGCCGACCTCGGCGACGCCCCGCACCCGCAGCGCCTCGCAGAGCGCGACCAGCAAGTCCAGCCCGATGCCGCGGCGCAGGTGCGTGGCCAGCAGGTAAAGCGAGCTCATCCAGCTCGGCGTGGCGTGGGCGAAGCCGACGATCCGGCCCGCGTCCTCGGCGACCAGCAGCACGTCGCCGGCGCCGAGCGCCGCATCCCAGCGCAGCTGTGAGCGGTCGATGTCTACCGCCTCGAAGTGCGCGCCAAACAGCGGCTCATAGGTCTCACGGTCGGCCAGCACGTGGACCTGCGCCACCGCCAGCGCCTCGTCGCGGCGCGCGGGGCGGATCAGCACGGCGCCGCTTGTGGACGGATGACTCGACATCGTTGATGGCGACACTAGCCCGAATTGCCGGCGGGGTGACTCGCCCGCTACTGTCCCGCTGTGGCGACCCTCACCGACTCGTTGCCCGATTCGGCGCTCACGCGGCTCTTCGCCCGGGAAGTGAGCGGCGGCCGCGCTGTGTGGTTCTCTCTGCCCGGCGGCGCGCCGCTCTACGAGGCCGGCGAGGAGGCCGATCAGTTCTACTTTCTGCGCGCCGGGCGGCTGGGCGCTTTTCGCCGCGCCGAAGGGCGCGAGACTCAGTTTCTGGGGGTGATCCGGCCAGGCGAACCGGCCGGCGAGATGGCGCTGGTCGCCGGCGCGCCGCATTCGGCCACCGTGGCGGCGCTGCGCGACTCCGAGGTGCTGTCGCTGAGCCGCGACGACTTCTTCGACGCGGTCGCCACCGACCCAACGGTGATGACCGAGCTGGCGCGGCTGATGATCCTGCGCAATCGCCAGAGCGCCACCGGTGGGGTGATGGGCGAGCCGTCGGTGTTCGGCTTCATCGGTCTGTCGCCGGCGGTGCAGGTGCGCTCCCTGGCCGCCCGCATCGCCGGGCGCATCGGCAACCTCGGCTATCGCGCCACCATCGTCGGGGTCGAGGCGTTGCGGGCGCCCACCGAGTGGTTCTCCAACGTCGAGCGCGACCACGATTTCGTGCTCTACGTCGCCGAGTCCGAGGAGCTGGCCTGGAAAGGCCTGGTGGGGCGGCAAGGCGACCGGCTGTTCCGCGTCGCTGACGCGTCCTCGCCGCCACCCCCGCCCTTGCCGGAGGCCCAGGCCGCCGAGCCGCTGCAGGTGCAGCAGCTCACCGACCTGATCCTGTTGCACCCGCCGGGCGCGGACGCGCCTCGCGGCAGCGAAGCCTGGTTCGAGTCGATGCGCCCGGCGCGGCTGTTCCACCTGCGCGAGGGCAGTGACGCCGACACCGATCGCATCGCCCGGGTGGTGACCGGGCAGTCGGTCGGGCTGGTGCTGTCCGGCGGCGGCGCCCGCGCCTACGCCCACGTCGGCGCGGTCAAGGCGCTGCACGAGCGCGGCGTGCCGATCGACTTCGTCGGCGGCGTCTCCATGGGCGCCATCGTTGCGGCGGGCGTGGCGATGGGCTGGGACGACCAGGAGCTCGACATGCGCATCCGCCGCGCCTTCGTCGATTCCAGCCCGCTCGACGACATCGCTTTTCCGATGATCGCCCTCACCCACGGCGACAAGGTCCGTGAACGGCTGACCGAACACTTCGGCGACCGCTTCATCCCCGATCTATGGCTGCCGTTCTTCTGCATCTCGGCGAACCTGACGACCGGCGCCTACCAACTGCACCGCACCGGCCTGGTGCGGGAGGCGCTGCGCGCCAGCATCTCCCTGCCCGGCGTGCTGCCGCCCGTGACCATCGACAAGAACGTGCTGGTGGACGGAGCGGTGCTGAAGAACTTTCCCGCCGATCTGATGCGCGCGATCCAGCTTGGGCCGATCGTCGGCGTCGATGTCGGACGCGGTCGCAGCATTGAGGCCGAGGACGTGCGGCCGCCGGCCTCGCTCTGGCGCTGGCTGATCTCCGGCGACTGGCGCAAAGGCCCCCCGATCGTCTCGGTGCTGATCCGCTCGGCGACGGTCCGCTCCGGCGCGGAACTGGTCCTGGCGCATCAGGCGACCGACGTGCTCATACAACCGGACGTCGACGAAATTGAGATCCGCGACTGGAAAGCCTTCGATCAGGCGGTCGAAATCGGCCATCGCGCAACCTTAGAGGCGCTGGATACCCTGTCGCGCCCCGTGGTTGATTTGCGCCGCCGCGCCAGCCTGGTGGAGGCCGCTATGCGGACGTCCCCCGCCCGGATGTCTGCCAGCTGACGATAGTCGGACAACCGCCAATCGACGCTGCGCTGCAATAATGCTAGGTTATCGCCACTCACCTCAATCGCCAGGTTCAGGCTGTTGACGCGCCAACTGCGTTTGAAATTGAGGCGGCCGGCTTCGTATGCGCGAGCGGACTTCGTCTTCTCGGATACGAACCTGGACGCCAGGAAGGCGCTGGACGACTGGCCGGCGTGGCACGGCGGCTGTCTGGCCCTGGTGGGCCCGGAAGGATCCGGCAAGACCCACCTGGCGATGGAATGGGCGGCGAGGGCGAAGGCGGCCGTGCTCAACGCCGCCTGCACCGACATCGCCAGCGCTTACGGCAAACCCGTGTTGCTGGAGGACGCCGAGCGCGCCCATCCGGAAACCCTGTTCCACCTCATCAACATGGCTGGGTCGGGCGACGGGCTGCTGCTCACCTCCCGCAGCCACCCGCGCAGCTGGCCGGCCGAACTGCCCGACCTGCGCTCGCGGCTCAACGCCATCCACGTCGCCGAGATCCGCGAACCAGACGACGCCGTGCTGGAGGGACTGCTGCGCAAATTCTTCCGGGAACGGAGCATAAAGCCGGCGGAAGATGTGTATCCCTACCTGATGCGGCGCATCGAACGGTCGGTTCGAATGGCGCGCGAGATCGTCGGACGTCTCGACGAAGCTGCCGACGCCGAAGAACGCGAGATCACCCGCACCCTGGCGCGGCAGATTCTTGAATCCGACTCGGGGACTCTCGATCTGTTCGAGTGATGTCTTGTTAGCGCCACGGAATGGCGCCAGACACTGTCCATTCCCAATCGCCACGATGAGCCTCCCTTGGAAGCCCAAGTCGCCGAGTCCGCCGCGCTTCCGGTCGCCGCGCCCGCGCCGCCGCCTCCGGACCTGCTGCGCTCGCCCGACCGTTTCTTCAACCGCGAGCTCTCCTGGCTGAGCTTCAATCAGCGGGTGCTCGACGAAGCCGAGAATCCGCGCCACCCGCTGCTCGAGCGGCTGCGGTTCCTGTCGATTTCGGCCAACAACCTCGATGAGTTCTTCATGGTCCGCGTCGCTGGCCTGAAGGCGCTGGTGCGCGAGGGCGTGCGGGTGCTGAGCCAGGACGGTCTTTCCGCCTCGCAGCAGCTGGTCAAGGTCAGCGCCGCGGCCAACGACCTGATGACCGAGCAGCAGCGGATCTGGGCCGCCATGCGCGCTGAGCTCTCGTCCGCCGGGCTCGTCCTGCTCGACGCCAAGGACATCACCGCCGCCGACCGTCCGGCGATCGAGGAGATCTTCCTCAGCCGCATCTTCCCGGTGCTGACGCCGCTGGCGATCGATCCGGCCCATCCGTTCCCGTTCATCCCCAACCTGGGCTTCTCGCTGGCGCTGAAACTGCGCCGGCTCTCGGACAACAAGCAGCTCTATGCCCTGGTCCCGGTGCCGACCCAGGTCGACCGGTTCTGGGAGCTGCCGCCGGGCGGTCGCCGCCGTCACGCGCGGCGGTTCTTCTCGCTCGAGAGCTTCCTGATCCTGTTCCTCGACCGCCTGTTTCCCGGCTGCGAGGTGGAGGGCCAGGGCCTGTTCCGTTTGATCCGCGACAGCGACGTCGAGATCGAGGAAGAGGCCGAAGATCTGGTGCGGGAATTCGAAGCCAGGCTGAAGCGGCGCCGCCTGGGATTGGTCGTGCGGGTCAAGATTCAGGCCTCGATGCCCGAAGACCTGCGGAACTTCATCCTCGAGGGACTGGCGGCCGAGCCCCAGGACGTGGTCAAGGTCGACGGCAAGCTCGGCCTCGCCCAGATGAGCCAGCTGATCCCACCGGACTTGCCGGAGCTGAAGTTCCCACCGTTCCAGCCGCGCTTCCCGGAGCGGATACGCGACCATGGCGGCGACTGCTTCGCCGCCATCCGCGAGAAGGACATCCTGGTCCACCACCCGTTCGAGAGCTTCGACGTGGTGGTGCAGTTCCTGCGTCAGGCGGCGCAGGATCCCAACGTCATCGCCATCAAGCAGACGCTCTATCGCACCAGCAAGGACAGCCCGATCGTCGCGGCGCTGATCGAGGCGGCGGAGAACGGCAAGAACGTCACCGCCCTGGTCGAGATCAAGGCCCGGTTCGACGAGGAGGCCAACCTGAAGTGGGCCCGCGACCTGGAGCGGGCCGGCGTGCTCGTCGTGTTCGGCTTCGTCGAATACAAGACCCACGCCAAGCTGTCGGTGGTGGTGCGGCGCGAGGGCGACGGGCTGCGCACCTACTGCCACTACGGCACCGGCAACTACCATCCGGTCACCGCCAAGATTTACACCGACCTGTCGCTGTTCACCGCCGATCCGGCGATGGCGCGGGATTCGGCCAAGATCTTCAACTACATCACCGGCTATGCGTTGCCCGAGCGGATGGAGAAGCTGTCCTATTCGCCGATCTCGATGAAGCACGACCTGCTGCGCCTGATCGCGACGGAGGCTGAACACGCCCAGGCGGGCAGGCCGTCCGGCATCTGGGCCAAGCTGAACTCCCTGGTCGACACCGAGATCATCGACGGCCTCTACCGCGCCGGTCGCGCCGGCGTGCGCGTCGAGCTGATCATCCGCGGCATCTGCTGCCTCAGGCCCGGCGTCCCGGGGCTATCCGAGAACATTCGCGTGAAGAGCATCGTCGGGCGTTTCCTCGAACACGCCCGCATCGTCGCCTTCGCCAACGGCCATCCCCTGCCCTCTAACCACGCGCGCCTCTACATCTCGTCGGCCGACTGGATGCCCCGCAATCTCGACCGCCGGGTCGAGGTGCTGGCGCCGGTCGAGAACCCCACCGTGCACCAGCAGGTGCTCGACCAGATCATGGTGGCGAATCTGAACGACGAGGCACAAAGCTGGCGTCTGGATGGCGATGGGCGCTATCAGAGGACGCCCGGCTGGGATCGCAAACGCGCTTTTTCGGCTCACGACTACTTCATGACCAACCCCAGCCTCTCCGGCCGGGGTCACAAGGTGAAGGACCTGCCGCGTGCGTTCGACCATGTGGTCGCCGGAAGCTGACACCACGACCCAGGCCGCCCCCACACAGGGGCCCCCCGCCTGGGACGCCGCCGTCATCGACGTCGGCTCGAACTCGGTCCGTCTGGTGCTCTACCGCGTCGAGGGCCGCGCGGTGTGGACGGTGTTCAACGAGAAGATCCTGGCGGGACTTGGCCGCGACCTGGCGACCAGTGGCCGGCTCTCGCCGGACGGCGTCGAAGCGGCGATGGCCGCCCTGCGCCGTTTCGCCGCCCTGGTCGGCGCCGCCGCGCCAACGCGGGTGTTCGCCGTCGCAACCGCCGCGGCCCGCGACGCCGAGGACGGCCCGGCTTTCTGCCGCCGCGTGCGGGCCGAGACCGGGCTCGATCTGCGGGTTCTGAGCGGCGGCGAGGAAGCGCGCTATGCGGCGCTGGGCGTGCTGGCCGGGGCGCCGGAGTCGGTCGGCCTGGCCGGCGATCTCGGCGGCGCCAGCCTGGAGCTGGTGCGGCTGGAGAACGGCGCGCCCGGCGACGGCGTGACCCTGCCGTTGGGGCCCTTCGCCTTCAAGGACAACGGCCGCTTCGATCCGGACCGGGTGCGTGGCCAGGTCGAACGCCGGCTGAAACCTCACGTCGACGCGTTGAAGACGCCGGTGTTCCATGCCGTCGGCGGCGCCTGGCGCAACCTGGCGCTGCTGGCCATGCGCATGTCGTCCTATCCCCTGGAGATCATCCATCAGTACGAGATGACCCGGCGCGAGGCGCTGGAAGCCGCCCGCCTGATCTCGCACCAGTCGGTGCGTTCGCTCGAGCGGATCGAAGGCATCTCGCGGCGGCGGCTTGAGACCCTGCCCCACGCCGCCGCGGTGCTGGAGGGCCTGGTCGACACCCTGGGCGTCGACCGTGTGGTGCTCTCCGCCTATGGTCTGCGCGAAGGCGTGCTGTTCGAGGCGATGTCGCCCGCTTGCCGCGCCGAGGATCCGTTGATCGAGGGCTGCGCGGCGCTCAGCGCTCGCGAGGGTGTCAACCCGACGCTGGGCCCGGCGGTGCAAGCCTGGCTGGGACCGGCGTTCGGGAACCTGGAGCCCGTGCTCGGCGCGCGCGAACCGGTGCTGTTGAGCGCCGCTTGCCGTCTCGCCGACCTCGGCGCCCGGCTGCACCCGGACCATCGCGCCGACCTGATCTTCCACCAGGTGCTGCGCGCGCCGATCCCCGGAATGAACCACGCCGAGCGCGTGTTCCTGGCGACGACCATGTTCGCCCGCCACACCGCCGCCGAAACCGTGCCCAAGCCGGACCTGATCGCGCGGCTGCTGACCCACGAGCGGGTGCAGCGGGCGAGAGCCCTGGGCGCCGCCATTCGCCTCGCCTGCGACATGTCGGGCCGCAGCCCGGACCTGCTGCGCCAGGCCAACCTGGAGATCCGCCCCTCGTCCCTCGTCGTCGAAGCCGACGAACCCGCCGCGGCGATCCTGCTCGGCGAACAGACCGCCAAGCGCGCGGCGACGCTGGCCGCGCTGCTGGAACGCGAACTCAAGGTCCGCCCAGCCTCCCGCCGCGAACGGACGAAGCAGGAAAAAGTGGCTTAGGCGCTCGCCCTCGCCGCCCGCCGCACGGGCACCACCCGCACCCGCGTACCGTCGAGCACCAGGGCCAGTTCGCCGCGCTTGAGTCTCAGCGCGTCCTCGCCGAACGCCTCGCGGCGCCAGCCTTTCAGCGCGGACGAATCGGCGCGGTCGTCGCTGGCGATCTTTTCCAGGTCGGCGACAGTGGCGATGAGCTTGGAGGCGACGCCGGCGTCCTCGGCCCTGGCCTTCAGCAGCACCTTGAGCAGTTCGACCACGGCCCCAGCCGCCGGCGAGACCGGCGTGGTGTCGCGTTCGATTTTCGGGGCGTAGCCTTCCGGGTCGCTCAGCGCCTCACCGATCGCCTCGATCAGCTCGGGCCCGTAGCGCGAGCCGCCGAAGCCCTTAGGCACCGAGCGCAGCCGGTTCAGCGCGTCGACTTCGGTCGGCGCCTGAGCCGCCAGCTCGTCGATCGCCTCGTCCTTCAGGATCCGCCCGCGCGGCTGGTCGCGCTGCTGCGCGGTGCGCTCGCGCCAGGCGGCCACGGCCTTGAACACCGCCAGATACTTGACCGCGTGCTTGCGCGGCTTCAGGCGCCGCCAGGCGTTCTCGGGGTCGACGTCGTAGAGCGCCGGATCGGTCATCGCCGCCATCTCTTCGGTCACCCACGAGAGCCGCGCGGCCTTCTCCAGCCGCGCCAGCAGGATCGGATAGAGCTCGGCCAGGTGGGTGACGTCAGCGATGGCGTAGGTGAGCTGCGCCTCCGACAGCGGCCGCCGCGACCAGTCGGTGAACCGATGGCTCTTATCGAGGTCGATCTTCAGAATTTTCCGCACCAGGGCGTCGTAGGCGATCTGCTCGCCGAAGCCGCCGGCCATGCCGGCGATCTGGGTATCGAACAGCGGCGTCGGGATCGCGCCGAGGTTGTTGAAGATCTCCACGTCCTGGCGCGCGGCGTGGAACACCTTCAGCACCTGGGTGTCGCGCATCACCTCCAGGAACGGGCTCAGGTCGAGCCCTTCGGCCAACGGATCGATGGTCGCCTCGATTCCGCCGGGCGCGGCGGCCTGGATCAGGCACAGTTTCGGCCAGTAGGTGGTCTCGCGCATGAACTCGGTGTCCACGGCGACGAAGGCCTGGCCCTCCAACCGCGCACAGAAGTCCGCGAGGTCGGCGGTGGAGGTAATCGGCGTCATCGGTTAGCTATAGCCCCGCGGGCGGCCGAGTCTGCAAGACTCTGAAGCCGGACCGTCCGAAATTTGCGCCCGCGTCGGAGCCGCGTACTTATGTCTGAGCGCCGCAACGGCCTGACCTACGCCAAGGCGGGCGTCGACATCGACGCCGGCGCCGCGCTGGTCGAGGCGATCAAACCGCTGGCCAAGGCCACCCGCCGGCCGGGCGCCGACGCGGCGCTGGGCGGCTTTGGCGCGCTGTTCGATCTCAAGGCCGCCGGCTACGCCGACCCGTTGCTGGTCACCACCACCGACGGCGTCGGCACCAAGCTGAAGATCGCCATCGAGACTGACCTCGTCGACGACGTCGGCATCGATCTGGTCGCCATGTGCGTCAACGACCTGCTGGCCCAGGGCGCCGAGCCGCTGCTGTTCCTCGACTATTTCGCCACCGGCAAGCTGGATGTGGCTCAGGCGACGCGCGTCGTGGCCGGCATCGCCGAGGGCTGCAAGCTCGCCGGCGCGGCCCTGGTCGGCGGCGAGACGGCGGAGATGCCGGGCATGTACGCCGGCGCCGACTTCGACCTCGCCGGCTTCTGCGTCGGGGCGGTCGACCGCGAAGGCGTGCTGCCCAGGTTCGATCGCCAACGGCCCGGCGATCTGCTGATTGGCCTCGGCTCGTCGGGGCCGCACTCCAACGGCTATTCGCTGATCCGCCGCATCGTCGAGCTTTCCGGCCTCGCCTGGGAGGCCCCTGCCCCCTTCGCCGACGGTCAGACGCTCGCCCAGGCGCTGATGACGCCGACCAGGATCTACATCGACAGCGTGCTGCCGCTGGCCAAGGCCGGGCTCCTCACCGGCTGCGCCCACATCACCGGCGGCGGCCTGGTGGAGAACCCGCCGAGGGCCATCGCGCCTGGCCTGGCGGCGCGCTTCGACTGGGGCGCCTGGACGGCGCCGCCGGTGTTCGCGTGGCTGGCCGAGACCGGCGGCGTCGCCGAAGCCGAGATGCGGCGCACCTTCAACTGCGGCATCGGCCTGCTGCTGATCACGCCGCCGCGCAACGCCGAGGCGGTGCTGACGGCCCTGCTCAACGCCGGCGAGGTGGCGTTCGTGTGTGGGGAACTGGCGACGGCCTGAGCATGGCCAATCCGCCGCCAGTCGGATTTGTGCTGCGATCGACGGGTAGGAAGGCGTACCAAGCCTGCCAACCCCAGCCTAACGGAGACATCGCCGGTGGCTTCGCCCTTTGACGAACTCGAGGTGGAAGAGGCGCTGCGGCCCATCGCCCAGCTGTTCGACTTCGACCTGGACCTCCGGCTGTCGTCGGTGCTCGCGCTGGAATCCCGGATCAGCGACGACGCCGCTTCGGCCAAGACGCTCGGCACTTACCGGCCCGGCAACGCCGTCGTCATCGGCGCCGAGGGACTGATCCTCACCATCGGCTACCTGATCACCGAAGCCGACGACGTCCTGCTCAGCACCGGCGACGGCCGCCGCATCCCCGCGCACGTGTTGGGGACCGATCAGGCCACCGGCTTCGGCCTGGTCCACGCGCTGGAGCCGCTTGGACTGCCGCCGATGCCGATCGGTGACTCCCGAAAGCTGCGGCCGGAGGCCGCGGTGATCTCGGCGGGCGGCGGCGGCCGCGCCCACGCGCTGGGTGGCCACGTGCTCGCCCGGGCCCCCTTCGCCGGCTACTGGGAATACTACCTGGAAGAAGCGCTGTACGTCGAACCGGCCCACCCGCACTGGAGCGGCGCCGCGCTGATCGGCCCCAACGGCGATCTGGTCGGCGTGGGCTCGCTGTGGATGGAGCGGCACGCCCAGGACGGCGACATCCAGCCGCTCAACATGTTCGTCCCAGCCGAGCTGCTGCCGCCCATCCTCGACGACCTCGCCAGCGGACGCGCGGCCAGGCCACCGCGGCCCTGGCTCGGCGTGATCTCGCACGACAACGGCTCGCACGTGGTGATCCAGGACGTGACGCCTGGCGGCCCCGCGGCGCGGGCCGAGCTGCGCCGAGGCGACATCGTGCAGCGGCTGGCTGGCGAGCGGGTGAAGGACCTGGCCGGGTTCTACACCCGGCTCTGGGCGCTCGGTCCGCCGGGCGTCACCGTGCCGCTGACGATCCAGCGCGAGGACGACGTGTTCGACGTCGAGGTCCGCTCGGGCGATCGCCTGGCGATGCAGCGCAAGCGCCGCTTCAACTAGATGAGCTATCCGTTTGCCGCCGCGTTTCGCGAGGCGCTGTCCGCACGCTGCGCCAGCTTTCCCCGCATCGTCCACGAAGACGCCAGCCTGAAGCCAGCCGCGGTGGCGATCACCCTGGTCGCGGCCGACGACGGCTCGGGCCAGACCGCCTTCCTGCTGACCCGCCGGGCGGCCGAACTGCGCGCCCATGGCGGCCAATGGGCGTTGCCGGGCGGTCGCTGCGATCCGGGCGAAACCTTCGAAGAGACCGCCCTGCGCGAACTGGAGGAGGAACTGGGCCTGCGGCTCGCCCCCCGGCACATCCTGGGCCTGCTCGACGACTATCCGACCCGCTCCGGCTATGCGATCACGCCGGTCGTCACCTGGCTGGACGACGCCAGCGCGCTGAAGCCGAACCCGCACGAGGTCGCCTCGGTGCACTACATCCGGCTCGACCACCTCGCTGGCGACGAGGCGATTCAGTTCGAGACCATTCCCGAAAGCCCGCGCCCCTTGATCCGGGTCCGGGTCGTCGACGGGCACCACATCCACGCCCCGACCGCCGCCATGGTCTATCAGTTGCGCGAACTGGTCGCCGGCCGTGTCACCCGGGTCGCCGAGCTGGAGCAGCCGGTGTTCGCCTGGCGCTGAGGCTCAGACGGCCGTCTCCAGCCGGGTCAGCCAGTAGTCGGCGTCATAGGTCGGATCGTCGGTCAGGTAGCGCCACAACTTGATCCGGTTGACGAACTCGAGCCGCCCGGTGTCCTGCTCGAACCAGGGCTCCGGCGTCATCAGGATGTCCTCGACGGTTCCCCGCTCCGGCGCCGACTTGCGAAAGAAGATCGGCCGCTGCGCGTTGGGGCCCTTTGCGTTCTTGAGGGGCAGGTCGCCCACGTCCCAGCCGCGCACCTGCGAGCCGCTGGCGTGCATGCGGATCTTGAACATGTAGCGCACGTCGTCCGACAGGTTGACGCCGCCGCCATGCCATAGGCCGTGATGCAGGAACAGCAGCGTGCCGGCCTCGCAGACCATGTGCTGCTGGCCCAGCATGTTCTGGTAGCGGCCCAGCGCCACCTCGCTGACCTTGCGCAGGTGCGTACCCGGGATGAAGCGGGTGCCGCCCATCGGCCGCGTCACCGCGTGCGGGTAGTACATCACCTGCACGTCGAACGAGAGCCTGGGGTCGATGGTCGAGTCCTGGTGGGTGTGCTGCGAGACGTTCTCGCGGTGCGCCGCCTCGTAGTAGCGCGGCGGGAACGTCACGTGCAGGAAGTGGTGGTCGAACACCGGCGCTTCGCCCAGCAGGCTGCGCAGGGCGCCGCGCACCAGCGGCAGGTCGAGCATGCGGCTGACGGCGCTGCCCGGCGCATAGGCCTCGGCGAGCGGCGTGCCGGCGGCGACCTCGGGGATGCGGCTGGCGGCCAGGGTGTCGCCATAGACCGCCATGATCTTGCCGCCCTCGGCCAGCTCCGGAACCTCGCCGGCCTCGGCCATGAACTGGGCGTTGATGGCGTCGGGAACCGCGCCGTCGAAGCGCAGGAAGCCCCGCGCCACGAAGCTGGCCATCTGGGCCGACGACAGCAGGGGCGGATCGTTCATGGCGCGGCCTCGACCAGCTGCTCGAAAAAGAACTCGTACTTCAGATAAGCCAGATCGAACTCCTCGCCGCGCGGGTGTGGCAGGAGCTGCGAGGCCTGGAACAGCCGCCAGCCGTCCCGCAGCGCCGCCAGGCCGGTGGCGTAGGGCGGCGTGTCGTCGTCGCCGGCCATGTGCAGCGTCTCGCCCGACCCATCATACTGCGCCCACCCCAGCACCGGCGAATCCAGCGCCGAGTTCTTCAAATAGAGCACCAGCACCTTCTGCCGCACAACGTCACCCCCTCTCTTCCCCCGGAAAGGGGCAAACGACTCGGCGCTCAGCGCCCCCCGCAGTCAGGTCGCCGCTACCGCCGAAAGAAGATTGTCCACGAACAACACGAACAACACGAACGCGCCCATCTCTTCCCCCGGGAGGGGGAAGGGCCGCGCCGGAGGCGCGCCGGGGCCCTCCGACCTGGCCGCTTCGCCGCAAAGCGGCCGTTCGTGTTGTTCGTGTTGTTCGTGGACTCCTTCCTTTTCTGACTCCCCATCCGCACCAGCAACGCAGGCTCGTCCGCCCCTACGACACCAGCAGCGGCACGTCGGCGGGCGCGAAGCCCTGGGTCTTCGGCAGCACCTCGCGTGCGAAGAGGCGCATGCTCGCCTCCGCCTTCGCTAGCGACATCGAGCCGTAGGAGAACACGGCCACGAATTCGTCGGCGCCCATCATGCTGTTGATGCGCTCCAGCTTCTCCAGGCAGGTTTTCGGGCTGCCCCAGATGTTGTTCTGCAGATAGATCTGGGCGGTGTCGAACTCCGGCGGCAGGGCCGCGCGCATCTTGGCCATCTGGGCGTAGTACTCGTAGCCTTTCAGCCCCTGCAGGTGCTCGCCGAGGAACTGGTAGTGCCGCAGCGCGCTGTCGCCGTACTCGGGCAGGTACTGCCGCGCGCCTTCCTCCGCCTCGGCGTCGGTCGGGGCGCAGTAGACCCAGCACACGACCGTCGGCCGCTCCGGCTTCCAGCCGTGCTCCTCCACCCGGATGCGGTTGTATTCGCCGAGCTCGGCCTTGTGCTCCTCCCAGAGCCGTTGCGGGATGAACAGCGGCTTGCAGTTCTCGTGCGCCGCCACCGGCATCGACGAGGGGCTGCCCCAGGCGATGTAGAGGTCGTCGAGCAGGGTGCTGCCGGGCCGCGGGCGCGGGCGCAGCGAGGTGCGCCCGATCTGATGGTACTTTCCCTCGTGCGAGAACCATTCGTCGGCAAGGCTCGCGCGCAGCACGTCGAGCGACTCCTTGAAAAGTTCGCGCGATTGATCCATTGGCGCCCGCAACCCGTTGTATTCGCGGATGCCGAGTCCCCGGCCCATGCCCACCTTCAGCCGCCGCCCATCCAGCATGTGGTCCAGCGCGACGAACCCTTCGGCCACCTGCACCGGATCGTGCCAGGGCAGCACCACCACCATGGTCCCCATGTCGATCCGCGAGGTGCAGCCAGCGAAATAGGCCAGGAACTGGGTCGGGTTGTTGATCATGGTGTAAGGCGTGAAGTGGTGCTCTACGGTCCACAGCGAGTCGAACCCCAGCGGCTCGACCAGCCGCCCCAGCTGGAACTGCTCGCGGTAGATCTGGGCGTCGGGTACCAGCTGCGGCAGCCGTCCCTCGGGCAGCCCAGCCTCGGCCGCCTCGTAGCGGTCCCAGTCGACATAGTTCTGCGCGAACAGCGACACCCCGACCTTCATCGGCGTTCCTCCACCCGTCTAAGCGGACCTCCCGCCACCCTGTCCGCCCCCTGCGCGAATGACAAGCCAGACGCCGGGTCACTTCTCTCCTCCTGTCGGGGGAAAGCGACTCGGCGCGCCCTGCCCCGCGCAGCGGGGAAGGGGGACCGTCGCGCAGCGACGGTGGAAAGGGAGCGCCGAGCGGAAGGGGGCCTCCGCCCTCGCCTCCTTCCGCCAGAGCGAACCGCCGGCGACACGAGATGAGCCACGGAAAACACGGACCGGCTCCGGCCCGCACACCCCCCCGCCCTTTTCCGTGCTTTCCGTGCTTTCCGTGACCAATCCCTTCCTTTCATTCCCGCCACGTCACCGCTAATCGCCGATAATAACGGCGCCCGAATTGTGGCGGCCCTCGCCCAGCAGCGCGCTCTCCAGCTCTTCGAGCCCGCCGCCGCCAGCGTCCACCCGGGCCAGCGCCGCGCGCACCTCGGCGATAACTCGCGCGGTGTCGATCTCGTCCAGCACGTCCAGCTCGACGCCGCCGCTCTCGTTCACCCGCGGCAACAGCCGGCTCACCAGCGCCAGATACTGCGGCACGTGCCACCGCCGCAGCAGGGGCAGCAGCTGGTCCTGGTGCGCCTCGAAATCGCGCAGGATCGCCCGCGCGACCCGCTTCGAGGTCCGGTTGCGCGTCCCGAACGGCCGCCCGGAGTTGCCTGCGGCGAACCGCCCGTGCACATCGCGCACCGGCGGCGGGGCATCACTTCCATCCATCATCGTCGTCCGTCTCCTCTCCGTCAGCCAGGAATTCCTCCGGCGCCTCGGCGTCCAGCGGCGCCTCGCGCAGCCAGGTCAGTTTGGCGCGCAGCTCAGCCAGCCCGCGCTCTTCGTCTCTGACGTGGCCCAGGGTGTGTCGCAGAGCCTCCTCGGCGCGCCGCACATCGGCGTCGGTCTCGCGGATCTCTTCGTCGCGCCACCACGCCTCGTCGCGATCGTTGTAGTAACTATCGTGCAGCGCGCGCCCACGCTCGCGGCCGTTGTCGGGAATGTCGTAGCGGACCTTCGGCTTGGCCGGCGGCGGCGCGGCCGGCGCGCCGGGATCCTCGCCCCGGCGCCAGCGCATCACCCCCAACCAGCCGGCCAGATTGAACCGGCGATGACCCCCCGCCAGCGCCTCGCGCGGCAACCCCTCCCACCAGGCCTGCTCCAGCACCTCGGCGCGCCGCATCGCCACCGCGAATCCCGGCTGCTCGGCCTCCAGCGCCGCCAACTCGTCCTCTGTCAGACCCAGCACCGCCGCGATCTCGACCCGCCCCATCCCGCCCCGCGCCAGCGCCAACACCCGCCCTTCGAGCCCGTCGCCGCCTTCCCCGTCCGCCATCCATGCCTCCACGCCATCTCCGGCCGACCAGCCAGCCAGCGCGGCGCCATTCGTAACGTTACCTTTGTAACCGCTGTCAAGCGGCATCTCGGCGCCGATGACTTATCGCACCCGCGCCGGAACCAGGTTTCGGCCACCCTAGCGGTGGTCAGTTAGCGGTCTGCGTCTCGCGCCGTTGGGAGCGTCCGCCGTCCGGCCCAGTGCAAACGGCGACTTTCGCCCCAAACGACATTCGTTGGCGTGAGACGTTCGACCCTAGACCGCGGCGCGGGTGGCCAGCGGCTGTCCCCAGAGCACCTCGTCGATCGAGCCGAACAAGCCCTCCGGCGTGATCGGCTTCCCGAGGTGATGGTCGGCCCCCGCGGCATGCGAAGCCTCAACGTGCTCGGGCATGGCATTGGCGGTCAGCATGATGATCGGAACGCGCGCCTTGCCCCGCTCGGCCTCCAGCGCCCGGATCCGTCGCACCGCCGTCAATCCATCCATGACCGGCATTTGCATGTCCATCAGCACGAGGTCGAACCGGTCATTGGCGTAGGCCGCCAGCGCCTGCTCTCCGTTCTCGACCATGGTCAAGTCGGCGTCGGTCCCCGCCAACATCAGCTCGACGACCTTGCGATTGGTCGGGTGATCGTCGGCCAGCAGAATGCGCAACGCGCATGTCCGGTCGGGGTCGGCGGAGGACGCTGCCTCGGCCGGCTCAAGCCCCACCGCCAGCTCCAATGGCAGGTCGAGCCAAAACGTCGAGCCTGCGCCCAGCGCGCTATCGCAATCCAGTACCCCGCCCATCAGCTCGGCCAGGTCGCGCGAGATGGTAAGACCAAGACCCGAACCGCCGAAGCGCCGAGTGATCGACCCATCCGCCTGTTGGAAGCGGCTGAGAACGCGTTCCTTGTCAGCGACATCGAAGCCGATGCCGGTGTCCCTCACCTCGAAGCGGACCGTCCCGGCGGCTGTGCGAGCTACCCTCAGCACGACGCGCCCCTGCTCGGTGAACTTCACGGCGTTGCTGAGCAGGTTGCTCAGGATCTGGCGCAGGCGATTGGAGTCGCCGAAGACCTGCCCCGGGAGGTCGGGGGCGATGTTCACGTCGAGCGCGACGCCTTTCTCCAGGGCGCGCAGTGTCGAGGGCGCCGCCACGGAGCGGACTAGTTCGCCGAGATGGAAAGGCGCACGCTCGATGGTGACCTGGCCAGATTCGATCCGGCTAAGGTCGAGGATGTCTGTCAGCAACCGTTCCAGACTGTTGGCCGATGCGCGGACGATCTCTACCATCTCGCGCTCTTTCGGACCCAGCTCCGCTCGCGCCAACATGGACGAGACCGCGACGACCCCGTTCAGTGGCGTGCGGATCTCGTGGCTCATGTTGGCCAGGAACTCGCTCTTGGATCGGTTAGCGGCCTCGGCCGCATTGCGGGCGTCGATCAAGATCGCTTTCGCTTGTCGCTCCTCGGTGATGTCTTCGACAATCGACCAAATGAACTCTTCGCCGCCCCGCCCTCTTATCAGAAGGCCATTCAGCCGCAGGGGTACGCGCGCGCCATCCTTGCGGACATACGCCTTTTCGTAGGGGCCATAGCGCCCCGTGTTCGCAAGCGCTTCAAGCTGGATCGCCTCGTCTGCCTCGTACTCAGGAGGGGTCAAGGTCCAATAGTCGAGTGCTTTGAGCTCATCTTGGGTATAACCGCAGATTGCGCGGAACGCTTCGTTGAACTCGATGTAGCGGCCTTGCATGTCAGTCAGCGCGATGCCGACGGGCGCCAGCTCGAAGAGGCCTCTCAGCTTTTGTTCGCTCCGCTCGAGCGCTTCCGCAGCAGCCTGTCGCTCTGAAACGTCGCGAAGCGCCGCGACCGCCCCGACGACGTTGCCGCGGTCGTCCTTGATCGCCGTCGACCGGCCCTCGAAGTAGACCGCTCGACCAGAAGGCGTGCGAGCCTGCCAGGTGTTGTCCGCGTCCTGTGGCAGAGGTCGGCCGGCCGCCAGCTCCGCGAGAAATCGTGCATTCCTCTCATGCTCGGAAGGATCCAGAGAAGCAGCGAGATTGACGCCCTGAAGGTTGTCTGGATCCCATCCGTATTTGCGGGCCGCCGGCGATAGATATTCGACCTGCCCACTCGTGTCGTAGCGGATGATCACGTCAGGCGATCGGTCGGCCAGCAGGCGGTAGCGCTCCTCGCTGATCACCAGTTCGGCGCTCTTGCGTCGCAAGTCCTCGCTGGTCCGATTGCGCTCCTCCAAGGCCCGCTTCAGGTCAAAGCGCTGGCTTAGGAGGTAGTAGGTGATCGGAGCGCCGATCACGACGGCCAAGCCCGCGGTCTCAGCTGGCGAGAACGCCCCCGGCGTCTTCAGCACGATGATGTTGATGACGAAGTCGGCAACGGTCGCGACGGCCCCGTAGGTGGCCGAAAGAACGACCGTCAACAGCAGTTTCTTGCCGAACATGGTAGCCGCTCAGGCCCCTCCGAACGGTGAGAATGCACGTAGGCCCTTTCAGCTGGCTTAACTTTGTGTGCGACCCGTGGAGAGGGCGCGCTGGGACGAAACGCCGCTGCCCGTTGAGGCGGAATCATTCGCTACGTCTCGGGCACCGAGCACGAGGACGGACAGATGCACGCGACGCGCAAGACGTTCCTGGTGGTCGACGATGAGCCGGCGGTCCTGGAACTGGTCACGACGATCCTGGAGAGAGCGGGCTATGCGGTCGTCACCGCGAGCGACGGTCGCGAAGCGCTGGACCGCATTCGGCGTGACGCCCCGGTCGCTGCGATCCTCGACATCAGCATGCCAAGCCTCGACGGCTTCGATGTGCTTGGAGCTCTGGCGAGCGATCCGCCGCCCAGGATGCCAAAGATGCTCATGCTCAGCGCGCGGGTGGGGCTGGGTGACGTCGAGAGGTCGATCGCTCTCGGCGCTTCGGACTACCTGGCAAAGCCCTTCACGGACATGACTCTGCTTCGTCGCGTGGGCAGGCTCCTAGGCGAGGGCGTGCGGCTCAACTAGCTTGGCCGACGACGGCGTTCATCCCTGACGCGGCTTAAGGCAGGGTTAGCCAGTTCGCCCTAAGCGGAACGTGGTGATGGGGGTCCCTTGGCCGTGCGCGACGACGACAGTCAGAACGAGGCGCTCGCTCGCTTCCTCGCCGAAAACACCTCTGACATGGTCGTCGAGAGCTCGGCCGAAGGGCGGATTCTGTTCGCCTCTCATTCCTGCGAGCGCATCCTAGGTTACGGGACCGCTGATCTCCGGGGCCTGGAGACGGCCTCGCTGATCCATCCGCAGGATGTTGACGGCGTCATCGAGGCCCTCTCGAGCCGTATTGCCGGGGGCGAGGACGGCAGCGACCTTGCATTGACCTACCGTATGCGAAACGCCGGCGGCGACTGGATCTGGGTCGAGGGACGGCCGCGCATCAAGTACGGTCCAGGCGGCGAATACCTTTCCGTCTTGGACATCCTTCGCGACGTCACCGAGCGCAGACAGGCTGAGTTGGCGCTTGCCGAGAGCGAAGCGCAGCTCAGGTTCCTGAGCGAGCAATCTCACGACGTGGTCATCAGCGTCGAACCCGGGAAAGGGGTCGTCTACGTCTCGCCCAGCTGCCGCCGCTATGGTTGGGAACCGGAGGAGCTGCTCGGCCAGGCCGGCTTCGAGATCATGCACCCAGAAGACAGGCCGCACATCGTCGCCATCATCGCCGACATGTACGAGGGCCGCGAGAACCGGGACGCCAACCGCGAGCAGCGAATGCGCACGAAGGCAGGCGATTGGGTGTGGATGGAGGGTGCGCCCACCATCATCCGCGACGACGCCGGCGCCCCGGTCGGCTTCGTCTCTGTCCTGCGCGACATATCCAAGCGCAAGGAGGTCAAGGCGGCGCTGGCGGCCAGCGAGGCGCGCTATCGGCTGCTCGCCGAGAACGCCAGCGACATCGTGACCGAGTGCGACCTGAGCGGACGCTTCACCTACGTCTCCTCGTCGGTCGAGGCCGTGACGGGCTTCAGCGTGTCGGAGGTTGTCGGTCGCCAGGCGCTTGATTTTTGTCACCCCGACGACTGGGAACGGGTCAAGCTGGAAATCGCAGCATCGATCGAGTCGCCGGGCGGCCAAAGGATCGAGCATCGGCACATCCGGAAGGACGGCCGGGTCGTATGGATGCAGACGCAGCCTCGATTGGCGCGAGACCCCATCACGGGAAAGGCGATGGCTGTCACGGACGTCATGCGCGACGTCACTGAGCGCCGCGCGGCCGAAGAAGCGATGGCCAAGAGCCAGGCCGCCTACCGGCTGCTCGCCGACCACTCGATGGACGTGATCTTGCGCATCGGTCCCGGCGACGTCATCCGTTACGTCTCGCCTTCCTGCCGGCGCTTTGGCTACGAACCGGACGACCTGATCGGGCGCACCGGGTTCGAACTCGTTCACCCCGAAGACCATGACCACCTGCACAAGCTGATCGAGGACCTGTTCCGAACTGGCCAGGTCGATCCCAAAGCCAACCGCGAATACCGGCTGAGGGCCAACGATGGCCGCTACGTTTGGATGGAAGGCAACCCGTCAATCGTGCGCGACGAGGCGGGCGCTGCGATCGAGGTGGTCTCGGTGCTGCGCGACGTGTCGCAGCGCAAATGCTTGGAAGCCGAACTCCTCGCCGCGAAGGACGCAGCCGAGGCTGCGACGGTGGCCAAGGGCGAGTTCCTGGCCAACATGAGCCATGAGATCAGGACGCCGCTGACCAGCATCCTGGGATTCAACAAGCTGATGGCCGAAGAGCCAGATCTCGGGGAGAGGGCTCGCAAATACCTCGGCCGCGTGGGCGTCGCCGCTCAAGCTCTGCTGGCGACGGTCAACGACATTCTCGACTTCTCGAAACTCGAGGCTGGCCAGGTCGAGATCGAGCGGCGG